>DATBLC010000157.1:0-29556 GCA_036555515.1 Binatia bacterium
CCACCACCCCGTCCTCTCCATAGGTGGAAATGCCCGCCGGCAGGGCCTGAAAACAACCTTTGCGCTCCTGTGCCCGCGCTCTCCAGGTCTCACCCCTCGGTCGCTGTTTGGTTACTCAATTGTGGACTCCTTAATAACTATTGTCTATTGCGTAATGCCTGTTGCCTCTTCCAAGGAGTTTTAGCCACTATGATAATCATCGACTCCCAAGTTCACATCTGGGCGCCGGAAACGGTGGATAAACCTTACGCGACGGAAAATGCGTCAGTGCCGCACCGTCCGGTACCATTGGGCCACGAAGAACTTTTACGCGAGATGAACGGCGCAGGGGTAGAGCGCTGCGTGCTCGTGCCGCCGACCTGGGAAGCGGACCGTAACGACACTTCCCTTGAAGCCGCGCGCTTACACCCGGATCGATTCCGTGTGATGGGAAAACTGGCGATTCAGAAACCGGAAAGCCGCGCGCGGATGGCCACCTGGATGAGCCAGACTTACATGCTCGGCATTCGCCTGGTTTTCAATCAGGAGAACACCCGGCAATGGCTTGTCGACGGCACCGCGGACTGGTTTTGGGGCGCCGCCGAGCGCCACGATGTTCCCGTGATGGCCTTTGCGCCCAACGACGTGCAGAAGCTCTATCTAATCGCCGAGTGCCATCCCGGGCTGCGCTTGATTGTCGATCATATGGGACTCAGTTCCGCGCTGCGCGGAAGATCACTGGAGCCCGCCGTTACCGAGATACTCAAGTTTGCCCGGCTAAAAAACGTCGCCGTCAAGGTTTCCGCATTGCCTTGTTATACAGACGAGCCGTATCCGTTTCCGACGCTGCACCCTCTGGTTCGCCGCGTGGTCGACGCCTTCGGGCCGCAACGTTGTTTCTGGGGCACCGATCTTTCGCATCTTCCCTGCCCCTATAAACAAGTGGTAACGCTGTTCACCGAAGAGATGAAATCCCTCAGCGCTACCGAACTGGAGTGGATCATGGGCCGCGGCATCGCCGAATGGCTGAACTGGCCACTGCCGAATACTCAGAACCGATAACAGCCGCAAAGCGAAGCTCGTCGCCCGTTTCAAACGAAGATCGCCAAACGGCACCGTGTAGAATCTCCCGCCGGCCTACTTGACATCCGGGCTGATTTTTTCTTGCCTTTCCTGCCGTGGTTCAGCGCCTTTGTGATCGTTCAACATCACGCCAAGTTTCTCGGCAGTCTTTTTGTCAAGGACTCCGGTGGCGGGCAAATCGTTCGCCTTTTGAAATTCACTCAGAGCCTGCTGAGTCTTAGGATCCATTCGGCCGGTCGTCGGCCCGGGGTCCAGGCCTTTGGATTTTAGCGCCTCCTGTGCCTTCTTGATGTTCTCCGCGGAGATAACCATATCTTCACCGCTGGGAGCATTCCGAGGTTGCATCTGCTCTGGGATAGTTCCTGGACTTCCCGGGAGCGGCTCAGTTTGCGGCAGTCCCGGCGCCGGTTGCCCGGGAATGGTTGGCTGTGTTTGCCCCGGCAGTTCAGGTCCCGGTCTCTGCCCAGGAGTTGCTTGGGCAAATAGCGTGTGGGCGCCTAAACCGATGCTTCCCGATAAAAGAACGGAAGTAAGAATCGATTTTTTTCGTTTCATAAAGACTCCTTTCTCAGAAAATATTTGCTGTCCTAAGTGAGCAAGTGCCATGCCAGCGCTAAAACTACGATTAACTTGTGAAGATGACGGCGGTGGAATCGCGACGTTGGCTGATGGCTCAGAGTTGGGACGCTGTCGCCGAGCAAGTGTTGCGGAACTGCATCATGAAAAGTGCATCAGCGCCATTCATGCTTCGGATATCGGCGCTGCAGTTCCTGTTTGAGCTTCGGATAGATTTCACGCCAGAAGATCGCCAGGTTCTCGGTAATCTGCACCGGGCGGTTATTTGGCGCGAGCACCTGGATGCAGACGGCGACGCGGCGATTGGCGATTCGGAGCGCTTCTTTGATGGCGTATAAATCCTGGATGCGTGCCGCAATCGTCGGCGGTCCGTCTGCGGAATAGACAACCTTTACGTTTCGGCGGCGAGACAACTCGATCCTATCGGGCGCATACTCTTCTATCCAAGCCTGTTGCTGCCGGGACAGCCACGACTTAACGACGGGCAATACCGGTCGATTTTTGATTTCATTATAGCTTAACGCGCCGTGGCAAATGTGCTCAATGATGGCGTTTCGATCATCTTCCCCGATGGCGGGCAACGCCAGCTCTGGCATCCATTCGCGCAACCGATTGACGCGCAGTATCCATTGCTCCACCGCTTCGTTCCAGTTATCCAGGGCACAGCGGCCGGCGGCAACTTCGCGCGCCAGGATCCCGCCCGCTTGGTCAGCCGGTGGCTTGTCGGAAAGGTTCTCTTCCAGAACCAGATCGCGGAATCGCGTCTCCTGCCGGGCAACAACGCGGCGCAATTTCGAGTCGTAGGCAACCGCACGGACTTCCTTGAAGTCCTGTGGAAAGAGTTCGCGCAACCACGGCTCATTGACCGCCGTGGCCAGATTCAGGACGACATTCAAGTTTCGGTTTCTGCCGCCGCCGCTTTCTACCTCGCGGACCTCGGAGACGACGAAGAGCGGCGTTTTTACGACGCTCTCGCCGGCCAGGACGCCGCGCCGGCCATGGACCAGTTCGCAACGTCGCGTGCCGGGGTCGAGAAGCCTGGCGAGATGATCAGAAAACCCAAGCAGCACGCAACGCTGCACGGCCTCTTTGACATCTTGCGCGACAGGCTTCTCGCGAATGTCCATGCCCTCGGCCGCGGCGATTTTCAAGAATTGCTCGAATAGCGGCCCAACCTGACGCGCGGCTTGAGCGCGAACGCCCACTTGGCGGCAGTTCTCATCGCGATATTCGTGGCGCTCGGCGTAGCGCCAGGCGCGCATCAGCACAAAAAAATCCGACGCTGTTTCCGCACCGTCGCGCGGGTCGTCAATTTGTTTTACTTGCCGGCGCGCGAGCAGGTCTCGCCCTTGCGTCAGTGCGGCGATCAACGCGACCGGCCGCACGCAGCCATAGTCGTGAGCGGCCAGCAGCATGCGCGCGTAACGTGGATGGGCCGGAAATGCGAGCATGCGTCTTCCGAGCGCGGTGATTTCGCCCGTCGCGCCGTCAATGGCCGCCAAGTCGGCGAGTAGCGTCTCGGCGCGTTCCAGCGCGCGCGGGTCGGGGTCTTCCAGCCAGCGAAATGGTTTCACGTCAGTCACGCCACTCGCCTTGAGCGTGAGGACTACTTCCGCGAGATCCAGCCGTTTCACTTCGGAAAGTTCCTGGGCGGGACGAGCGCTCTGGTCGTGCGCGGTCCACAGACGCAGGCAGTGTCCGGGCGCGGTGCGCCCGGCGCGGCCAGCGCGCTGGTCGGCTGCGGCGCGGCTAATCTTTTCTACGAGTAAGGTGTTGATGCCGCGATACGGGTCGTGGCGGGGAATACGCGCCAAACCGCTGTCGATCACTAGCCGGACGCCGTCGATGGTGAGCGAGGTTTCCGCAACGTTAGTGGCGACAACGATTTTGCGCCGGTCATAGCGGGCCACCGCCGCGTCTTGATCGACCGGCGCCAATTCGCCGTGCAGGGGAAAGACCGCGAACTCGTGGCCCAGCGTATCGCGCGCCCTCTGCACGGCGCGCGTAATCTCATACGCCCCGGCCATGAAAACCAGGGCGTCGCCCTGGGGATACTGCCGCACCAGTCGCTGGAGTTCTCTGACCGCAAGTTCCCAGACTGGCCCGTCCCCCGCAGGTCTGGATAGATATTCAATGACAACGGGGTAAGCCCTTCCCTGCGACGACAACAGCGCGCAGGGATGCAGATAGTTCTTGACCAACGTCACTTGGGCGACATCCAAGGTGGCCGACAGGACCACGATGATGAGATCGGGCCGCGCCGATTCCTGAATTTGCAGCGCGCGGGCCAGCGTGATGTCGCCGTAGAGATGCCGTTCGTGAAATTCGTCGAACAGGATCGCGCTAATACCCTGCAACTCGGGATCGGCCAGCATCTGGCGCAATAGCACGCCTTCAGTGACGTAACGGATACGCGTGGCGCCAGAGGTGACGTTATCCAACCGCATCTGGTAGCCCACTTCGCCGCCGAGTCTTACGCCTCGAGCTTGCGCGACCCACGCCGCGAGCATGCGGGTCGGCAGCCGGCGCGGCTGCAAAACCGTTACTTGGCCATCGCCCAGCAATCCACCGTCGAGCAGCATCTGCGGCACTTGAGTTGATTTGCCCGAGCCGGTGGGCGCGGTTATAATCAATCGCTTTTGCGTGCTCAGAGTTTCGAGCAATTCCTGCTCGATCTCGAAGATGGGCAAATCCGGCTTTGGCATCGATTCAAACAATTTAACATAATTCAACAAATGTTGTGGCCGGCGGGATATTACCCTGATCCCATTGTTCGGGCTGACAAAATAAAAATTTCAATCCCGCTGTGCTGCACCTGTTCAACAGTTGTCAAAAGTAAAGACCCCTTTTCTATCCTTTTTAGGAAAACTCCGTTGAGCTGGGTAAAGCGGCAGTGGGAAAGACAAATCGAGGACGGACGGAGTAGCGTCGGCGAGCTTAGCGCTTCAGCGTCGATGCTTTGGATCATTCGATACACTGCTGATCTTTGGCTAGGAGGAAGTAAATAGTCGTGTCTTGAATTTTAATATTGACACGTTCGGGGTGAGTTCTCCCGAGATAGGCCGATCGATCGTTTCTCGCGCTTATCCGATTCCGATCGTCAGAGGTAAGGACGTCATCTATCGCTCAGCAGCACTGGATACGATTCGTTACCCCGGCTTTAGTTCCTGCTCCAAACGCTCGGCTAACCATATACGGGCAAGCGTCGTTGCGTCTGTCGTACGCTGGCGCGCAAGCTTGCTGAGCACCGCCTTCATGGCCGGTGGCAGGCGCATATTCAGTTGCGCAGTATTATCCTGGAAAATCGCGTCGCGAAGAACCTCGTTCAGGTCGCTGTGATCCGCAATGACTTCAGAAACGCCTGATTCCAGACGATCAAACACGTCATGTGATTTTGTCCAGCGGATGATCTCTTCATCGGTGGCAGCGCTTGTTAACCGCGGAATTTTCCTTTTTGCCTTCTTCATTATTTCCGATACCTCCGATAACACCTTTTTGAGCGTCAGTCATGCCGTTCATATGAAAAACCCTTAGTACTTACCATCGCGAGATCCTGAAACCATGAAACCACGTTGGGATCTTGGTTCGGTCTCGATCTCTTCTTTGATCGCTCTGGGATCGCGGCTCACGAACCCCTCATCCAAACCTCCAAACCGCTTCATCACGAGCGCTCGTCCTTGGATCCTGGATCTCGGACCTGAAATCGCGGGGTTGTGCCTGACTAGGCGCAGGGCTTTGAGCACGGCACGCCTGAATCCATGGATCAACCTGGGTTTCGTTTGGATGAACTGGTCGGTGGTTGGCACGGCCTCGAAGCTCACCTACAAAAAAAGCGACTTAGGGGGTTTCTTGACACCGCAGCGGCCCTAATATGGCTGGAGGCAAAGCCCCATTGTGGGCTGAGCACAAGTTGCTCGAGAGGGGGCAAATAGCGCGACTCTTAGTCAATGCGGCGGCACAGTTCGTCGACAGTTTCCCTGGCGAGAAAGGGGTCTTTTCAGGGTTTGCTCTCTCGATCCCGCAAAATGACTCAAGAGTTCCTAAAAGTTTCCTCGGCTTACCTGTAGTGCGTCTGGAACCCCGTATCCTTATATATATATGTGTCGCGCAAATCCTGGCCAGCTTCTCGTCGCCAGTCCGCGGCGCACTGCCGTCGTTTCGGCATGTTTGCTCAATTGCGCAAATCCGCAAATGTCACCGAAGCGCCGGAGAAGCCGCTATGCCGCGTAATCCGCTCAAACTAGGTTGATAACCTGAAATACTAAACCCACGGTCTGTTTCGCTTTAACCATTTTGCGGAGGGCCGAAATCTGCTAAGGAGGAGAAAATATTTGCTTCGTGCGATTGATGCTTCACGGCAGCGACTTTGGAGCGGAAGGAGAGGCCATGCTCACACAAGAAAATTTTAGCTCGGTGATTGACGAGGTGATGCACGGAGCCATAGATATGCATGTCCACTTCGGGCCGGATATGCCTCCGGCGGCTGATCTTGGAGTGGCCCGCCGTCTGGACGGCTTGGGCACGGCGCGTCAGGCCAGGGATGCGGGCATGCGCGCCATCGTCATCAAGAGCCACCACTGGCCCACCGGGGCTTTGGCGCGCACCATTCAGCCTCTTGTCCCCGACGTGGCGCTTTTCGGAACCGTCGTTCTGAATTATTCCATCGGCGGTCTGAACCCGTTCGCCGTGGAGGTTGGAGCAAAAATCGGCTGCAAAGTTCTTTTTGCTCCCACTTGGAATGCCCTTCATCACGCCTCCGGACGGCGCGGCGGCGCGGCGGGTCGCACTCCTGTGGGCCTTAGAGGCCGTTCGGGAATCGCCATAATCGATGAACGCGGCGAGCTGCTGCCGGAGATGCACGAGATTCTCGACATCGCAAAAGCCAACGACATGGTCGTCGCTACCGGCCACGTTTCCCCTGAAGAGCACTTGGTGCTTGTGGCGGAGGCGCACCGGCGCGGGATACAGAGAATAGTCATCAGCCACGTGCGCGACGAAATCTCTCTGGAAGATCGCAAACGCATGGCGAGACAGGGAGCGGTGGTCGAGTTGGTCTATCGCGCCGGCCAGGACGCAAGGCCACTCATCGAAGCGGCGCGCGCGGTCGGCGTGCAGCATTGCGCCATGACGGTAGACGGCGGCCAGGCTTTCGGCCCCGTCCCCGCCGAGGCATTCCGAGCTTTCGTCGGGCAGCTGCTATTTCATGGGATGAGCCCGGAAGAAGTAAAAATGATGGCCCAGGCGGTTCCAGCGCGGGTGTTGGGCCTTGACCAGGGCATGTAATAGGCCGACACGGAATAAAGGGATTCCCAGTTGACACGAATGTTGGCTTTGGCGTATCGGTAAGGCACCTATCGGCCAAAGCAGATTTTCACGCACAATAACCGGAACCTGATCTTCCGACAGACCGGCACTGCGATAAATAAAATAGTGGAGGTTCTTATGCCCGCTAAGCGTATTGACGTTAATCACCACCCGGCGTTAAAGGGGGCGGGAGCCGGCAAGCATGAAAGACTGCTTTTCAATTCCGACGAATTTCACGTCTGGATTCACCACAGCGTTCCGGGCGACAAGGGACCGATGCACCGGCATACGGCCGATCAGGCCTTCTACGGCCTCGAAGGAGAATGCTACATAAACTTCCCGGATGGGACGAGGCAGTCGATTACTCCGGGCGTGTTGCTCGTAATTCCCAAGGGTCAATATTATCAACAGGAAGCGCCAAGCCACACGGGCTATGTGTTCTTGGGCAGCAGGGGGGAAACCTACGCCAATTCCCGCTTCGGTCCCCAAGGCCAAGAAATCAAGGCTGGCGGCACCGCGCCAAAAGATTAGTCGCAGATTTGACTAGGTCGGCGAACTTCGCCGGGGGTATCGTCCTGACCAAATCCTCGGCGCGAATTTAGAGCCTGTCTCGACGAGACGGCTTATGCCACATGCAGCTTTTTGTGCTGCAGGTTGGCATGTTTCGCCGTGCAGCCTGGAATCGAGCAGTACATCGGCTCCGGCGCGTTGTCGTAATTCAGCCACTTCATATGTTTCCACGGCCGCTTACCCCAGAACAGGTCGTCGATCCAGAGCAACGGCTTGATGACGAGCACGCGCAGGGGGATCGGGGTCCATTTGATCGATTTCACCGCGAGGGTATGCCACCACGCTTTAGGTTTATTGTAGCAGCAAGAGGTCACGCACATTACGCAATTCGACCACTGGCCTCGCGACGCCAAGCGGTACTTGTAGCAGGTGTCGACGTTGATGCGATAGCGTTCGACGCCGTTGTGAATCTCCTTGCCGCCGAAGCTGATGCTATGCGACGGGCAGGTGCGAGCGCACTTCTTGCAATACCTGCAAACCTCTTCGACGCCGATGTCCACCGGCTGATCGACATCCATGGGTAAATCGGTGGTGACGACGGCGAGATGGAGGCGAGAACCGTAGTCCTCGTGAATCAACATGCCGTGGCGCCCCAGTTCGCCGAGCCCGGCGTTCACGGCCAGCGGGATCGGATTGACTTCGCCTCTGCCGTAGTAGTGAGCGCGCGCTGGATATCCCATCTCGCGGATGTAGGCCGCGATGAGAAACGTGGGTTGGATGGTGTGGAGATTGCCAAGCCCGTATTCGGCGTCGGAGATGCGGCTGTTATTGGTGAGGAATTTTTCGTAGTCGCTCTCGAAACCCAAACAGATGGCATATTTGTGCGGTAGATCTATTGGATCGCCGACTTTCGCCCCGGTTGCGGGATCAGCCTTGGCGCGGCGCGAATAGACGTAAGCCTGGTCGAGATAGGTAATGCCGGCCACGTCGGCGCCGAAGAAGCGCGCGATCTCTTTGATGTTGCGCGCCATCTCGGCCTTGTCGGCGACCGGAGTCTGCTTCGGATTCACCGGACCGTCGGGAATGTCTTTCATAATCGCCTGAAAGGAATTATACGGATTCCCCTCGCTGCCACCGCCGCCAAATACCCGCTTGAACGGATCCTCGCCAAAGCGGCTTTTGCGCCAGTTCTTGAGTTTTTCGCCGAGCAGGCCGCGATCAACCCTGGGATGAGGCGTGTCACGCTCGTCAATTTGTTGTTGCGGGCCGACAATGCGGTAGGTGCGCGGCGATTTTTGTTTGGCAGTGAGCATGAGCAAATCTCCTTTCCTGACAATCGCCCGGCGTGAGCACTGCGAATTTTCCGGGACTATACGCCCGTGGAAACAGCGGCGTCAAGCCGATCATTACTATCAGGCTTCAATTTTGGTTTCGGTGCCTCACTGTATACCAGGGCGTCTTCCAGGCCGTAAACTTGCCCGTAAGCAGAGCTGAATCACCGCACCCAACGAGGCGAACCGTGGCCCGCGGCTATTACCACAGCTTCTTGAAAAACTCTTCTTTCTCCAGCTTGTTAACGAAGCGGTGTCGAAGCAGGCCGGCAACGGCGGCTTTTTGCCGACGGCTTCTCGACGGACTTCTGGCTGACCAACTGTTCGGCCCATTCTCGACGGTGAACCATTGCTTCGATCATGCATTCCTTTAGGATTCGGTTTTGCTAGACTGGAAGTGTCACGACTGCAAACGGCGCGGCGGCGATGCCGGAGCAAAAGGGAGGAAACCATGACCGAATTGACGTACACCAATCATTCGTCGTTGGGCGCCGGCTTACCATGAATACCAAGGTCATATTCACAGCATTGTCGCTTCTGCTGAGCGCCGTGCTCGCCTACAGTTGCGTCAGCGATATCGTTCCCGCTACCGGGGAAAAACGCTATCTCGGCTACACCTGGCAACAGGAAGCCGAAATCGGCAAACAAGTGAGCAAAGAAGTTGCGGCCCTATTCGGCGTTTACCGCGATGCTAAAATTGCACGCTACGTCACAGAAGTCGGCAATCGGGTCGTCGCAACCAGTCACCTCCGCCGCCCTGAGATAGACGAGCAGATTCGCAGAACTCCGATTACCTTCGGCGTGCTCGACAGTCCGATCATCAACGCCATGGCTCTGCCCGGCGGCTACATCTATATCACCCGCGGGATGCTCGCCCATTTAAATAACGAAGACCAGCTTGCCTCCGTCCTGGCGCACGAGATCGGCCATATCGCCGCTCGCCACGCGGCGCGCCAGGCTTGGCAGCAACAGATCGGCCAAGGACTGCTTCTTGGCGGTGCCTTGCTCGGCCAAGGATTCGGTCTTCCCGCTCAAGATCTTCTCAATCTCGGTAGCATGGCTGCGCAACTGATTTTTCTTCGCTACAGCCGTGGGGATGAGCTAGAAGCGGATAAATTGGGCGTCGAATACAGCTCCGGCGCCGGCTACGACTCGCGCGCGGTGGTAGGGCTTTTTCAAACGCTCAATCGTATACAGGAAAAGGAAGGACAAGGGATGCCGAGTTTTCTCGCTACCCATCCTGATCCTGGTGACCGTAGTCAACGCATTCGTGAATTGACCGAAGCCCAGCCGCGCGCCAAGGGAGCGCCGGCTGAGCGCCAATTTCTTAACGCGATTGAAGGCTTGATTGTCGGCGAAGATCCACGCCAAGGCTTTGTCGAGGGCAACGTCTTTTATCACCCCGATTTGCGCTTTCGCTTTCCCGTACCGCGGGGTTTTAAAGTCATCAACCAACCCACGCAGGTCATTATGGTTGAAAGCCAGAACCGCGCGCTTTTGGGCTTCACCTCGAGCGGAGAGAAATCGCTGCAGGCCGTCGCTGGCAAATTCCTCGGACAGCCGGGACTCAGAGTCCTGGAACGCGGACCGATGCGCTCCAATGGATTTCCGGCATACGTCGTCATTGCGGATGCACAGCAGCAGAACGGACAGGTCGTCAGGTTGATGGCTTACTTCGTTGAATACCGCGGCGGCATCTACCATTTCATTGGGTACACGGCGCCGTCGGCCTTCGGCGTTTTTCGCGGCGCGTTTCTGCAAACCATGCAAGGCTTCGGTGAAACTCAAGATCCCCGAATCTTGAACAGGCAGCCGGTTCGGCTGGCGCTGCAACCCGTCTCCCGACCGGCGCCATCTCGGGATTTAATTCCGAGAAACTTGCCCGCGCCTTTCACGGGCGAAGACATCGCGATTTTAAATCAGGTGGAGCTGAACCAGGAAATCGCTCCGGGGAAAATTCTCAAAATACCCGCCGCGCGTTAAAAAATGCATGGACCGGCGCGCAGCATCTGCGGCACTTGGATCGATCTATCTGAGCAAGTGGGCGCGTTTAGAATCAACGCTTATCGGTGGTCAGAGCCAGGGTGACTGGAACGCGGAGTAAGCGCCCATGTTAGTTTGGTTTTAGCAACGATCACCCTTCTTGCTGCGCCCTTTTTTACGGCTCACCGCGAAGCCGGCCAAATGCCGCGGGGGGACGGCGATGTCGTCTGAGTTTCTCATACGCAGACGCGATCTCGAACAGCTTTACCTCATCGAAGGGCCGCCCGAGAAATTCCAAGGCCACCGGAAGCTGTACTTGCTTCGGCCCTTCTAACCTGCTGCCATTCGGATCATGGTCGTCTGGCACGCGATCATACACTTCTGAGGTAAAGCCGGCGGGCACGACAATGGCTGGAAATCCAGTCTCCGGGCTCAGATTGACCGCCCAACTCGAACCCGAACCCCGGTACGTGTCGAGATCGGTTTTCAGTATCGGCTCCCCAGGGACTACGATGGGATCGGACATCACCGTCCCTGCTTTCAAGTTTCTCGGCTCGGTGCGCGTCTCGAGAGTTTTAGCCAAGCGATTCGGCAAGATAAGGTGCGCCGGGATAGTCGTGTATGCGTAAACCAATGCGTCGAGGTTATTTTCCGCCATCACTTGCATGATGATCTGTCGTAGCGTTTGCATTCTAAGCAGATGATCTCTTTGCGCCGGCGTATCCAAAGTTTTCGCGCCGTCGCTGAACGCCCTTTTCAGGTTATCGAGGCTGCCGGAAAACATCGGCATCGCAAACATATCTTGAATACTTCTAAATTTCGCATCGCCGCGCGCGCGCAAGTAGCGGTTGATCGCGTAGCGGGCCTCGTTGCCGCGTGGTTGCGCCGCAAGCATGCGCAAGTTCACCCCGCGCGCCCCGGTCGGAACGAGCTTGTGATCGAACGCCATTGAAACGATGTGATCAACGGGATGGACAGTTTCCGGGAAGGCATTGGGGAAATTACTCAGCAGCCAACCGGGCTCGAGGTAGGGGAGCAGATCGGCGATGACTTTATCGACATTCACCGGATCGACAATCACCGCACCGGCCTTCTTCATGTCGGCAATGGCCTCGTTGGCGACTCGAATGCTGTCTCTATCGGCGCGACTCGCTTCGATCATAAAATCTCGCAGCACACCGAGCCTTTTGCCGTGCAGTCCTCCGCCGGCGACAAAGCGCGTGTACGACACTTTCGGCTGCGTGGTGCAAGCTGCCGTGACCGGATCTTTGGGATCGTAGCCGGCGAGTACTTCCAGCATCACGGCCGCGTCTTGAACGCTTCGACAGAGCGGGCCACCGCGATCTCTCGAGAACGACAACGGAACAATGCCGTGTCGGCTCACCAGCCCCTGCGTCGCAACCACGCCGACTAGATTGCAGCATGCCGAAGGAAAGCGCACGGAGCCGGACGTGTCGGTCCCCAAAGCGCACATCGCGAGATTGGCCGCAACCGCAGCGGCGGACCCGCCGCTCGACCCGCCGGGGATTCTCATCGTGTCATAGGGATTACACGTCTGGCCGCCGAAGGCGCTGCGGCCGATGCCCGCCGGCGCGTACTCGTCCAGGTTGGTCTTGCCGAGTATAATCGCTCCGGCAGCGCGCACCTTCGCAACCATAGTCGCATCATCTGGCGGCCTATCGTTACCGTAAGCCGCCGCTGCCGCTGCCGTCGTACGCATATCGAAAGTATCGTAGTTATCTTTGATCGCGATGGGGATGCCGTGCAGCGGGCCGGCCAACTTGCCGGTGCGGGCAAAATAACGGTCAAGATCGCGCGCGCGATCCAGAGCATCGGGAAATTTTTCATCGTCCGATCCGGTGTGCGTTCGCTTTAGCTTTTCGGGAAAAGCCATTGCGATGCGTTTCTCTTCCTTTAAATTCAGCGTAATGAAGGCGTTGAGCTGGCCGGCATTGGCGATCGGCGCGATATCGCCCAGCTGCAATCCCGTGGCGGCATCAACGGCGCCCTCGACGCAAGTGCTGTTATAGGCTTTGATGCGACTGAGATAGAGATTGACGAGCCGGGTTGCTGTCAGTTTTTTTGCGCGAAAAGCGCGGTGAACGTCGGCAATCGTCGCCTCCTCGAGGCGGAAGCCCTTGGTTTTGGCCCGACTGGCCCCTGAATCTGATGACCTTCGCGCTAATCGCATCGTTTCATTGCCTGGGGTTAGAAGCACCAACAGTAGCAAAGCACCACGCCAGCGCGCAATCCCATTGGCGTTCTTCGCGCGAATGGATTAGCGCAAGCATGCGCCTGTGGTTGACACAGTTGGCGGTGCATGTTAGCCGTCGATCATTCGCATTTTGAAAGTAGCCTGGGAACCACGAGCTAGGCTATGGGTATCGGTTGTTCTGTGGGGCTGTTCCCCGATTCGCCGGCTCAGATGGGAGGTACGTGGCCATCAGGTACATTGCCGGTCGCATCGCTCAAGCATTTCTTACACTGATCCTCTTCATGGTGGTTATCTTTGTGGCCACCCGTGCTGCGGGAGATCCTGCCGTCCTCAATCTGCCGGCGGATGCGTCTCAGGCCGACATTGACGCTGCCCGTCAGCGCATCGGCACGGACCGCAGTTACATCGCGCAGTTCGGCATATTCCTGCGGGACATGGCGAGCTTTGAGTTTGGTCGCTCCATCGTCTACGGGGAACCGGTAAAGGACCTTATCGGCGACCGCTTCATCGCGAGCCTGAAACTCCAGCTGGCCTCGCTCATCCTGATTTTGCTCACAGCTTTTCCGCTAGGGGTCCTCGCCGCCACCAAACGCGGCAGGCTGCCTGATCGCATCGCGCAGGTGCTGGCCGCCTTCGGGCAGGCTGCCCCGGGGTTCTGGGTAGGGCTGGTGTTGATGGCGGTATTCGCGGTGCATTTAAGGCTTTTGCCGGCGGGAGGCATGGGTACCGGCGGCCTCAACTCATGGCACTACTATATCCTGCCGGCAGTTAGCACATCCCTGCTGTTGTTCGCCGCGATGACTCGCCTGTTGCGTTCTTCGATGCTGGAATCATTGGACGCGGAGTTCGTGAAGCTGGCGCGGGCGAAAGGTGTGCCTGAGTGGAAGGTGGTCTGGGTGCATGTCTTCCGCAACGGCCTGCTGCCCGTGATGACCTTCATGGCCATCTGGGTCGGCACCGCCGTTTCGGGCTCGGTCGTCACCGAGGTGGTGTTCGACTGGCCGGGCATCGGGAACCTGTTCCTCAGCGCGATCATCGCGCGGGATTTTCCCATCATCCAGGCGGTCGTCGGGCTCGTCGCTTTGACCGTCCTAACAGCAAATCTGACGGTTGATCTTCTTTACGGCGTGGTGGATCCACGCATCAGGTTTAGCGCAGGTCCCCTGCAGCGGGCGGTAGCCAGGAGATAAAGAGATGTCCGTAGTCGACATCGAGGGCGTAGCGGCGGAACCTCGCACCGGCGTCGAGCGCCAGAGCAAGCTCTCAAGCTGGCTGCGATGGGGCAACCTGCGAAGGGTGCCCATCTTCCCGCTGATCGTCATCGGCCTGTTCGTGATTGTGTCCTTGTTCGGGGAATGGCTCGCGCCCAACGATCCCTACGAGACGACCCTGCGGGCAAGACTATTCCCCCCCGCGTGGATGGAGGGCGGGGACGCGCGTTACTTACTCGGCACAGACCGGCTCGGGCGGGACGTGCTGAGCCGGATAATCGTCGGCGCCCTGCCCTCCTTCAAGGTAGCGTTGGCGGCGCTGGTCTTTGGTTCCGTCCTCGGCTCCTTCATCGGGATGATTGCAGGCTACCTCGGTGGACGGGTAGATGCGATCATTATGCGCTTCGCCGATGGAACAATGGCCTTCCCGCTCATCCTGGCGGCTCTGCTGCTTGCCGCCGTAATTGGCCCTGGGGGGCCCACCGTGATCATCGCCGCGTGTATCGTCCTCTGGGCCCGGTTTGCCAGACTCATCCGCAGCGAGGTTCTCAGCGTCAAGGAGCGTGACTTCGTCAAGCTGGCGCGGATTGCCGGAGCGTCGAACTGGCGGATCATGATCTCCCATATCCTGCCCAACGTGCTGAACAGTGTTGTGGTGCTGCTCACGCTGCAGCTCGGCTTCGTCATTATTCTAGAAGCCACGCTGAGCTTCCTGGGCGCGGGCATTCCGCCCCCAACGCCCACCTGGGGCCAGATGGTGGCAAGCGGCAGGGATTACCTCGAGACTGCATGGTGGCTATCTGTCTTCCCCGGGCTGGCCATCGCTGTGGTTGTCCTGTCTTTTAACCTGCTTGGAGACTGGCTCCGTGACCACACCGATCCTCGATTGCGCCAGATTTAGGGAACTGGGAGAGGTAGAAACAAATATCTGATACCCCTTAAAGCAAAAGAGAGGGGCGGCGGGGGATACAACGGATGATAACAGGAGGTATTTCGATGTCTAGTCAATGGAGAGACAAATTAGCGGAGAAGGGTAGGCTCATGCTGCTTACTCTTTCGGCATTAGTAACAATTGCGATCTTTGTCCTGGTGGTCGCGGCATACGCTCGTCCCAATTTAACAATTACCCGCGATACAGAGCCTAACCCGACATTGGTTGTCGCGGCACAAACCCCCCAGAAACCTACCGACGCATCACTCGCCGGCTGCCCTGCGCGCAAGCCCGCGCTGCGGATTGCGGGCCACTTCAACGAGGAGTTCACTCCGCACCCGGCGGAGAATCGCTTTGGATCGATCCACTACACGCGACTGCACCAGATGCCTTTGTTCGGGGCCGATCCACAGGAGGAGAATGTCGCCGCGGCGTTCGGGATTGCCGAAGCGTGGGAGTTCTTGCCTGGCGCCAAGGGGCTTATCGTCACGCTCCGTGAAGGGCTGAGTTTCAATAACGGAGATCCCATCACCGCCGAGGACGTAGTGTTTTCAATTAATCTATCGGCCAGTGATTATGCGGAAGACCAAATCAAAGCCACCTTGAAAGGAATTGGCGTCACCGCGAAGGTCGTCGACAAGCGTAAAGTACGCATCGAATTTGCCAAGGGGGCGCCTACTTTTGTACACGAAATGTCTCCGCTGGTTTTCCCCATTTACGTGACCTCCAGGAAATACCATTCTGATGGCGTGATCTCCCAGGAAGCCTTTGACCGCTTCCGCAAGAATCCGTTGGCGGCGGGCCCATACCGGGTCGTTGACCGCCAGGCACAGCGGTTTATCACATTGGAAGCGGCTCGTAAGGACCCGTTGTTGGGCTGCCCGGTGTACAGCCGCATCGAGATTAGGAACATAGGAGAATTTGGTACACGCTTCGCTCAGTTGCGGACTGGGCAGCTGGATATCATTGAGGGCAGCCGTGACCTCTTGGACCGGGCCACGTCCATAGGCGCCAGGCCGGTCGCCAAGCCCGCTGCCCACATGATCGGCCTGTATCTATTTCAAACGTGGCATAAGCAGAACGTTTTCCATGACGAGCGCGTGCGCAAGGCGGCCGCTCACGCCATCGATCACAAGCTTATCACCAAGACAATTTGGCGCGGCATCGGTGTGACGACATGGGGCTGCACGTGGCCGCCCTCGACCGAGGTGTCTACGATGAACCCGAAATACGTCGAGGCCTGCGCCACGCCGTATCCTTATGACCCGGACAAGGCGCGGGAGCTCCTTGCTGCGGCCGGCTATTCAAAGGGACGTGTACCGAGCATTAAGTTGGTTTACTGGAATAACTACCCGGAGGAGGCGGACTTCGCTCAGGCGATACAGCCGATGCTGGAAAAGGTTGGTTTCAAAGTCACCATCGATCCCATCGATCGGGCAGAGTACGCGCGCCGGCGGAAAAGCGGCGAGGGGTATGTCGACTCGATCCTTTTTTTTGGTCCTGGAGGGCGCATCACATCGCTGGCCGGATCCTACTCCGTCTGGGGTCCGACCGAGAACTGGGGACCGAAACACGATCAAGACGTTGTTGATGCGTTGACCGCGGCGTCACGCGCGGGCAGCCTTGAGGAATACACCGACGCCACAGCCAAGCTTGGAAAACTGGTTCACGACCGCGCCTATGGGCCTGGTTTCTTCGCGTCTTCATCGTTATGGTTTGTCGGCAAGAACGTACCCAATTGGGGTTTGGAAAAGAGCCGCGGCCGAGCGCCGCTGAATTTGGCGGCGCTGGTCACCCAGCGTTAATGGGAAACCCAAGCAAGGGTCCAATCGTTCAAGGCGTTCAAAAAGTCAAAATCGATGAAGAGAAAGCCGTCATCGCGCGAACGTTAGGTCAACCCGGATTCCGCAGTTGCCGTCGATAGGGTATCGCAAGGTGCAACCCTTCCGTAGCGAAGTCGATGGCTTACTGCTTCTACGCAAAGATCGATCAGTGGTGCGGTGAGGGCCAGTTCAGCCTGATAACGAGGAAACGCCAAAGTGCAAAATGACTCTGAAATTTTACAGTTGGACGCCTTCGCTACTTCAGGGTTCCACCTGGCTTGCCCTCTCCGCAGTCTAACTGCGGAATCCGGGGTCAATACAGATGGCAGGCCGTCCAATGTCGGGGCGCTACCTCCTTCCACTCAGGCTCCGCTTCGGCGCAAACCTGCATGGCCATGGGGCAGCGCGGGTGGAGCCGGCAGCCTGACGGGACGGCGGTCGCGGCGGCCACGTCTCCGCTGAGCAGTAGCTCTTCGCGCTCAATGTCGGGGTGGTCCGGCAGGGCGGCGGAAAAGAGCGCCTTGGTGTAGGGGTGCAGCGGGCTTATGAATAGTTCCTCACACTCCGACATCTCCATGAGCCGGCCGAGGTACATGACACCCACCATCCGGCTCATATAGCGAACTGTCCCCAGGTGGTGCGCGATGAACAGGTAGCTGAACCCTTCCCGCTCCTGGAGGTCCTTCAGGAGGTTCATGATCTGAGCGCGAATCGAAACATCCAGGGAGGAAACGGGCTCGTCCAGGACGATGACACGCGGAGATGACGACAAGGCGCGGGCGATTGCGATGCGTTGTCGCTGGCCGCCACTGAACTCGTGCGGAAAGTTATTGATATCATCGGCTCTAAGTCCCACCTGCTGCAGCGCAGCCTCGGCCCGCTCTCTGCGCTCGCCCTTGGACATTTTTGTATTGATCAGCAGCGGTTCGGTGATAAAGTCTCCCACCCGCATACGGGGGTTCATGGAGCTGTACGGGTCTTGGAAAACAGCCTGGACCGCCGAACGGTGGGCGCGCATCTCCTCTTCGTTCAACTCGCGAATGTCCTTCCCGTGCCATAGGACGCGGCCCTCGCTGGGCGCCTCTACGTTGAGGACAGCTCGGGCGGTCGTTGTCTTGCCGCAGCCCGACTCGCCCACGATGCTGAAGGTCTCGCCCCCATTGAGGTCGAAGGAGATCCCGTCCACCGCTCTGATCAGCAATGTTTCCCGCTTAAACAAAATACCCCGTTTCACCGGGAACAATACATGAAGGTTCTCTACCTGGAGGATCTTGTTACCATGCTGGACGCTTCGCTTGGTAGCTGCGGCTAACGGGTCATTCATAACCGACTTCGACGCGCTATCCGACACGCCTGCTTCCGAGTTTCCGTTGGCCAGCAGGCCCGTGCTTTTCGCGAATATTTCCTCCGCCCTCCAGCATTCGGAAGTGTGCCCGGCTCTGACCGTAACCAGCGGCGGTTTTTCCTTGACGCACCGGTCGATGGCGAAGGCACACCGGGACGCGAACGGGCAACCGGGGCTTTGCGTCCAGCCCGTGGCCGGCGAGCCGGGGATGGCGTACAGCCGGTCCACGCGTCGGTCGACTTTGGGCACTGCTTCGAGCAGGGCGAGGGTGTACGGGTGAGCTGGGTGATTGAAAGTCTCCCGAACGTCGGCGTGTTCGACGATCCGGCCCGCATACATTACCGCGACGTCGTCGCACATTTTGGCGACGATACCGAAGTCGTGGGTAATAAAAAGAAGGGCCAGGTTTAGGTCCTCCTGAAGGCCACGGAGCAGCGCCAGGTACTGCGCCTGGATGGTGGTGTCCAGAGCGGTGGTGGCCTCGTCGGCGACCAGCAGCTTCGGCTCGCAGGCGATCGCTGTGGCCCCCACCACGCGCTGGCGCATACCGCCGCTAAACTGGTGCGGATAGTCCTTCATCCGGATCTCGGGCGATGGCACATGCACGCGCTGGAGGCTGTCGATCACTCGGTCAAGTTGCGCCCTCCCAGACAGATGCTGGTGCAGCCTGACGGACTCCCCTACCTGGTACTGCACGTTGAATACGGGGTTGAGGCTTGTGAGCGGGTCCTGGAGGATGATGGCGATGCCGCCGCCGCGGATTCGCCGCATCTGCTTCTCGGACTTCGTAAGCAGCTCCTCTCCCTCGAAGCGGATATTTCCGCCGACGGTCCTGGCTGCGGGCTTGGGAGCGAGCCGCAGGATCGATAGGGCCGTCATGGACTTGCCGCTTCCCGACTCCCCCACCAGACCGAGGCTTCTGCCGCGGTCCAGCTGGAAGCTGACGCCATCCACCGCCCGGTTGACTCCGCGCCGCGTGTAGATATAGGTACGCAAATTGTCGACTTCGAGCAAAGCCACGTCGTGTGACCCCTTCTTTCTGCGGGCGCTGCGCGCATCAGCTGCGGTTGGAGCCGGCACCAAACTTTTATATAGCGCAATACCGCGGTCACGCAACCGCAGGTTGTCTGAGCGCGGCAAACCGCAACCAAAAGAACCGGAATATCTCGCGCAAAGCCTGAGCGGAGCTGAAGGGACGCACAGGCGCTAAGGAAAGACATTGTCATTTCGAACGAAGAGAGAAATCTTTCTTAGATCCCTCGCATTAGCTCCGGATGACAGGCCTCTGGACTTTCTCCCGGCGACCCTTCGGACTCGCTCAGGATAGACTCCGATGGTCCTCATTCCAGCAAGCTGTTGAAATCGGTGTCACATAAACATGATCTCCAATATGATAACGTGCAACAGACCCAATATAAGGCTTGGCGCGAGCGAAAAATTTGCGCCGGCGGCGCAAACTTTGAACTATGGTAATGTAAGGGCAGCTGTTTTCGGTGGTTCATATGGAAAGCAGGCCGAGAGACAATGATATTCCTTATCGTTCAAATTGCCGCGTGGTGAGCTTTAACGTTCCGCGCCTCGGATCAAATTATCCGCGAGTTGGTTGCTAGGACTGACACTGAGCAAGACCGATAGTCGAGCAGTAGAAGCCGCTCGGTTCCATCGGTTCGGCGCTACGGCGAGCTACGGGGTATCGGCGTCGTAACTCGCCAGGCAACGATCAACCAAAGCCTCAGCAGCCGCCCAATCGAAGTTGCGGAACTCGCGCCCCTGAATAGCTGCAGGCTCGCCCGCGTAGAACATCTCGTACTGCAGATGACGCGAGCCGAACTCCGAGCCGAGGGCGTCCCACAAGAGCTTCAGCAGCTTCACCCGCTCGCGGCCGCCGGCTCGAGGCCAGCGCACGTAGCGCTCGATATCGGCCGCCGAGCCGGGCACGCGTAGCTCAGCCACCGTCGCCGGCAACTGGATCAGGCTCCCGCCCATCAGCCCGCGCAGCTGATTGAGCAGCGCCGGATACATCGCCTGCTGGAACACTTGACTGGCATAGAGCAGCGCATCCTTAGGCCGCATCACACCAAACTGGTCGGGCTCAGCCGCGGCCTCGGCGCCGAGGATCATGCCCTCCACTAGCGAGACACGGGTGGCGAGGTCGCCGAGTTGGGCGACGACATCGCTGGCGGCCGAGCGGCCGCTCAGGTCCATGCAGCGCTTAACCAACCCTACCAGGAACTGAAGCTTGGCCCACGATCGGATGTGCGACTGGGTGTTGCCCAGCACGTGCGCCGCGGTCACGCTGAACTGACCGGCCGTCAGGTCAATATTCTTGTATATGAACACATCTTCCCACGGCACGAAGACGTCGTCGAACACGACCAGTGAATCGGTCTCATCGAAGCGGCTCGACAGCGGGTAGTCAAACACGCTGGTCGGTCCTAGCGCATACGGCCGCCGCGGGTAGAGCTTCAATCCAGGAGCGCTATTCGGCACCACGCAGGAGATCGCGTAGTCTTCGTCGCCGGGCTTGAGCGGCAATATGACGGTCACCAGCACGTAGTCGGACATTAGCGAACCTGTGCCGAGCATCTGCGCCCCGCGAACGACAATGCCGTTGTCGCGCTCGGCGGCGGCGCCGGCGTAAAGGTAGGGCTCGGACTGCTGGTGCGCTGCTTTGGCGCGGTCGACGGTGGGATGGACGATGACGTAGCTGATGTAGAGGTCCTCGTCCGCGGCCTTGGCAGCGAAGCGCAAAAGATTGTCGGCGAACTGCTGCCCACCCCGCGCGTAGAATGCGGGCGAGCCCGCGAAACCCGCGAAAAACGACGCGACATGATCGGGCGAGCGCCCCAAAAATCCGTAGCTCGCATCAGCCCAGAATTTGATCGCGCGCCGCCGCGCCGCCAACTCCTCGCGGGTGCGCGGCACCAGCCAGGACTTGTTGATCGGTCCGCGGTCGCGCGGCGACGGGTAAGTCATCACCTCGCTGTTGGCCGGATCATGGGCGAGATCATAGAGCTCGGCAACGGTGCGTATACCGGCGGCAAAGGCCGGATGCGTCGTTACATCGGCTACGCGCTCACCGCCTAACAGCACCGTGCGACCATCACGCAAGCCGCGCATATACTCGTCGCCACTGCGAGTCATGCGGCTCCCTTCTTCATGCCCTGTTTTAAACGTTCATCGGACTTTTCTTGGCCACACTAACTATTTCTAATACGTGAGCCCCCATCATCGCTTGTCACACAGCGCGTTAAAGAGAGCGCGGGTTGAGTAAACCGGTTCGTTTACGCCTCCTACGCGCACTCCCGGTGGCGCGAATGCCCTTCCATCAAATCGGGCACCCGCCGGGGCCTTTAGATTTGTGCCCTCTGGAGCGGGTCTTCCAACCACCTTTATTGGCCGGCGACATACTCCTCATCGCGGAATCGCATCTGATGGCGGCGGTACGGGTAGCCGCGCTGCGCTAATGGTTTATTCGCAGTGTCCTTTCAATCCGTGAATGGTTAGAGGTTAGCCGGTCTCCGAGACCTTGAGCCGGGGCAGCAAATTCTGTGGTCCAACGGCGGGGAAGACAAATCACGGCCCATCCGAAGCGCTGCCTCAACACCCTGGTAATAACCGGCAAGGTGAACGAGAGGACGATAGCCCATACGCTCATAAAAGCGTTGGGCTCCTTCGTTGCCAGCGCGCACTTCCAGGGCGACGCTGAATATCCCCGCTACAACGGCGCACTTCTCGAGCCACTCGAGAAGTTGGCGTCCGACGCCCACTCGTCTATAGGGCGGAACCACAGCGAGAAGGTCCAGGTGGGCGTAGTCGTCGCCGTAGCGCATGATCGCAAACCCGGCGATGCCATCGCGGATGCAGGCGACGAGTACGTTAACATCGGAAGCGCGAATACTCGCCGCTACCCGCATAGGGGTCCAGCGCCACTGGAGACCGTACTCAATTAAGTCCCGCGACAGGTTGGCAATGGTGGCAGCATCTGCCGGCCGCGCCAATCGCAACGATAACTCAGAACTCGTCATGAGGTGTATCGCTCAACGAATAGCGTTTTATCTCTAAAGGACGAGGGCAATCAAGTTCTACGATGATAGCGCGACAGCACTAGTACTAGTGAACCGTTCAAATTCTGCGACGATGTTCAAGGTTTACATCTGAAGACCTGGAAATTGGTAAAACCGGGTTGCAATAAACAAATGAGCCGCACGTAAGTTGTGACTCATTGGATCCCGTGGTCGCCGCGACTGATCGAAATATTGGTTAAATATCCAGCTACGACACACAATCAATAGTGTATTGCAGATTCTGAGAGATACGCAAGATTAGAAAGCACAACTCCATCGCCTTCTATGATCTGCCCTAGTTGTTTTTGCGCAATCTGAGGCTCACGATCGAATTTGTGCCTCAACGTCTTGAACGTCGCGTCGTGGTTCCGAAAAGCGACCCCAGCACGCCGCGAATGATCTCCCGGCCCACTTGACTTCCTACGGCACGAGCTGCGCTCTTGCCGAAGGCTTCAAGTAAATCTCCGGTTTGAGATTGCCAGGAATGACCGGCTGGCGCCGCACCGGATTCACCCTGAGGAACGCGAGCTTTAAGCATCTCATAGGCCGATTCTCGGTCTACGACCTTTTCGTAGTGTCCAAACAGGGCAGAGTGCTTGATAATGGCCTCGCGTTCGGCCGGCGCTAATGGCGGCAAGTTGCTTTGCGGTGGATAAATTAGAGCACGGTCTACGACGTTGGGCCGGCCCTTGTCGTCCAGCAACGAAACAAGCGCTTCGCCGACGCCCAGCTCGGTGATGGCGGCTTCGACGTCGAGCTCGGGATTTTGACGGAAGGTTTGGGCGGCCGCCTTGACGGCCTTTTGGTCGCGCGGTGTGAAGGCGCGCAATGCATGTTGTACACGGTTGCCCAACTGCCCGAGCACCACGTCGGGCACGTCCAGCGGGTTTTGCGTAACGAAGTAGACCCCGACCCCTTTGGAACGGATCAGTCTGATAACCTGTTCAATTTTTTCCAACAATACCGCGGGCGCATCATTAAACAATAGATGGGCTTCGTCGAAAAAGAACGCCAGCTTCGGTTTTTCAGGATCGCCGACTTCTGGCAGACGTTCGAATAGTTCAGCAAGCAGCCAAAGGAGAAATGTGGCGTACAGTTTCGGCGCGCTGATCAGTCTATCGGCCGCGAGAATATTGACAACACCACGCTCCTGAGCGTCTGTCTGGATGAGGTCGTCGAGATCGAGCGCCGGTTCGCCGAAAAAGTGCTCGCCACCTTGGCTCTCTAGTTCCAATAGGGCCCGCTGAATCGCGCCGATACTTGCCGCCGAGACGTTGCCGTATTGCGTCTTGAACTGCGCCGCGTTGTCGCCAACGTATCGCAGCATAGCGCGCAGATCCTTGAGATCGAGAAGCAAGAGTCCATTGTCGTCGGCAATTTTAAACACTAGGGTGAGTACACCGCCCTGTGTGTCATTGAGATTAAGCAGGCGCGACATCAGTAACGGTCCCATATCAGATGTCGTTGTGCGTATGGGATGGCCTTGCAGTCCGTAGAGATCCCAGAAAACCGTTGGATAGCCAGCGTAACGAAAATCCCCGATGCCGAGCTGCGCAACCCGCTCGTTGATCTTGGGATTGCCCTGACCCGCGCGCGCGATTCCCGACAAATCTCCTTTAACATCGGCCATAAAGACCGGCACCCCGATTCGACTGAAGTTCTCCGCAATGACCCGCAACGAGACAGTCTTTCCGGTGCCCGTCGCGCCGGCGATGAGACCGTGACGATTGGCCATTCGAGGGAGCAAGAAGTGATCGTGGGTTCCTTTGGCAATCGGCAGCCCGTCAGACATTAGGGACCTCCTTCATTACGGGCGGGGATGCGCCCGCCTCCCCAGTGGACATATAGGGTCGGGTTGATATATAGACCAGATGCAACCTGAATTAAAGGTAACGTAGGTAGGCGTAATGTTATGTAATCCTAAACAATCGTCGTGCCGGCCGGGGGCGTACGATTAAATTCTATTTCTTACCAATTATGATTGAAATAATTATTAAGGAGTCCACAATTGAGTAACCAAACAGCGACCGAGGGGTGAGACCTGGAGAGCGCTGGCACAGGAGCGCAAAGGTTGTTTTCAGGCCCTGCCGGCGGGCATTTCCACCTATGGAGAGGACGCGGTGGTGGCCGGCACGGCAGAGAACCATGGACCGCAATCGGAAGGGCTCGCCTCTCGGTAGCACACTAGCGACATAGTCTCTAAATAACGAACTCATTAGTAACTCGAGACTCTGGACGCGAGACTTTAGACTAACATTTTACTTGGAGCGGCCGTTCAACGGAGCCTGGTAGATTTCGATCTGCCCGTTATCGAGCATCTTGACGACATTGACCGTGCCGGTATATTCGGGCGAACCGGAATAGTAAGCGTTTATTTTGTCATCACCCACCTGAGTTGCCTGGTTCCAGTGGCCGAGGGCGACGTAGTCGGCGTCGGCGGCGTGCAGCTCCTCGGGATGAATCAGCCATGAACCGATAAGGCGATTGGGATCGCGGGCTGCATCGACGTAATGGCCGTGGGCCGCAGCGATATGCCAACGCATCACCCGCGCGGCGGGATTTGCGAGAGGAGCCATGTCGGTGTAGTCGACATGAGCCTTGCCCCATATACTTAACTCCAATTCTCTGAACGCAACTGTTTCGTCGGCGTTGAGGCCCAGGATGCTGACATTGGGGATATTCGCCAGGCCGCCGCGCCGGTAAACGGAGTCGGGCGTCAGTGGATCATGATTGCCTGGCAGAATAACGACGGGCTTCCCGTAATCGCGCAATATCTGGGCGGCGCGCTTCAAGAGCTGCTCCGGCTGGCGGTGATTGTCGAAGGAATCGCCGGCCAAAAGAACTACGTCGGCGTTCATCTCGGACGCAGCCCCCAACACCTTGGGAAGCACCGCCAGTCGGTCGGCATTGCTGAAGCTATCGTCGGTACCGAGATGTAAATCCGAGCTGTGAACGATGACGATTTCAGTGAGTGAATCCATGTACATTGGGGACCTTTGGTGGTTAGTCCGCTAACGTTAACAAAACCGAGCGTAAAAGAAAAGGCGCGGGTTGGGAGCTGCCCTTTCCGCGGAGGCTCAAGGCCGCTCAAGCGGCAGCGCTTGATAAATAGTATCGCCCCGAATGGCATAGATCGGCACCAATGCCCGCGTCGCCGGTATCGATCCCTTCTGTGAGTCGATGGCGGTCCATTCACGATCCTCAAGGCGCAACACCGAAATGTCGGCTGGTTGACCCTGGTGCATCGTCGCCAATTTGTTCGGTCGTCCAAGCAGACGTGCGGCGTTCACCGTTGCCATCTCCACTACCTGCTTAAGAGAAAATCCCAAAGCCATGAGCTTTGCCATGGTCGTTGGCAGATCGTAGACCGGACCCGCGCGGTTGCCGCGGTGGCCGTCGGTGGATACACCGTCGGGGTGGAGCCCCTGGTCGAGAACTTTGCGCGCCACATCGAAGTTCAAATTATGCAGACCATGGCCCACGTCCATCAAGATGCCGGAATCCTTCGCGTCGCGTATCTGGGGCCAGAGCTTGCCATTGCCGTCAAGCAGCCCGCCGGGATGAGCCGTGAACATATGCGTGACAATGTCTCCAGGGCGGAGATACTTGAGCACGTCGGCGACCGCTACCGGCTCAACGCCCCGGGTCCAGCTTTCACCGATGTGAACCAGCAGAGGAATTCTAAGCTCGTCGCCCAGCTTGCGCGCCCGTTCAAGCGGTTTGAGTCCCTGCCCCCCAAGCGCGCCGCCCGTCGCCATGATCTTGATGCCGACGACGATGTCGCGGTTGGCTTCAACAGCGCTGGCAATTTTCTCCTCGTCAATAAGCCGCGGGTCGGCGAGAATGCTATAGCCCGGACCGGTCACGCCGCCCAGGGTCGAGAGGTTAATATAGTTGAGCACGCGGGTCTTAGCGCTGTTCGTGACGTAATTGCGAAAGACATTCAAGAGCGAATGTCCCGCGCTGCCCGCGTCCACCACCGTCGTGACGCCGGAGCCGATACCAAATATATCCGGATCGACGCCGAAAGCGCCGAGGCCTTTCATCAAGTGCAGATGCACGTCGATCAATCCCGGTGTCACGATAAGGTTTTTGACGTCGACAACCGTTGTTGCTCCGGCCGTGAGATTAGCACCGATCTCGTCGACGATTCCGTCACGCACGCGGACATCGACCGAACCGTCTATGCCGGCCGCGGGATCGATGAGGCGGCCGCCCTTCAAAAGAAAATTATTAAGCTGTTTGTGCATCGCTTGGGCTTTCCTTTGTGCTGAACCAGTTGGGGGGACTGCGGGCGTGATCGTGTTCGTGGCTCGTGTCCCGGTAACGAGCGCGGGGGCGCCATGCGTCGAGCGCGAGCACGATCTCCTCACGTCGTGTAATACGCGTTTTCCTTGATATACCCTTCCGTTAGATCGCAGCCCCAGACGCGGGCGGACGCGCTGCCGATGCCGAGATCGACATCGATCGTGACTTCTTTCTGGCCGAGATAGGAGCGCAATGCTTCGAGATCGCAATCAACAGGTGAACCTGTTGTGAAGACCCTTGTGTTACCGAAGCCGATTGTAACCTTGCGCGGTTCGATACTTGTGTCAAAACTCTTGCCCACCGCCATGATTACCCGGCCCCAGTTGGGGTCGCATCCGTAAACCGCGGTCTTAACCAAGGGTGAATTCACCACGAGCTTGCCAATGCGTTTGGCCTGATTTTTTGTCTTCGCTCCATTGACGTCGACTATAATAAGTTTTGTCGCGCCTTCGCCGCCGCGGGCGATCTCCCGTGTCAGATACTCACAGACTGCGAGTAGTCCATTTTCAAATTGCCGAGGATTCACTGGACCCGCGAGGCCGTTCGCCATGAGAACCACGGTGTCGCTCGTGCTGGTGTCACTGTCAATGCTCATGCAATTGAAGGTGTCGTCAACGACGCGCCGCAGCATAAGACGCAGCGACTTGGAGGATAACTCCGCATCGGTCATTAGGTAGACAAGCATAGTGGCCATGTTAGGCTCGATCATGCCGGCGCCCTTGGCGATGCCGGCGATAATCGCAGCGCCGACCTGCGTGGAAACAAATTTGGGATACTTGTCGGTGGTCATGATCGCTTCGGCGGCGAGTTTGAGGTTGTTTGGTTTGAGCTCGTTGTGAATGCCGCGCAAACCGTTGCGAATCTTGTCCATCGGCAACGGCCGGCCGATGACACCGGTAGAAAATGGCAGAACGTCATAGGGATCGATAGCGAGTTCCCTTCCGGCCATACGGCAAATCTCGACAGCGTTATCGATACCTTGCTGTCCCATGGCCACATTGGCGTTCTTGCTGTTGATGACGAGCGCCTGGGTAAAGCCGCTGGCGATATGCTTGCGCCCCACGATCACCGGCGCCCCGGGAAAACGATTGCGCGTAAACATCGCCGCCGCGCGCGCACGCACGGTCGAGAAGATGACCGCGAGGTCGAGCGTAATGTCTTTGATGCCGACGTTCTTAGCTAACGAAAGAAATCCCTGAGGATGCTGGAAGTCCTGAGGTGATATGTGATCCATGTTGAGCGCCTACTCCGAGAAAGTTCTTTTGGAGAGTATGCCTCAATTCACGGGATACATCGAGTCCTTGGAGCTGCGGGGTAAATTCGTGCGGACGAAAAGCGAGCATGCCTGGTACCGGGCTGTTTCTTTTTACGCTGCAACGAGCAATGTAACCTCTTCGATGCGGGCGTTACAAATGAGCATGCCCATAGCGCCTAAAGTGCTTGATCCGTATTTAACGTCAAGGAGTTTTGGTGGATTTCCATTGCGTGCGACATTGCGCTTAAACTTTGGGAACGCGATACCAATATTCGTACAGGTCTTTAAAACCCATCTTGGTGTATAGATATCTAGCAGCCGCGTTACTGCTCAACACCTGAAGATAGGCATGCGACGCGCTATTCTCTTGGGCCCAACGTAACATCGACAAAACGAGTTTGCCGCCGTAGCCCTGGTTGCGTGCCTTGGGATCGGTCACGAGATCAAACAAACCGAAATAGTCGGCCTCCAACACACCAAGACCGCAGGCCACGATCTTGCCAGAGTCGAAGATCTGGGCGAGCAACCGTGTTGTGGGTATGCGTTGCAGCAATTCTTTATGCATCCGGTGCTCCGCAAGCGAAACATTCGTGACTCGATGATATCCCTCTAGCCAGTTTTCCGGCGCTGCATTCCGAAATTCCACGGAGTGTTCTGCTGGAATTGAGCTCTGTTTCAAGTCGCGGTATTGGACGTGCGTGAGATCGACGCGTTCGTAATGTCGCTTTGCCAGCGCTTGATCGAGTTCAGGAGGGGCTGCGAAATGTGTCAGTAGAAAAATGGTGGATTGACTTTTGGCGGTGTACAACCGCTCACAATAGCGGATCTTTTCTTCGACGTTGAGACTTGAGCCGAACAAAGGGTTTACAGAATTAGCTCGTCTCGTATACCCATTAGCAAAGCGCAGGATCCACCCATCGAAATATATTTGCTGCGACGCCGGCCATGCGTTCAAAGAGACTTCTTCAATGCGTTTTTCCAGCATGGAAGGTGTTTATCTCAGTCGTCGCATACGTTTCCAACATGGTTTGGTGCTAAATAACGGTCAACAGTCAGCTTGGAGACATTTCACGAAGTTGAGTGTCTCCGTTGCTTTGTTCGGGTAAGTGTACCGTCGAGATCAAAGATAACGAGTTTCATCCTCCCGCTTGGCTCCCCCCAAACCAAAGGTGGTTGAATCAAAAGTCACTGAGCGATCGCCGAGCGCCGACCACCTACCATAGAAGCCTCAATGTTGAATCTGGCTCACCATGCTTTTCCCGGACAATAGATATAAGTCTGCTGGTCGTAGATTCGCTTTTCGTCTCCGTCGGTTGCCGTCCAGTAAAATTCCAAACAATAGGGGTCCTGTTGAATTTGCAGACTAATCTGCTTGATGATGATGGATTCCGCGCGATCGGCTACCTTTGGGTCCACAGCGAATACTTGATTCGATAACAAGGTCATAACTCCGATCAAGAGGCCGAACAAGGAAAGTTTGGACGACCAATCGGGAATATCCTTCATGGCTGCCCTTCTTTTCGATCAGATATTCTCGGAGCCACGGGCTTCAACAACGAACGAGAACACAGCGAGTATACCAGCGCTTCCGGACTTTCACATAGTAATGCCGCATCCGCGCCTGTCAACTCTTCA
>DATBLC010000158.1:0-5602 GCA_036555515.1 Binatia bacterium
GTGCCCCGATTTCTTCTCGTAGCCGGATCAACTCAAGCGGCGCCGAAGCCCGCGTTTTCAAAGACATTGGCCTTGTTGCTCCAGCTCCTATCCCGCGGCCGGCTTCAGTAACAACGGCTACCTTGTCCGTCAGGTCGATTCCGCCGGGGCTCTCCATGTTCAGGTCACGATCAGGGAGTCTGCAGCCAGGCCGATGGCTGCCATTGCGATTCTCCTCTGTTCTCTGTTGGTGATTACCCTGAAAGAGCGCGCCGTTTTGACGGCCCAAAAGGTAAGCTCCTGGATCTCGCGCGTGGTGCAGTATTTCTTCAGTACCTTGAGACAATCTTCCCCATGGGTGAGATCCTTGCTCGCGTGAAGTCGCCAGAGTTTGATTGAACCCTCCGGAACTCCGCACAGCTCTTCTACGCTTCGCCCTCTATGTGAAGCCGCTATCGCATCTTCATCCCGCCTCATGTAACCGCGCGCCACGGCAACCCGGGCGGCTTCCAGGCCGCCCATCGCCGCGTAACCGCCTTGCCAGGGAAGTGTTCTTGTCAGGTTATCGAGGGCATGCATACAGGCCATGAGAACGGGCGTAGGCTCAAAATTCTCCACTTCTTCTTGCGTTACGCCCATCACAGCTACGTCCGAATACAACACCTCGATATGCGACATGCCTTGCGCGTCCGGATCAGCCACCTCTTCATCCCAGCAGTCCTTCAAGATCTCTTGGCGCACGTCCTGATAAGGGCAGCTTGCAGCCACGTTCATCAGATAGCTGGGAAACAGCTTCGCGAATACGGAGTGGAGCATTCTTTCGACCCCGAAAAATCGTCGTGCTGCCTGTGTGTCCTTGAGCACTATCTCGGGTAGTGGGACATGGTCGCTGCGAAATGCTCTGAACGACTCCGCTATGGCCTGGAGGAATTTGTGCTCGTACTCGTCCGCGGATAGTGCATCAGAAGACCGCTCAAGTGGGGAAAGGAAATAGGTGCGCGTAATTCTTGTGCTGCCGGCAAGTGATTTCAGGTTCTCATCCGTCGGGGGTTCCATACCGTCCTCCTCTCTCGGTTTTTATTGTAAATGAATCGTCTCAACTGGCTCTCGTCATTGTGGAGAAATTGTCGCGGAACCGGTGTGCGGTTTACCGCTCCTCAGCGAGCGCCATTTTTCTGAACTTCTGTTGCAAATCAGTCGGGATGCCAAGCTGCGGCTTTAAAAACTTTTCCTGAATTTCTTCAGGACTCATATAATCGCCTCCCAGCTGCGCTTTCTTCATTATCGATTCGTATTCTGCAGACGCGATAGCCCGCCTCACCGCATCTCGCAATGCCTGAATCGTTCCTTTCGGTGTTTCTTCTTTCACGAGCCAGCAGGTCTGCAAATGCCATGGTGCTTCTGCAACGCCGTACAGGATTTTTTGCTCTTCGGTAAAAGGAAAGCTACGCAAAACGTAAGGAGCGTCGGGATAACCCGGTATCTGCGCCGGTATTAATCGGCCGACGATTTTCAATTTACCTGCCTCTAGGTGGGGCTTGGCAGTTGCGAGAACCTCCGGAGTAGCGTCAGCTTCACCGCGCAGAACCGCTAGAAGGCGAGCGGTCCCCCCGGGATATCCGCTGACAATCTTGATCTTCGCGCCAGCCGACCGCATTATCCGAGCTGGATTTTCCACCGTGCTTCCAAGAGTATCGGCCGACCAGGTTATCGGATTCTTGGCTTGGGTCCATTCGCCTATGCTAGCGTAAGGAAGTTCCACGCGCTGAAATATCGGCATAAAATCTCGTTTTGTGCCGCCAAGAAAATGCCACCGTCGCACATCATATTTTATTTCGTGACCCAGAAGCTGGTAAAGAGGATGGCCAATATGACATTGAAGTATCGGTAGGTCCCGCCCTTGTTCCCTCATGAATAGGTTGCCTGCTACAATTCCACCGGCACCGGGCACGTTCTGCACGATAACCGAGGGGTTCCCGGGTATATGCGTTTGTAGCAAGGGCGCCAGTGCTCGACTCTGCAGATCCAACCCGCCTCCAGGGGCGACAGGAACAATGACTCGAATAGTTCTACCCGCGAAGGTTACCTGTGTTTCGGATGCCAGACCTGTGCCAATGGTAGCGGCCAGACACAGTAGCGCAGCGCCGAATATGAGGATGCGATGAAATAATTTCAGCCCGCCTCTCATCGTACCTCCCTTGTTGCAGCCGAAGCTGTCAAATTGAAAAGTGGGCGGCGTTTGTCAGCCCCTTCGATACCCAAGGCACTCCTCGTTGTCAATACCCAAGAAGTGACCGGTTTTTTAAGCGAGGTCTAATGAGACAGCTTGGATCGAGATGAAAATAGATTGCTCGCGCGTTGGATCTGTCATTTTGCACTTCGGCACTGGGTTGTTATCGGGCTGGACTTGCCTCCACACCGCCACTGATCGATGTCTGCTTAGAAGCAGTAACCCGTCGACTTCGCTACAAAATGGGTTGCACTCTGCGCTACACTATCGATCGCAACTCGGGAATCCGCCTTCAACGACGCCCGAAAGAGACCGAGGGTCGGCGCGCGGAGGGGTTTTCGGGCGATGACCAAATTGACAGAAGAGTCCGGCATCGGATAAAAACTTGAATCCATGAGAATTGTCGATCTGCATTGCTATCCCAACACGGAGCCGTGGATCAAATCCCAAGGGCCCTATGTCGAAGCGCTGGCCAAATATTGGAATCGCGACTGGACCTGGAAGAGTGAAGCGGAGGTAATCGAAGAGTTCAAGAAATTTTCCGTTGAGGCGGTGCTCGTCGCTTTTGATATCGAAAGCGTCACGGGAGCGCCGCCTTGCACGAACGAATACGTCGCTCAATTGCGCGATCGTAACCGCGGCGTGATTAGACAGGCCTGGGGCGCGGTCGATCCGTTGAAAGGCGACGCCGCCATCGAAGAGGCCAAGAAGGCGATCCGGCAACTCGGTCTGCTCGGCTTTCACTTCCACCCCATAATGGGCCATTTCTCCGTCGATGAGCGCAAACTTTACCCGTTGTGGGAGACGATCAACGAGTTAAGAGTCCCGGTGATGATCGACGTCGGAACGACCGGCATGGGCGCCGGCATGCCCGGCGGCCTGGGCGCGGTCATCAGACACGCCCATCCGGCGGCCATCGATCAACTGGCTGCCGACTTTCCCAATTTGAACATCGTCGCCGCCCACCCCGGTTGGCCGTGGAACGAAGAGATGATCGCAGTGGCACTTCACAAAGGCAACGTATCGTGGGAGCTGTCAGGATGGGCGCCAAGATATTTTCCCGATGCGCTCAAGCGCGACATCAAAGGCCGGCTAAAGGACAAAGTTATGTTTGGCAGCGACTATCCAAGCATACCCTATGATCGTATCTTTAAGGAATGGAACGAACTTGGTTACGCTGACGAGCTTATGGAAAAAATTTTTCACGGTAATGCCGAGCGGATTCTAGGACTCTAACGCGGCAATGCCGCCGTTCAAGTCGTTCAAGACGTTCAAAACGTTCAAGCCGTGCATGAAAGAAATTTAAGCCCATGGTGCGCAAGAGTCACAAGGAGATTCTAAATGCGCTCGAAATGACAGCAATGAAGCTGATGTGAGATGGTTCACGCTCTGAACTCAGGATCTAAAACGATTTGAACGTTTTGAACCATACTGAGGAGTTAAACCATGAACATTGATTTTCACGCCCATATTTATCCGGAAGAATATTTAAAAAAGCTCGAAGCGTCGAAAGGCGACGTTAGAATAGAAGCCGATGCGGGCGGCCGGAAGTTTATCCTTAGCATGGGTGCGAAAGCTGGTCCAATAACACCGGACTTCCACGACGTCGACGTGCGCGTGGACCGGATCAAAGAAAACCGCGTGGACATGCAGATCCTCTCTTCGCCGCATCCCGGCGTGGATCGTTTTTCGCCGGAAGAAAGCGCCGACATGAGCCGAATCATCAACGACGGCATTGCCGGGGCCGTGCGCAAATATCCGAAGCACTTTCAGGGCGTCGCCATGTTGCCGCTCATCGATACCAAATTGGCGCTGAAGGAGCTCGACCGCGCCGTTCTCGATCTCGGTCTCAAGGGCATGTGCATGCTCACCAACGTCGCGGGGAAAACTTCGGACTCGGATTTCTTGCTGCCCGTCTATGAGCGGGCGCAAGAGCTCGGAGTGCCGATATTCATCCATCCGACCACACCCTTGGGCGCTCAAGTCATGCAGGAATGGCGGCTGGCGATTATTCTTGGATTTGAGTTCGATATCGTGCTCTCGGCGACCCGGCTTGCTTATTCCGGCGTGCTCGACCGGTTTCCGGAGCTGGACTTCGTCGTCTCGCACTTGGGAGCGGGAATTCCGTTTCTAGCGGGAAGAATCGACCGGGGCTATCACGATCCGACCTGCGGCATCAAGACCAAGAAACCTACCTCCGAATATCTGCGCGACCTCTATTGTGACACGGTTTCTTTTTACCAGCCGGCGTTGGCGATGGCGTACGAATTCTATGGCGCGGAAAGGATGGTTCTCGGCAGTGATTTTCCACTGATCATAGGCGATTTGCCGGGAGCGGTGCCGAGCATCGAGGCCATGCCCATTCCGAAGCGGGAGAAAGAAAAAATTCTTGGCGAGAATGTTATAAGGTTATTGAAGCTCAACATCTAGAGCGGATTATCATTTAACGTTCAACATTCAGAGTTAGGGTTTTCGCCGACGCAGTTCATAAACGATCCGAATAGTTGAACATTGAACCTTGAACTTTGAACCGCCGCGCAGTGTTCCTCCATCTTCGCGACTTAACGCAGCTGTCGCGAATTTTTGTTGGACGGGTAACGATGCGACTTTGCGCGCGGCGTTCATCCTGCCGTTTTGGTTTTGTCGCTATCCTGAGCGCGGTCGCTGGCGAATTTCGCCGCTTCGGATGGGTTCCAGCCAAACTCGACATGGCCGCGCATGCGCGAACCGGCGGCGACGGTCAATGTGGGCGCCTTTAGATCGCCGATCAACTGACCAGACTCCAGAAGCCTGACTTGCGAACTGGCCACAATATCGCCTTCTAGCTGGCCGGCAATGGTGACGCTACCGGCATTGATCTTCGCCGCGATGTGCGCGCCCTTGTCGATACTCAATGCCCCTTTAATCTGGATTTCCCCTTTGAATTTGCCGGCGATGCGCAGATCCGCATCGCTTTCTATCGTCCCTTCGATGGTGACTCCAGGGCCAAATATCGATTCATGACGAGCTTTCGGCGCGCTTTCTTTCAGCACCGGGGCCGGAATGGGAGCCGGAATTACGTGCGCTTTTGCCGGCGGTTCCACGCGTGGAGACTCGCTTTGCCCCTCTCGTTCCGGAAAGCTCCACTGTTCCATAGAGACCTCCTCCATCGTGTCGATAACTCGTCAATTTTAATCGGTTGTTAAAAATCTCTTGGCAGAATCGGCGTAAAATACGCAAGACAAATGCCACCGAAGGTGGGGCAACGGCCACCGTCGCGAACGGCCCGCTCAATCTAAGCGCATCGGCTCGATGTGACAGAAACAATGGAATAAAAGCACTTTTCGAATTGTTAGTCAGATCACTTACGGTCTTATGGTCGGTGCTGTATTAGCAGGAAGAGTCACGTGAAAG
>DATBLC010000159.1:0-7587 GCA_036555515.1 Binatia bacterium
AGAACAAACTTCTTTATTCTTTTATTCACCATCGGAGGATTACCGGGCACTGACGGACAAGGCGCGCTCATGGACGAGAAACGGCGCCGGGTTCATCGAGATCGCGGCTGGCGGAAGCCATCTCGTCACGGTGGCGGCTGGCTGAGGAATATACTGTTGTAATGACAAACGCAGTTCGCTTAATATCGGCACCAGCATTTCTACTCCCAGAGACCGCTATGAGCAGGAAGCCGATCGAATGGCGAACGCGGTAATGGGCCGGGGGCAATTGGGCAGCGGCGGGTCGGCGCAGACGCAGTCGATTCATCGGCAGATGTCCGAAGAAGAGGAAGAAATGATGCAAGCCAAATATTCGCGATGATAATATTCGGCGGCAGTCGGAAGAAGATAAAGATCAGGTGACCGAAGAAATAAACTGAAGTTGCCCCGATCGCATTCAACATCAAAAATGGCACTTACTAATGAGTTCGTTATTTAGAGACTATGTCGCTAGTGTGCGACCGAGAGGCGAGCCCTTCCGATCGCGGTCAATGGTTCTCTGCCTTGCCGGCCACCACCCCGTTCTCTCCATAGGTGGAAATGCCCGCCGGCAGGGCCTGAAAACAACCTTTGCGCTCCTGTGCCCGCGCTCTCCAGGTCTCACCCCTCGGTCGCTGTTTGGTTACTCAATTGTGGACTTCTTAATAAGTTGAGCGAACAGATTTCATAAATTACAAACGATGTAAATGATGCGGGAGTTTCTGATCAATCGCCAGGCGCGGAGCATCCAGCCGACGACCGATCGTCTTGCTGTTTCCCGTGATGCCGTGTCCTCTCCCCACGGACGTCCGCATCGGCTTCTGTACCTGCAGCGGACTCTGGGGAACCGCAACGTAGCGCAGCTTATTCAATCCCAGAAGCTGACCGCTCAGGGCACAATTGGGGCGCTTCGCCCTTCGCTCAAGATAGGTGGAGCGAGAGATGAATTCGAAAGAGAACTAGGGATACGCCGGCTTAATGCGCCGGAACGTCAGAGGTCTTGTTCGGCTCAAGCCGAGGCCATCACGCAAGAAGGCTATGCGCCAGCGGCTGCCACGCAGCGAGATCTACCGGATCAGCCGACGGCTCGGCGGCCGCGGCAGATCGAATCGCGGCATTTGCAGGAACACTACGGCAACGCTGGCGTCGCGGCCAAGCCGAACTCGAACGCTTGCCCTGTATCCCCCGTAGGTAGATATCCGGCCAAAGTTCTCCGACAGAGAGAAAACGTTCCATCGGTGCAGCGCGCTACGGAGTATGGCGCTGGTGCTGCTATAAATATCACGCACGCCGTCCCGCTAGTGAGAAACATTCAGGCATCAAAGGGTGAACAACTTATCTTTGGTGTTGTCGAGGCCAACGACAGCGATCGCCAGCGTTCAACGGGGGCCGGGACGTGGATAGCCTACACAGGAGTTGGTCCCTACGAGACAAAATACACGGTCAGCGGCGATGCTGAGTTCGATTCTGTGGGAAGCGGCACCACGGAGGTGGTAAGAAACTCCCTGACATCCACGAATATATATTTATTTATAGAGAACAGCTGGAACGGTAGACAAGACATGACCGTCACCGCCACCATCAAGGATAAAGTTCCAAATCCGACGGCTCCGGATACAGGTTCAGCCAAGGATCCGGATGTGACCATCACGTGGACTATTAAAAAGCGCCGCGCGCCATGCCCTACCGGCTTGCGGAAAGTGAGCGGTTCCGGCGCGGTTTGGGCCGCAGCACCGGCATCGTATGGCTATGAAGCAACTCCTGACCGACCCCCTGTGGGACGTCCTGACTATGAAGGGCAGACGATATTGGAATCATTTGGAACCATAACCGCTCTTGGTTTTACCATGAATGATCTGACGACAGCGTGGAAAACCGCTCACCCGGGTCTTACGACCCCGGACCAAGTAGCTGCGTCAATATGGAATGCTGGAGAGAACGGGACATTCGCATTTGATAACCAGGATCAGATATACGATCAGCATAGTGGTTTTGGAGCGAAGTCTCCATTTAAAGCCTCGGCGTTTACTGACGCAGACGGTGTGGGCTGGAGGCTACCTCAAACCTATTCATGTGCCGGCACGACGATCGGAACCGCCACCATTGATCGACGTTATACGACCGCCAATGGCGCGGAGATTAGGAAGACCGGTCCTTGAGGTTCCTCTTTAGGGAGGATTCTACGCTGGCATGAATTTCGAAGAATTCCATTCCTCGATCGTATCAAGACGGGAGGAAGGGGCGCGACCCGGTCCGTAACTTTGTATACGTGTCCGTATCACTCCGTTTACATTCCCGCGGTTCCAGATAATGTGAGTTTCGCTGACCGATGAAATAAACTCCGCTATTTTCGCATCTTAGCGTCACGGGTAGCCATCGAAGCATGTGGCACAACGCTTGCGGATGTCATCGAGAAATGGCCCAGTGGAGAGCTAGAAATAGTTTAGAGATCGAATCGAGAAGCACGTGGCGGTATCTTTTCGCGAATGTTTATCAGAATTCTAGTTCGATCGTTGTCCGCAGTTGCTGAGGTGTGACATGGCCGTATCGAGTGAGCGGATCAGAGAGATTGATATCAGCAGGCAAGCCCGCGTACTGCGGTTTCTACGGTTCACCGACTACCTACTCGTCGTTCTCTGCGGCACTTGGTTACTGAACCTCGTAACACTGCCGTTTATCGATCACGATATGAGGCAGAGTGAGGGGCTGATCTTCACTGTCATCGCGGTAGCGGTTCTCTCTTTCAATGTCTACACTGGATGGAGGCATGTCGGCGTCATAGATGAGCGTGTCTGGCGGTCCCATTTGCTTGCCTTTCCGCTGCTTATACTTTTTTGCGTTACCGTCGCGGCCTCGACTCTGTTCATGGCCTTTGGCAACGACGGCGGAATGAACTTGGAAGACTATCAGACGATCAGTGGGTTTTTTGGCGCATGTTGGCTATTGGTTGGTGCCACCATCGGGTTTATTTCGGTGTTGCTTTTAAGAAGAATGCGGCCTGAAACATTTGGTGTCCCTCTTGTCGAGCTCTTGCGCGATCTCAGAATTCGCAGGGGCAAGCGAGCCATAGACGTAACGAGCATAAAGAGAGTCAATGCGCCTCGCGGGATTGTGATCGGCGTGGTCGGCGGCATAATACTGTTGGGCGTTGCTCTCGCTCCTCTGCCGGACGACCTGAGCACGGCCAGACCAGTTATGCAGATTTCCCAGCAGTTGAGTCTCGTCGGCTATTTCTTATTGATCAGGGCCCGAAGATATTTTCAGGTCAGCGCCGATTCGCTCCTCGCCGCGGATAAAAGAAAACCCATCCTATTCCTAAGATCCTTCGAGGACGATGAGAAAGTAAAATTCAACATCTCGGAAAGGGCCTTATTGGATTTTTCGCTGGAAACGAGATTGTCGAACCACTTCACCTATTTTGGCCCTTTTATAGCCATAGGATCTCCCAAAGAGGCGATTCCCCAACTAGGAGCGGCACGGGTGATTCTGTCGGATCGCGAATGGCAGCCAAAAGTCATGGCCTGGATGGAAGCGGCGAGTGTGGTTGTCATGTACTCTGGAAAAACTCAGTGGGTGACTTGGGAGTTGGCAAAACTTGTCAATACAGAGCGCGTGCCAAAACTCATATTAATGATTCCCGAGGTCAAAGGGTGGCGCAGCGGTACCCGGTTCAGCGATATTTCTGCCAGAATGGAGCATGTCCGGGAGGCTTTCAGGAACACCAAATGGTTTGCGCCGCTCGCGGCGTTCGAGAATTGTGCAGATGTGCGTGCAATGCTGTTCCGGAGTGACGGCTCGTTGATCGTGATTAAAAGCCGGCCCCGCAATCGCGACTCTTATCACCTGGCGGCTCTGATCGCTCATTCAATCCTCCTTGATCAGTCTGGTGCTGCGCTGGTTGGAATCAGCGGGCCTCTGCGCGGCCAGAGATTGCCGGTGGATAAAGAAATTCATCGCGTTGGATCGGCTTCGGACAACGATTTAGTCATCAATGGTGATGCCTATGTCTCGAGGTTTCATGCCTGCATGTTTTACGAGAATGGCAATCTATCGATCGCTGATCAACGATCCACAAACGGTACTTTCGTCAACGGCAACCGTTTGCGCAATGGTGCCGTGACCGTGAATGCGGGTGATCAGATTGGCATAGGCCGTTCGCTTTTTGAAGTGGCCCACGCCGAGAGCGAAGATCGTCCCCGCGCCGCCTGAACGCGTTTGGTCGAGTGGGGTGATAGCATGAACCAGACGTGATTTAGGCAGACTTGTCTGCTTTGTGTATCGGGGTGGGCAGGAGTCTGGTTTTATGGGTTTGTATCGCGAGCGATTCTCTTTATCGATCTGGTCTCTCCTAATACTTCCCCCTTGAGCCGACCGATCATCGACGGATCATGTCAAATTGGATAGCCCCAGGTATGGGATCGTGCTCATTAACGATCGCGGTGTAAATTTCAGTCCAACACGATAGCTGCGCACCAAATTGTTACGTTGACGAGGTCCAAGGTGGTGGTTGGGGCGAGTACTGTAACTTTGGATACATATTGTATCATTCCGTTCACATTCCGGCCATATTCTGATTATGTGAGTTCACTCGCCGATCAAATAATCTTGCGTGTTTTCGCATCTTAGCTTTGCCGGCATCCATCCAGAGCAAGTGGCATACAGTTTGCGCATCTCATCGAGCGAAGGCAAAAAGAAAAAACGCAAAACCTTATAGGCGTGACTGGTCGCCGCCCTGTCGATCCCCATGCGCGTCGAGAGGCATGCGTAGTCCAGCTATCGCAGAGAGTACGACTGAAGAGAGCAGGAAAGGCGAGAGCAAGAATCGCGCGATCAGCGACGATGAGTGGATAGGCGAAATTTAGCGAGACTTATCGCTGAACCGGATACTAGAAAAAAGGAGGAGACATGACGCTGGACGAACTGCTGTGTGTACAGACTGGATGGCACTGGTGCGGCAAGTGCCAGGGACTGTTTTTTGCGGGAACCAATCCGTTATTCGCCAGCACGGGGCGATGTCCAGCGGGTGGTTTTCACGATGACAGCGGCATCGCTGAATACACGTTAATGCACCAGGTTCTGGGCCTTGGCCAGGCTGGATGGCACTGGTGTGGCAAGTGCCAGGGATTGTTTTTTGCGGGAACCAATCCACTCACAAGCGGGGGACGGTGTCCCGCGGGCGACTTTCACGATGACAGCGGCAGCGGTGAATACACGATGATGCACCAAGCGCTGGGCGTTGGCCAGACTGGGTGGCACTGGTGTCGCAAGTGCGAGGGACTGTTTTTTGCGGGAACCAATCCATTCGCAAGCACGGGGCGGTGTCCAGCGGGTAGCTTTCACGACGATACCGGCAGCGGTGAGTATAGCCTCGTTAATTGGCTCCCGCAGCTCCGGACTCGCCGGGATTGGGGAGCTATTGCACCCACTGCGCCCCATCGTGCGGTCGCCATCGCCGCGCGAACGGAATACTTTGTCCATTTCACGAGTGGACCGACGAATCAAACCGTGCGCGCGATTCAGAATGATCACATGGTGTTGCGAAGTAGCCGTGATCTGCAGAATTTCTCCGACATCGGGTACAATTTTTTAGTCGATATCGCCGGGAACGTTTATGAGGGTCGCGGTCGTGACGTTGAGGGCGCTCATTGCAGAGGACACAACACCTCAGGCATAGGAGTCGCGTTCATCGGGCAAGATGGCGACGCGACACCGCAATCGCGTTGGTCGCTGCGGCGACTGTGGGAAACCTTTTCTGCCGCTGCCGGACATCCGTTGGATGTGCTTGGCCATCGCGATGTTGAGCAGAATCCAGATGAAGGGAGATGTCCGGGAGACGATTTATACCTTTGGCTTCAGCAGGATATGCCGTTGCGCTGACTGGGGAAAGCGCGAAGTTATGGGTGACGATAGGTACTTGTCAACCCAACGCATTGCGCCGTGTCTAGCAATCGGCTCCCTATCGCCGTGCTGCTGCAGTTCCGGTTATGCTGAAAAAATCGAAGAACAGGATAAACACGGGAACACGGTAACAGATAAGAAAGGGAACCCGGTAATGTAATGCAAGAGCGGCGCAAGCAAATACCCTATGGTGCGTAAATGGGTAACGGATAGAATAACGGCCGAAATTCAAAGCTTGAATGCGAAGGTACGCGGTTCCGGGGATACACCTAGGCGGATATGCCCCCTATGGCGCTGCAACTCCATTACTGACGGAAAAGTTTCTCTTAACATTCGCGGGTGCCTCGAATATTTCAGAGAATAATTTATATGTTTTTGCCCCTCCCGACTTTTGAACCTGCGCAAACCAATTATCGTTGACTCTAACGTATTTAAAGCCCATGACCTCATCAATTCTATCAATTGAATCTTCGGGAATCACTTTTGGAACATCCATGCCTGGTGGAATAATGATGTTGGCTCTGGCGTCCTTGATCCAATCATAGATATCGCAAACCTGAACTTTCCATGATAGAACCTCCACTTCTTTGATCTGTTGATCGGGACTCGGGTCAAGAGCCCGAATTCTTACTTCAGAATATACTGTAAATCCTCCCAGAGCCACAGCCAAATCAAGCTCCAGTTGGGGACTTCTGACAATTCCTCCTAAGGTCGATTTGAATGCTTTAGCGCGCATGGAGTCTATCCACTTGAGCGTTCTTTCGGTGCCGGGTGGGTACAGGGACTCTGTGTCGCCTGGATTAAGGCGTCTGGTGATGCCCTGAATGTTACCATCTTTGTCTTCTTTTGCGATACGCAAGCGATGAACATCATTCAAGTGTTGGGGTACTCCGCTATCCTCGCTGGCAAAATTTACCGATGCGAGGGGTAAAATTTTGTCCGTTCCCGAATTGTCAAGCCAATGTTGGATGTTATCCGACGCAATAGGGTAATCGGCCTTTCCCTGATTGATAGCTTCCTGAATTTGTTTTCTTCGATTGGCCAATTCCGCTGCAGGCAGGGTGGTAACTCCCGGCAGCGGCTCAGATTCTTTGGGGATACATGGGTTAGTTTGTCGCTGAATTTTTATGCCAATCGCCGCAGAGCGACTCTGTTGCACCGCGTGCGTCAGTTCATGCGCGGGTAACCGCTTCCCGTATAGCGTTTCTTTCCCTTCCTCCTTGTTCATCACGCGATCGGCTTCCCGGTCGAAGATATCATTCGATTGACGGGTCTGGAGTGTGGCCGGGATTGCTCGATCGCGCAGGAGACGCTGCACCGCACGGTTGCCGACGGTTTGTTGAAGGCGCAGAACCGGATGACCAGGAGGGCTCTGACGCGAGGGTTGACGAATCGAGTAGGGAACTTCCTCCATAAAGTTGGAAGCCTTTATTGTTTCTAGCAGTTCCATGAACACAGAACTTTCGATCATTTCCGTATTTGCGCGTTTGGTAAGCGCTCCCTGCATTTCCCCGCGTGGACGAAACCGCCAAGGATTGGAAGAGGAAAAATCGTATCACAATTGTCGGACTGGGTGTTAGAACTTTCATAAAATGTAGTGGTTTAATTAGAAGTCGCCTCCGTATCCGGAAAGCAGAAAGATTTCTCTCGGAGTTTACCCTGAGCTTAGCC
>DATBLC010000160.1:0-3808 GCA_036555515.1 Binatia bacterium
GCCAATACCGAGTGGTGATCACCGGAACGCATCCGGAATATTACAGCACAGCCATGCTGGACGCAGTGCAGGGCTATTTGGATCAAGGCGGACGCCTGATGTATCTCGGCGGCAATGGCTTCTACTGGCGCATCGCCTACCATCCAACCTTGCCCGGGGTCATCGAGCTCCGCCGCGCCGAGGATGGAATTCGCGATTGGGTCGCCGAGCCCGGCGAGTACTATCACAGCTTCACGGGCGAGTATGGCGGCCTGTGGCGCCGCTTGGGCCGCCCACCCCAAGCGCTCGTCGGCATAGGCATGGCCGTTCAGGGATTCGACATTTGCGGTCATTTCCGTCGTACTGAGGCCAGTCGAGACCCACGAGCCGCCTTCATCTTCGAAGGCGTTGACGAAGAAATCATCGGCGACTTCGGAGTGGTTGGCGGCGGCGCCGCCGGCATCGAGCTCGATCGCTCCGACCGCCTGCTGGGCTCACCAGCTCATGCATTGGTTCTGGCGTCGTCGGAGAATCTGACCGGCCTCTATTTTCCGCCTCCGGAAGAGGTCAACAATCTGCTGCCCAATCTCGCCGCCCCGCAGAACCCCAACGCTCGCGGCGACATGGTCTTCTTCGAGACCGCTGCCGGCGGCGCGGTTTTCTCCGTTGGTTCCATCGCCTGGGCTGGCAGTCTGTCCCACGCGCGCTACGTTAACAACGTGTCGCGCATCACCGGCAACGTATTGCGCCGCTTTCGCGATCCCCAGCCCTTTGAATTGAAGAATGCGGAAACGTCAACATGAGCCGGAAGTTTTGATGAAGCGCTAGCGCCTATCAAACTAACCAAACTGCGGTATCGCTGGATGTCATGCGAACTTTGCCGACGTCTCAGGCGGAGGTGAAGCCTTTAGAAGATGCGGCAGGAACAAGGAGAAAAGCTCGCGCTCGGTCGTGATGTCCAACTTGTAGTAGAGCCGTCCGCGATGGTTCTTCACGGTGCCACGGCTGATGCACAGCTTTCGCGCAATCTCCTCGGTCGGATAACCCGAGAGAATCAATTCGACGATACGTCCCTCACGCGGCGTCAGCCCATGGGCCGCGATGAAGCGGCTCACGCTGCCCGAATAGTCCATCTTGCCCGGCGCGGAGTCCCCGCGCGGCTCAATCACGCAAATTGTTCCGTTGGGCGCAATGGGGAAATCGGAGCGCAATTTCTCGGCATGGACAACCATGTTGTCCGAGAATTCGACCAAAGCCGGCTGCTCTTCTCTCAGCGCCCGCATGGCGCGATCCAAGTGTGAGTTTCGCCGCTCCGTATCGCGCCACTCGCGGCTCGTGAAGACCCGCCGTCCGTCGCGATCCAAGATCAGAATAGCACGCGGGATTTCCCGTGACAGTGTGCCGGCAATATCGTGGTTCGAATTCAAAAACAGCCAGTCGAGGTGAACCTTGTGAAGGCCCGCGATCGTGGGATAGAGCAGGTTCATGAGCTCGATGTCTGATCCGTCGAAATTATCCGCGGACCTTTCTACGAATATCGTGACGCTTGCACCCCCCGGCGCCGGGAGAAAAATCGCGATCTCGTCGTGTATATGTGCCTCGCGATAAATGACATTGAAATACTCGTGCTCATTCGTGTCGTGAGAGAGAATCGTCCTGACGGGCACGACACCGCAACGACCATATTGCCGCCAGTAGTTATAGAATGGGTCCAGCCGGTAATAACCGGCGGAGTAAAGATCAACGGCCTCCGGCGACATGACCTCGTTCACGAGGAAGTCTGGCGCGGAGAATCTTGCATAGCGCATGACGAGGCAGGAGTCGCTCCGGACGATTCGGCCAAGAAATCGCGCTAAATCCCGATAAAAGCGGCTTCTCCCGACTTCGCTCGCTACCGCACCGAGGACACCATAAAATTCGGAACCTCCGACAGGCAGAGGGGCACTGCCACCGTTCCCAAGTTTCACAACAAGTTCCTCCACTCATTACTATTGCCGACACTGTATCCGGTCGCTGGGTGCTTACGACTGTCGAGTGGGGGACGTGGCTAACTGGACAATAGGATGTCATTCAAGAACCGGGAAAACATCTCCCGCTCGGTTGTGATGTCCAACTTGAAGTAGATTCTATATCGGTGATTTTTTACGGTTCCCGGACTTACTGCCAACGCCTTGGCTATCATTGAGGTTGGATAGCCTCGCAGCATCAGCCAAACAATTTCCTTTTCTCGCGGTGTGAGATGGAACCGATCGGCGAACGCGCGGAATATTACTTGCGCGTTAGCATTGAAATAGCCCGGGCTCGAACGTTCAATCATATGAATGCGCCCACCTGGAACGACCGCATTTGACTGTGGAAAGGTTTCCCAGTGCAGGATGTGATCCTCGTCGATCACATGCTCGCCGCTAGGTTGGGCGCTTGTTGCGGCGGCAAGTTTGCCTTCGTCGAGGCGGCCTGCAAGCATCTCCCAGGTTGGGTTGAAGAATAGCGGGCGTCCATCGGCGTCCGTGAGGAGAACCGCCATTTTGACATCGAATGGTGACCCGCCTCGCGACCCGATGAGAATACGCTCGATGTGGAGCCGGTGAAGCCTGTCAAGCAGCGAGTACAGTTGGCGCAACTTGAAGACCTCGGCATCGCGAAAACGCCGTCTGTCCCGATCGAAGCACAGAGCAATGCAAATGCCGCCGACCGCCGGCAGCATGACCGCCAGTTCGTCGTGGATCATGACACTTGCGAAAAACTCATCGTAGAAGCTGTCGACGGGCTGGCTCTCGCGCATGTCCCGGAAGGTCATAACGCCGGTAGCCTCGCCCGAGCGTACGACTCGAAAAAGCGGATCAAAGCGGTATAAGCCGTCCAGATAACTGGCCTCATAATTGCCCGGCAATGACTGATTGACGATGAAGCCGGGTCGATCGAAACGGCTGTACCGCATGACCAGGCGGCGATCGCAACTCACCAAGCCACCGATTAGCTCCAAGGCAACTTCATAGAAATCGGCATGCCCAATACAAGCTGCCAGGCGTCCAAGCGATGGCAAGAGCAAATCTGCGGAGAATGTCGAACGTCCAATACGTCCCCGGGGCGAGTCGCTGGAAATCGCCAGCCGCGAACCCGGCTGATTATTGGCGCCGCGAATGATCGAAAGTCTCGCCCGGTTCATGGCTATCTCCCCACCTGAAAAGCATCGCGGCCACCAATCACGCCGCACCACCACAATCGGCCGGAAATTGCCAATGCCGAAAGGGCAAGGCTCGCGTCGTGGTGAAAGTTGTCACCATTGTCAATTTGATCCGCAGAGCCATTCTTACCGGTAATAGCCAGCATCGTAAGGGAGTTAGCACTTGGCCCAGGATGCCACACCGGACGCCACGATGTGGAGCGGATTCCTCCACTCGAGCATTCTTGGAACTTTTATGCGCCAGCCCCACGTGGCGCCTGAACGCGAGGCGCTGAAGACTGCAGGGGTAAATGCTGCTTTCATCGGGTTCCCATGGGATTCGATGTGCATCAGCCGCACCGGCACAAACCTTGGGCCCAAGGCACTGCGGAACGCCGGCGATCAGTTCCTCCTCTACAATGCCAACACCGGCATGGATCTGAGTGAACACTTCACCTTTGCCGATGTGGGCGACGTGCCCGTCGTGATGGGCAACGCGGCGATAACCATGGCCCGTGGCGAGGCGATGATTGCTGAGGTTCTCGCATCCGGCGCCATCCCTGTGACGCTTGGCGGCGACCACTCGATCACCATCGCGGGCGTGCGAGCGTTCGCAAAGGCCGTGCCGGCCTGCGGCCTCATTCTCATGGATACGCATTTCGACAC
>DATBLC010000161.1:0-137748 GCA_036555515.1 Binatia bacterium
GGCCACCACCCCGTCCTCTCCATAGGTGGAAATGCCCGCCGGCAGGGCCTGAAAACAACCTTTGCGCTCCTGTGCCCGCGCTCTCCAGGTCTCACCCCTCGGTCGCTGTTTGGTTACTTAATTGTGGACTCCTTAATAACGTCCAGTAAGCATTTACTTACAACCTCGCAAAGCTTCAGCTCGTTAGCAACGCTAACGCCTTAGGATTGTAATAGCGCTGAATCGCCCTTTCTTTCAGCCCAAGCCCGCGTAGAGCGAACCAGGTTGCTTGCTCAACGAGTTCTTCCCTAGACACCTTGTAATTGATCGCCGGAACTTTAGGACGCAAATGAAGCATCAGGGAAAACGCGACATGCTGCACAAGCCAAACGCCTAGATGGGCGCGCAATGGCAAAAACTTCATATCGCGGGCGCGTACCGCTTCGTTTAGACAGGCTTGGAATTTTTGAATCCAGGCCGACGCGTATTTCCTATGAGTTAACCGCACGAACTCGCCGTCGTCGAGCAGGCTGCGCACGAGCAACGTGTTGAATGCCGGGCGGTGAAAATCGCCCGCCCGCCCCTGAACATAGCCGGAGATAACGAAGTGCACCATGATTACGAGCGTTGAGGCCGAGGCTTGGAGGGCGAGAATGCGCTTGTACTCAGCGAAGGTCGGGCCGTTCGCGCATGCATCCAACATCGCCGCGTAAAGGGACTCTTTGCTGGGGAAGTATCTGTAGAGCAACGCTTCCGAAACCCGTGCCGATTGCGCCAGGTCTCGAGTTGTCGTGCCGTCAAAACCCTTCTCAGCAAAAACATCGCGAACCGCGTTAACGATATCCCGGCGCCGCTCCGCCGCCGAAAGCCGTATAGTCTGCTTCATGCCAAGAAGTTAGCATTTACTTACATCGGCATCAATCCGCCGGCGACAAGCGGAAAAAATTAGCAGCAGACAAAAGACGGCGGGTTAAACAGGAAATCAGCGGGCTTCTACGGGGTCCGTTCAAATCGATCAAAACATCTTGAACAGCTTGAACGGTTTGATCGGCTTGAGCGTTAACTAGGACCGAAGCAGTTCCCGCCAGCGCTGCTGCGACGCTACCGCGATGCGTAGCCTCTCCAGATGCTGCTCCATCTGCTTGGTGCCTTGCTTCACCGGATGCTCGGCAAAAAATTGTTTCACGTCGGCTTCAAGCTCCGGCTTGACCAGGCCGATAATGCCTTCGCACATGCGCGGGATGGCATTATCGGGATATTGGCGCGTCATTTCGTCCCAATGGGCTTTCAGGAACGTCCATGCTTTCTCGCGCGCGTCTTTGTTCAAGAGAACGCCGCGCATCAAGTAGGGCGAGTTCTGGGTACGCACTTCACCGCTGACGGTCATCTTCAACGTCCGGTCGATCAATTCCGACTGGCGAAAGGCGCCGAGAACGAAGAGATAGCGCGTCTCTTCCTGTGGGGTTTTAGCGCTTTTATATCTGCTGTAGAATTTTTCGAAATCGGCCGCGTTGCCGGTGTGGGCAACGATCGCCACCAATGCCGGGACCAGGTTCCGATCTACCGCCTCGGCGTCAATTTCATAGCGGGCGTACAAGTCGCGCGCTTGCTCCTGGCAATTTTGGTCTTCAGCCACGGTGCCGAGGGCCGCGACCAGGTCGCCGCGGAGTTGGCTGACCAGCGCCGGCTCCCCTTCCTTCGGCGTCCAGCCCAGACGCTCCAGCGCCGGGCGCAGCACGCCGCGCAGCCGCTCTGCAAGAGCGACGCACTGCGGATCTTCGAGGATGCGCCGCAGGTGATGAAACGAACCGATTAGCGTGGTCCAGACATTGATGTCGCTTTCGTCGCGCAATAAATCGACGAGGTCCAGGTACTCCGGCAGCGGTGTCAGGCCCGCCAATGTCGCCGCCCAGCTGTCGTTCACCAGTCCGAAGCGTTCCACTGCCGAGAGATTCGCTTGCAGCCCTCGTTTAAGCGCGTCCAGCAACTCGCGACTGTAGCTCACGCGGTAAAAGCCATGCGCGCCGGCGTTGACGACCGCCCACTCGATATCGTCAGGCAACTCAAGACGCAGCTCACGGTCGGTGAGCAGCAACGTCTTTTGCACGACACCGCCTTTGGTGCCCGCGCGCACAAATAGCGGCGCGTGATATTTGCGGTCCGGAATGTCGCCGTCCTGTAGGTAGCGAAAGAGGCGTTGAGCAACCACAAGATTGGCTCCGTCCAGCTCAACCCTGATTAGCGGATAGCCGGGCTGAAAAATCCAGCTGTCCATCAGGGCCCGCACCGGCTGCTTGGTGGAATCTTCGAGCGCGTCCCAGAGATCCGTGGTTTCGGCATTGGCGTACTCGTGGCGTTTTAAATACAAACGAATGCCGTCGCGAAACGCTTCCGCGCCGAGATATTGCTCCAGCATGCGCAGCACGGACGCGCCCTTCTCGTAGGTGAGCACGTCGAACATGCCTGCGGCTTCTTCGGGTTTTTCCACAGGAAATTCGATGGGCCGCGTGCTCTTGAGACCATCGACCTGCATCGCCGCGGCGCGCGAAATCGTAAAGCTGTCCCAGCGCCTCCACTCCGGCTTCCAGGCGTCCACCGCGAGCATCTCCATGAAAGTCGCGAACGCTTCGTTCAGCCAAAGGCCGTTCCACCATTTCATCGTCACCAGGTCGCCGAACCACATATGGGCGTTCTCATGGGACACCACATCGGCAACCCGCTCGAGCTCGGCGCGCGTTGCTTTGGCACCGTCAACGAGCAGAGCCGTTTCGCGAAACGTGATGGCGCCCAGGTTTTCCATGGCGCCGGAGGCAAAGTCCGGGATGGCGATCAGATCCAGCTTGTCGCCAGGATAGGAAATGCCGTAGTAGCGGCTGAAATGTTCCAGAGAAGCTTTGCCGATCTCCAGCGCGAAACCGGCAAGATGTTTTTTCCCGGGCACTGCGATGACCCGCAGCGGCGCATTGCCAACCATCACAGGCTCCGTGGCCTCGAACTCGCCCACGATGAAGGCGACGAGATAGGTGGACATTTTGATGCTGTCGGCGAACACGACTTCTTTCTTGCCGGTATCGGCTATAGGAGCTTCGCGAACCACCCGCGCGTTGGAAATTGCCGTCAACCCTTGATCGACCACCAGCGTGACCTGGAAGACCGCTTTGAATGCCGGCTCATCCCAGCAGGGAAACGCGCGGCGGGCGTCGGTCGATTCGAACTGCGTCGAAGCCAGCGGCTTGTCGTTGCCATTGGCGTCTTTGTAGGTGCTTCGGTAAAAACCGTGCAGCTTGTCGTTTAAGATGCCGGAAAATCTAATCGCCAGCTTTAAGCTCCCGGCGGCCAGCCGCTCGGGAAAAATGAAAACCGCCTGCTCGTTCTCGCCGTCCAACGTCACGGTGCCAGCAAGCGTTTTGCCGTCTGCTCCTGTCGCCGCCACCGCATGGAATTCCAGCTCGGCGGCATTGAGAACGATCTCGCGCACCGGTTCGTGAATATTTACCGAGACGGTTTCTTCGCCGGTGAAGGTCCAGGTCGTCAAATCGGGCGTCAGCCGAATTTGATAGCGCTCCGGCGTCACGGTCGCAGGCAATCGATGGGATCTTTTTACGGCCATGGTATTTACCTCAGTCGGCTAGAAAAATTGACGGAATGATGTGCGCATATAGGCACCCATTAATCGTACCGTCAGCGCCGCGGTAACTCAACGATTAGCGTTTTTAGGGCAACGGCAAAGTCAGTTTCATTGCTGACTTGAATTCGCAACTCTCGTTTGTCCAAAGATCCCACCCTATCCACGCAAGCAACCCGATGTCATGCTGAGCGCCGGACTGTGTGAAAACTCCGTTCACGGTTCCCTTCGGCGTCGCTCAGGGCCAGCTGGCTCACCACGAACGGATGTCAGACATTGCAAATCAAGCATTTAGCCGTTCGCCCAGCTTCGTCGAAGGGCTCCTAAAGAGTTTCCACACAGTCTGGCAAAGCGCAGCATCTCTTATTTTCAGTGGTTACGAAGTAGAGATTCTTCGGCTATCGCGTCAGAATAACATTACGACACAGCCTCTTTTCAAAGGGAAGGGAGATTTAGCGGGATCTCTAATCTGCTCAGCCGACTTTGACGCGACTCCTGCCCTCACTTTACCCGGCAACCTGTGGCGAGGTTTCGGATTGTAGCGCGGCGGTTTTGATATTCCAGGGTTTGATCAAGAGTGCGGTCAAAAGAGCCGACACGGAAAGCGTCGCGAACACCCCCCAAAGCACAGCGTTATAGCTCTGAGTTTGATCGTAGAGGTATCCCGCGATCACCGGGCCAAGCGCGCTGCCCCACATATAGATGAAGGTCATGTTGCCGCGGATGGTCGCAAAGTGTTTGCGTCCGAAAAAATCGCCGTTGGTCGCCCAGGTTAGCGGGAAAGCGGCATCGAGGGTAGAAAACAAGATCGCGAACAGCCAGAGCGCGACCGCGGATTCGCCGGACGACAAAATCAAGATGGCGCTCATGGGTAGCGCCATCCAGAGCGAGAGGAGCCGCGGCTTGTTCACGCGGTCGGCGATCCAGCCCAAAAAGAAATGGAAGAACAAATTGAGCAGCGCGAAGGCGCTGAGCAGAAGGGCGGCGCGCTCCTGAGTCATTCCCCTCCACACCATGATCGGAATGAAGTGAACCATCATCGTGCTCTGAGTTCCCACCCGCGCAAGCATCGAGAGAGCCAACGACCAGAACGCCAAGGTCTTAAGCGCATCGCTGGCAGTCACATCGGGGGCGGCAAATTGTGGCAACGCGGGGTTACCGCGGGACGAAGTAGAAACATTACTCGCCGGCGGCTCGCCATCAGGACGAAGGCCGATGCTCTCGGGTGAACGCCTGACTTTTAGGCTGAGCGGCAGGCAAACAGTAAGAAAAATGCAGCCAACCCAAAAGGCGCCCCAACGCCAGCCCCAAGTGTTGACCGCGGCCGCCAAGAGAGGCGTAATCAACGTTCCACCCACCGTCACCGCGGCGCCAACCACGGTCATCGCCCGCGCCCGCCGGCGAATGAACCAGTTATTCGCCACAACCATCGGGGTCTGAATGAAACCGGCTGAATAGGCCAGAGAAATCAGGCCCAAATAAACCGCCAGAAATCCTAAGTAGCCGTTCACCCACGAGAGCGAAATATAGCCGACGCCGGCCAGAGCCGCCGCTGCGACCATGAGCGGCATGGGGCCGAAGCGGTCGGCGAGATAACCGATGAGGGGTGCCTCGATGGCGCCCTCAGCCCGAGCCAACGAAAACGCCAGCGACGTCTGCGCCCGGTTCAAGCCCAGATCTTGGCTCACCGGCAGAAAAAAGACCGTGAAACCATAACCATGCAGCCCGCCGCCGAACATGCGCATCGCGCTAACGATGCCCACCATGACCCAGCCGTAATACAGCTTAGAAAACCTTACGGCGATGCGAGAACCAATACTCATCAGTGGCTTGTTACGTGTCAGAGGCTTGAGTCGTGGCCGCTGACAGAGCGAACGGATAGGTCATAAGTATTCAGGGTTCGGCTTTGGAGTCTGACGCTTACGCGACACCCGAGACTTTAGTCCGCAGCACCCTGCTATGCTTCGGCACGCAGAGACTCCAGTGCCGAGCGCCGAAAGATTCCCCAACATCCCAGGGCGCCCGCGCTTACCGTGACCGCAGTCACCAGCAGCGGAACCACCATCACCGGCGCTCCGGCCACACGCGCAATGGTTTTAAAAAAGTACAGGCTCAACCCCCAACTTGCCGCGAGTGCAAGTAACGTTCCAGTCACGGCGGCGACCACGCCGACGAAAATATATTCGGCGATCACACCGGTGACAATCTGCGATCGTGGCGCGCCCAAGGTGCGAAGCAGGATGCTTTCTTTGATTCGCTGCCCGCGGGTCGACAGAATCGCCCCGGCCAACACCATGAAACCCGTCAAGACGGTAAATAGAGCGATGAAACGAATGCCATAGGAAACCCTTGCGAGAATTGCGTTGACGGTGTTCAGGATCAGCGTCAAATCGATCACGGAAACGTTGCCGAAACGCTCGACGACTTCGCGCTGGAGCCTCGCCCCCGCTTGAGCGCTTTCGGCGCGCGCTGCGATCACATAAAACTGCGGCGCAGTCTCTAATACTCCCTCGGGAAACACGACGAAAAAGTTGGGCCGCACGCGCTGCCAGTCCACTTCGCGCAGGTTCGCCACTTGCGTCCGCAACGGAATCCCCTGGATTTCAAACTCCAGAATATCGCCGATATCCACGCGCAATGTCTCCGCGATGCCCGTTTCAACCGACACCGGAATGGGTTGCGCGTCGCCGTTGACACTCCCGCGCCACGCTCCGTGCCAGCTTCCCTTGACGAGTTTCTCGGTGCCGACCAGGCCGTTTCGATATGTCGAACGGTACTCCCGGTTGAGCGCCCACCGGGGAATCCGCGCCGCGCCGTCGCCGCGCAACTCTTCAACGCGCTTTTCCTTGACCGCGGCAAGCCTCATCGTCACCACCGGCACCTGATCGCTGGGGTGGATGTTCAGAGCGCGCAGCAGCTGGGCCACCGCTTGCCGCTGGTCCCGTTGAACATCGAACAGCACTAGATTTGGCTCACCGTCGCCGCTCCTTTCCGCCACCTGCCGCACCAACTGGTAGCGAATATTATATAGGGTCACCAGCAGAAAAGTGGCCAAACCGACAGCCAGCATGACGGCGGTTGTCTGGTTATTCGGGCGGTGCAGGCTGGCGAGACCCTGGCGCCAGGGGAAAGGCAAGTAGCCGGGAATTATTTTTCTCAGCAGAGCGGTGAGACCTTTGGCGACGGCCGCGAGGAGCCCGAAAGCAATCGCCACGCCCCCGGCAAACCACAGACCAAAGGACCAGCTCGCCGTGGTGCTCACGGCAAATCCAACGACGGCGATGGTGATGACGCTGAACATCAGCCAGCGCAGCGGGTCCTGCCGCCGCTGTTCGGTTTCGTAGGAAGCGCGCAGCGCAAGCATCGGCGAGATGTTTCTCAACGGCAAGAGTGGAATCAAAGAAAAGAGCAGAGCCGTGCCCAGACCAACGGCCACACCGGCGGCGATGCCGAGCGGCGCCACTTGCGTGACCGTGGTGACCGGCAGGAAATCCTTGAGCGCCAACGGCAGTAAAAACTGCAACGCGGAACCCGCGAGCGCGCCGGCGAGAGCGCCGGCACAAGCGATCATGAAGGTTTGCAGCAAGTAAACCAGGACAGTTTCGCGGGGTCGCGCGCCAACGCAGCGCAGCACCGCGACCGCGGCGGTTTTGCCTTTAACGTACACGTGAACCCCGCTGGCGATGCCTACGCCAGAGAGAAGTACGGCGATAAAAACCGCCAGGCGGAGATAACGCGAAAGATTTTCCATGGATGATGCAATACGGGCGGTGCGCCGGCTCACCGTGTCGGCTTCGAGGCGCAGGCTTTCGAGCCGCGCCGAAATTTTTTGCACGAGCTGGTCTGGGTCTGTGCGGGGGTCCAATTTAAAGAATACCCGGTAACGGACCAGACTCCCCGTCTGGAGGAGCTTTGTCTGGCCCAGATACTCCATCGGAATATAGATACGCGGGCTGATCAAGGAGAAGGCCAGCGTCTCGCCCGGAATTTTTCGAAGTTTTCCCGCGATGCGAAACTCCCGCTCGCCGATTTTCAATCCGTCGCCGACCCTCGCATTAAACTGGAGCATTACATTTTCATCTACCAACGCGTTGGCGCCGCCGCGGAAATCAATTGCCGCCTTGGCCGGCTCCGTTTCCAAAGCTCCGTAGTAGGGAAACCCGCCGGTTATTCCGCGCACCTGGACGAGGCGCGACGAACCGGATCCGGGAAAATAAACCATCGACGAAAAGCTGGTCTGGCGCGATTGCTCGCCGCCGATGGAAGCGATCAACGCTTCGTCATCCGGCGAAAAGGGCTCCCGGCTATCAATGGTCAGATCGGCGCCAAGCAGGCTTTTCGATTGGGCGCGGATACTCGAATGGAGGTTATCGCGAAACGAATAGGCGGTGACGACGGAGGCGACACCCAGGACAACGCAAAGCATGGCCAGCAACAGCGGCTTGAGACCGCGCCGCGCGTCGCGCCAGGCCATGCGCCATATCCATCGCTTAAAAAAGAGGGTGGTCATCGGCTTTCGCCACCTTTGTCGTTTCGGAACGGGAACCATCGCCGACGACCCTGCCGCCTTTGAGCGTGATGACGCGACCCGCCTGTTGGGTCAAATCGCTGTCATGGGTCACAAGCATCAACGTCGTCCCCATCGTCGCGTTGAGCTCGAAAATCAAGCGCACAATCTCACCGGAGGTTTCCGCGTCGAGGTTGCCCGTGGGCTCGTCGGCGAAAAGAATTTTCGGCCGGTTCATAAAGGCGCGCGCGATGGCGACACGTTGCTGCTCGCCGCCGGAAAGTTGGACCGGGTAATGGTCGAGGCGACCCTCGAGACCGACCTGGCTGAGCAGATCCGCGGCACGACTGCGCGCATGATTCTCGCCGCGAATCTCGGCGGGTACCATGACGTTCTCCAGCGCCGTCAGGGACGGCAGCAACTGGAAGCTTTGAAAGACAAAACCGACAAACTGGTTACGAATGCGCGCAAGCTCCTCCTCGCCGGCGCGATGCAAAGCGACGCCGTCGAAGAATATAGATCCGTGGTTGGGCCGTTCCAGACCGGCGCAGATGGCAATCAAAGTCGTTTTCCCGCTCCCCGAGGGGCCGACGATGGCGCACGTGCTCCCCGTCTCGATGGCGAACGAAACATCGTCGAGGACCTTGAGCGTTTGCGCCCCACTCTTAAAAAGCTTGGTCAAATGCTCTACGCTGAGGATCGTGTTCCGGTTCATGGTTGATGGCGCACGTCGGCATTGAATCTGCCGGACAAAAATCGGTAGGAAGGAAAAGTCATCGCGTACTTCCAAAGTAGAATGTTTGAGACCACGACTCAACTCGGCGGTCGAAGAATGTTTGCCCTGCGACTGGGGTTATTGCTGGCCGTGGCCATGTTTCTGGGTGCGGCCCAGCCCGCGCCTCGGGTAGTCTTGTGCCTCGGCGATAGCATTACATCGGGCTACGGGCTCGACGCCGAACAATCGTATCCCGCCCTGTTGCAGAAAAAAATCGACGCCAAAAAATGGAATTTTAAGGTCGTCAACGCCGGCCAGAGCGGCGACACCAGCGCCGGCGGATTGGCAAGGCTCGACTGGCTCCTGAAAAACCGCGTCGATGTGCTGGTGTTGGAACTGGGCGGCAACGATGGCCTGCGCGGCTTGCCAGTGGAGACCACGCGCAAAAATCTCCAAGCAATCATCGACCGCACCAAAAACCGATATCCCGACGCCAAAGTGATCCTTGCGGGCATGCAGGTGCCGCCCAACATGGGGCGCGACTACGGTGAGAAATTTATCGCCACCTTCCGCGACTTGGCCAAACGAAACAAAGCCACGCTCATCCCCTTCGTGCTCGAAGGCGCCGCCGGCGTCCGCGAGTTGAATTTGCCCGACGGCATTCATCCCACGGCAAAAGGACAGGAAATAGTCGCCGCAAATGTGTGGAAGGCTCTGGAACCGGTGCTGCGAGGCCTGAGCAGGGGCTGAACTATGACACAATCGACATATTCTGGTTGCATCTCTTCACGTCTTTGGCGGCGGCTCCGCCTTGACACCGTCCATCTACCTGATCGATAGTTCACTAAAAGTTCTCGCCGGTGAGCGGCGCAGGGAGGAAACCATATGGCAATACGACTCATGGTAACGATCAACGCGGCGCCTGGAAAAGGTTCCGAGCTGGCGCAGGCTTACAAAGGTCGCTGCGCCGAGGTGATGGCAGAGCCGGGGTGCGAACAGTTCGAGGTCTTCCAAAGCGTCGTGAACCCCGACAAGCTGGTGATTCTTGAGCGCTGGAGCGACAAGGCAGCGTTGGACGTGCACGCAAAAGTGAACAGCACTCGTCCGCCCTTGCGGCCCGAACTGCGCGCGGGAACAACCGAGCGCGAAGACTACGAATATAACCGGACGCGCTAAGTCAAAAGGCCCTATAAACGGGTGTCGAAACCGGACTTTGCGTCTTGATTTGCCTCTCGCTGCCTGACCGGCAGGAGAAGCGGACGCGGCAAAGTGGAGCAATCACGGCACGAAACAGCGGCAGCGTTAGCTCAAAACTTCTGGGGGACGCGATTATGCACCTAGGTCACCGGATATTGTTCTTCGGGTTCTTCCTACTACCTAACATCGCGGGCGCGGATACCATCGACCTTACCTGTGTTCACCGCGAGTACCTTATGAAATTGAATTTCAAGGTAGACACCGTCAAAAACACCATTGTCGAAAATGGCGTACTTGCGCGAGAGGTTTATATCGATAAAACGACTATTTCCTTCATCATCGATCTGACGAGCGGTGAGTATTTCCATTACATCAGCCGATCAAGCGGCAACATGACCGTGAAGGCTCCGCATGGAACTTTGATCTATGGATACGAATGCGACACGGCGAAAGCGAAGTTCTGAATGATGCCCTGCGATCCGTAAGGTGCGCACCCGCTAGTGGCGGGGGCCGTGCACATCGTGATGCTCGGATTGTTCGCCACTATGCCGCTCCTCCTCACCGAGTGTCGCAGCTCATCAACCAACTCTTAACTTGACACCGCAATCCCTGCCGGACTAGGCTCGATTGCGTGATCAAATCCAGACGGAGGTGAATGCCATGGCAGAATCATTGGAGAGCTTTAAACGCTTTATCGGCAAGAGCGAGACGGCGACGGACGTCGTCACGGGGTCGGTGATGTTGAAATTCGCCGCCACTTTGGGGTTGGAAAAGGCGCCCATGGATAAGGGTGAGCCGGTGCCGCCCGGTTGGCACGGCGGATTTTTTCCGCCGTCGCATCGGCCTTCGCAGATGCGCGAGGATGGACAGGCGTCCGGCGGCGGTCTCATCCCCGCCATTCCTCTGCCGCGCCGGCGTATTGGCGGCACCCGCATGACCTTTCATGATCCGCTTCGGGTCGGCGACGAAATCAAGAAAGTTACCGAGATCGCCGACATGCAGATCGACGACGGAGCGAACGGCGCCATGGTGACCATCGTTGAAAGAGGCAGCATCTCCAGCAGCCGCGGTCTCGCCGTCGTCGAGGAGCGCGATATGGTTTTTTTGAGCGAAGCGCGGGCGGACGTCGCGCCCAAAGCCGCGGCGGTCCCGGGCGAGGCCAAATGGAAACAGGTGTTCGAACCCAAGGCGGCGCTGCTCTTTCGCTTTTCCGCGATCCGCTTCAACAGCCACCGCATCCATTACGACCGTGACTACGTCACCAAGGTCGAGAAGCTTCCCGGCCTGGTGGTGCAGACCTCGCTTATCTGCCAGCTGTTAATTGAAATGTGCCGCAACGAGGTGCCCAACCGGCCGCTGACGTCTTTCGGTTTTCAGACGGTGCGCCAGACCTACGATACCGGAAACTTCACCATCGCCGGCGCGCCGTCGGCCGACGGCAAAGAAGCCGCTCTTTGGTCGCTGGATCCCAACGGCAATGTCTCGATGACGGCGACAGCGAAGTTCTCAGGATAACAAAGCAAGAAATTTAACCACAAAGCGCGTAGCGCCATTTCGAATGACAGACTGTGTGAAAACTCTTTAGGAGCCCTTCACGAAGCTCAGGGCGAACGGCTAAATGCTTGATTGGTAATGTCATATATCCGTTCGTGGTGAGCGAGCCTGCCCTGAGCGGCGCCGAAGGGAACCATGAACGGGGTTTTCACAAGTCTGAAGAGAGAAATCTTGGGCTAGGCTCTTTGTGATTCCTCTGTCGGAGATTTTCGATGCAGCTAAACTGGCTATCCCCGATCCAATCGATCCATTCGCCTTGGTTCGGCCTATAAACTAGCCCGCGTCTATCCTATTACTAATGAGTTCGTTATGTAGGGACTATGTCGCTAGTGTGCGACCGAGAGGCGAGCCCTTGCGATCGCGGTCAATGGTTCCCTGCCTTGCCGGCCACCACCCAGTCCTCTCCATAGGTGGAAATGCCCGCCGGCAGGGCCTGAAAACAACCTTTGCGCTCCTGTGCCCGCGCTCTCCAGGTCTCATCCCTCGGTCGCTGTTTGGTTACTCAATTGTGGACTCCTTAATAACTCCTTGGCCGCGGCAATGACACTTTGGCGAGACGGCAAAAACGGCCGCTCGTCCCAAAACGGCAAGTACTGATCGGCGCCCGCGAGAATGCGCGGCAGCGCCGCAAGCTTTCCTGGAGGCAGGTCGTCAAGTAGGCAACGCACCACCGGCGCGTAGCCGCCCCATCGGGGCTCGTCCTGAACGATCAGCACTTTGCCGGTCTTCGCCGCGGAACTGCAAATCGTTTCCTTGTCCAGCGGTTTGATGAATCCCAGGCTCACGACCTCGACCAGGACTCTACTTCCTTGCTTCGCCAAATCATCGGCGGCGTCTTCAGCCAGCGCCGCCGCGCGTCCGGCCGCGATGATCGTCAAGCGATCACCGGAGCGGGTGATCTGGGCTTTGCCCATTGGATTGTTGTCGGCGACGTCACCGGACCGCGCGTGAATCGAACGGTCCTCGAAGAACAAGGTCGGCGTCGGGCGCCGCAGCGCTTCCCGGAAATTCCAATACGCCTCGTTCGCCGAACCCGGCATCGCGATGTTTAAATCCGGCGCATTGTAAAACCATGACGCTCCGACTTCGTTGCCTTCCGGTCCATGACCGCGGAAACGCGCGATCGGCAGGCGAATGATGACCGGACAATTGAGCCGCCCGTTTGTCAGGAAGTGTAGCTTGGCGGCGCTTTGCACGATGGCCATGTGACAGACCGAAGCAATATCGGCGTAAGCGATCATCACGACTGCTTTCATGCCCTTCATCGCCGCGCCGACAGCCATGCCGACCATCGCGCTTTCGCTGATACTGGTGTCGCGCACGCGCGCTTCGCCGTAGGTCAGCGCCAATGATTTTAACGCGTGCGCCGCAAGATTTTGCCCAATTAAAATCAACCGCGGCTCATCGCGCATGGAGTCTTGCAGTGCTTTGCCGACGGCGTCGCGGTAACTTAAGATCGACATCGGTTTTTTCTCTCACGTGTCCGTTGTCTCTTTGCGGGAACGGCAGGCCATTGGGTCTGCCACGCAAACGGACAACCACGTCGGGTCGCCCCAGCGCTGTTCGAACCGTCATTCATCGTGCCAAGTGCGCCAAGAATCATTTGAATCATCTCGCTTCAGCGGCCACTCCCTTGAACGTTTCTTCGATTCTTTGCTCTTCTTGGCGCTCCAGCTCATCCAACTCACTCGCCGACGCCAACCCATGCCCAATCAGCCAAGCCGCCATGCGATTTAACGGATCCCGCCTTTCCCATTCGGCCAATTCCTTCTCGACTGCCGCCCGGACCTCGCCGAAATGCGAGCTATAGAGACCCGCGCGGAAAGTGAGGCAATCGAGAAAAACCGGCGTCCCAGTCAAAGCCGTCCGACGCGCCCAGCAAGAAGAATGATAGACGTCGAGAGCGTCGTTGCCGTCGACGGCGCGCGTGGCGAATCCGAAGGGCTCTGCGTAGGGAATCAGCGAGCGGTGCTTGCGCACCTTTTGCCAAGGCGTCGCCATTTCCCAGCCGTTGTTCTCGCAAACCAAGATCAGCGGCAGCCTCCACGCGCCCGCGATATGCATGGTTTCATGCAGATCGCCGGAACCGAGCGTGCCGTCGCCGAAGAAAGCGACGCTTATGTTGTTTTGTCCCTCACATTGCATCGCCATCGCGATGCCCGCGGCCAGGGCGAGATGGCCGCCGATCATCGTCGAGCCCGGCATCACCCCGCGGTCCGGCCACGATGCATGATGCGGCGCATCGCGCGAGTCGCCCGCCGCCAGCGGACTGTGAATGAACTCGCGAATTTGTTCAGCGATGCTTACGCCCATGCCGACCATCGCGCCGCGGGTGCGAAACGACGGGATGACATCGTCCCCTTTCTCCAGCGCCAGGCAGCAACCGACGGCGATGGCTTCCTGGCCCCTGCTCGGAAAAGTTTGCGCGGCAATCTTTCCTTCATGCTCCCAGCGCAGCAAAGCCTTTTCGAACAGTCGCGTGATGAGCATATTGTGATAGAGACACCACTCAAGGCCGCCTCGGCGATCTAAATTCAATGTCGTGTCTGGAGCCGTCATCACCATCTCCTCTCAACAATCAATCCAAGAATTGATCGGCGCGCGTCTCGCCCTCCTTCGCGGGAACCGGACAGAGGTGAGGGTAGAGTGCGCTCAGGACAGAACATCTCGCTCACCAGGGCGGCGTTCTTCGCGGTAATCGCGCCGTTCCCGCACTTCGGCCGCCGGAAACACAATGCACGATTGCGCCGCCACGGAAAAATGAACTCGCTGTCCCACGGAAGGTGTCCGGCCCGGGTGCGTACGCACACGGACGGCGATGTCGCCGCAGCGCAGCACGAGGTCGGCGCAATTGCCGAGAAAGGTCGCCCGTTCCACGACCCCGCTGCCGCGATTCAATCCGTTGACGGCGGCGTCTTCTAATAGATCGACATTCTCGGGTCGAAAAAAAAGCTCCGACGCCGATCCGGGCCGCCATTCGACGCTGCGCCGCGCGATGAATCGACCCAACGGGCAATCCAGCAAGATTTCGGCCCCGGCTTCACTTCCGGCCGCCTCAACCGCCGTGGGAACGAAGTTGGAGGCGCCAAGAAAGTCCGCGGTAATTCTATGGGCGGGACGGAGATAGAGTTCTACAGGCGTCCCGACTTCAAGCAATGCCCCTTCGTGCATGAGAGCGATGCGGTCGGAGAGTGCCATCGCCTCTTCCTGGTCGTGCGTGACATAGACCGTGGTGATGCCGAACGATTCCTGCAAGGCTTTGAGCTCGAAGCGCATCTGCTCGCGCAGCTTGGCGTCGAGGTTGCTGAGCGGTTCGTCGAGCAACAAAACCTGGGGCTGGGCGACCAGTGCCCGTGCCAGGGCCACCCTTTGTTGCTGTCCACCGCTCAAATTGGGCGCGAGCCGATCGGCCAACCTTCCGAGCCCGAGGCGGCCGAGAATTCGTTCCACGCGTTCGGCGATCTTCGGGCGGCTGGTATCGCCGACCAAAGGATAGGCGACGTTTTGAAACACGGTCATGTGCGGCCAAATAGCGTAGGATTGAAAAACCATGCCGATATTGCGCCGTTCCGGCGCAATGAATGTGCCGTTCGCGGCGTTGAATACCTCGCGCTCGTCGATCAGGATTTCTCCCGATAGCGGTTGTTCCAGTCCGGCAATGCAGCGCAGTGTCGTGGTCTTGCCGCAACCGCTGGGACCGAGCAGTGTGAACAGTTCTCCTTTGCCCACCTCGAAGGACACGCCGCGCAACGCCCGCACTTCCCCTCTCTCACCGGCAAACGACTTTGCCAAATTCCTGACGCTAATCACGGACGGTCCTATTAGCAGGCGGCTCAAATGGCCGTGCCGAAATGGAAAATGGCGATCTTCGATCCTCTATTCTCGATCTTCGAATGTTGCCCATGCGCTCGCTGCGTGCTTCGTTTGTGAGTACTTTTTGAGCAGCCGGCACTCAGAATTATCAGCACCCGCCTAGGAATCGGTGCCACGCCGCAGGTACAAAACCGCCTGGCCGCCGACGAGCAACACCGCGGACAACAGAATCAAAATCACGCCCAAGACCGCCGCATCCGTGGTGCGGCCATTTTGCCACATGCTCCAGATCATCGTCGAAACGACGACAGTGTCCGGGTTGTACAGCATCAAAGCCATCGAAAGCTCCTGCATCGCGTGCACCGCGACCCAAAAAAACACGTTGATCATGGCCGGCGCCATAAGCGGCATGGTGATTTTACGGAGCGTTCGCGCCCATGGAGCGCGCGCCATAAGGGACGCTTCCTCCAACTCGCCGTGCACTTGCATCAGCGCAGCGGTCATGGTGCGCGAGCCATAGGCGAGATAGCGGGTCGTCATCGCAAGCGCGATGATCCACAACGTGCCGTAAATCGGAATCGGAAAACGGACGTATACGAAAATTAGCGCCAAACCGATGACAATGCTCGGCACGCACTGCGGCAAGAACGAGACCGTGGCGAGATAATGCGAAAGTCCGTCCGCCGCTTTGCCGCGCCGGACCACGAACCAGCTCACCAGCACGGCGAGCAAGATCGTTGCCGCGGAGGTGACCAGAGCCAGCGCGGTGGTGTTCCAGAGGGCGCGCATCACGCTGCTATCTTGCCAAATCTTGAAGTATCCCTCGAAGCTCACGCGGGCGAGGGATTCCGACGAGGGGACCGCGTAAAACGGCTGAACGCTGGTCCAGATGAGCATCAGGAAAGGCAGCACCACGGCCATCGCCACGTAGACAACACAGAGCGCGGTGGCCGGCGCCGTCCAGGCGCCGAGGTTGATTTGCCGAGGCCGGTATCCCTTACCCGTGATCGTGGTGAATCTTTCCTGGCGCGCCGTCAACCGCTGATAGAGCCACATGAGCACGAGCGCCACGACCAACACCATCGCTCCCAAAGCCGAGGCCAAGCCATAATCGGGCAAACCGACTTCCGAATGGGTTGCCCAGTAAATCGCCGTGCTCAAAACGCGAATGCGCGCCGTAAAGCCGAGTAACCCCGGGATGTCGAAGGATTCAATGACCACGATAATGTAATAGATCAGCACGGCAAGCAGCGCGGGACGCATGATCGGCAGCGTGATGCGTAGCGTGGTTTGGGCCACGCCGCGTCCCGCCATCGAGCTCTGTTCTTCCAAAGACGGGTCCATGGCGCGAAACGAAGCCGCGATCATGAGATAGGCCGACGGCACCAACCTCAAACCTTGAACGAAACACATGCCGTAGAGCGAATAAATATCAAAAGGCCCGGTGTCGCCCGACAAACCGATAATGCCGCGCAAAACGACGTTGACGAGACCGATGCGCGGGTCGAGCAACTGAATCCAGGCAATCGCCGATAGCAGAGATGGAATCGTCATCGGCACGAGAATAAGAAGGGCGATCCACCGGCGCGCCGGCACGGCGGTGCGTTCCAAAAGCCACGCCATGAGGATCGCCAACGGCAGCCCTACGGCGAGCGACCCGATGGTAAAGAAAAATGTATTGAGAAAAACCGGCAGCATCGAGGGACTCGTCAACACCAGACTATAATTGGCGAGGGTCGTGACCGTGGATTCGAACGGCAACTTATCTTCCGTACTCATGACGCTGGCGTAAAGCAGCATGAGCAACGGCACCAGGACGAGATAGGAAACTACGGCGATGGTCGCGCCGAAGGCAAAAGTTCGAACCGACGGTTGGCGCAAAGACCACCGCGGTCCCACGCGAATATTCCTGGCGAGAGTGGCAGGCGTTACAGTCATTGTTGCAAGAACTGGGCGAAGGACACGCGGAACAATCCCGATATCATCGGCCAAAAATGACTCTCAACGCAAAGCGCCGAGCAACTTGCCCAGCTCGCGCTGAATTTCAAGAATCGTCGCAAAAGTCTTTTCCGTTTCCAAAATGATCGCCGGTTGATTGGTTTTGATTCTCTCGGCGACCGTGCCGATCGCGTTTTTTCCCACCTCCATCGCCTGACCGGAGGTCGTGTATCGGATCTTCTGACCCTCGGCGGTTCCTAACCAACCGGCAAAGAAACGCGCGGCATCGGGGTGAGGCGCGGTCTTGAGAACTCCTACCGCCGAAGTCAATACCGGCAAAGGCGAAACCGCGACCCAATCCACCGCCGCTCCCTGTTTCTTCAACCGCTCTATGGTGTAAGCGTAAGTGCCGATGGCGATTGATACCTGGCCGCCGGCGAGCGCATTGGCGACCGTGGTGCCACCCTGAACGATAATGGGCTGTTGGGATAATATTTTCTTGGTCAGTTCAATCGCCTTTCCTTTGCCCCACTCGGTGCCGAGCATGGCAAATGGAACCAATCTGGCCTCGATGATCAGTTTTCGACCTTTCCATTTGGGCTCTGCGAGATCTTCCCAGCGCTTCGGCGCATCCTGCGCGCTCACCATCTTTGTGTTATAGGCTATCGGCAAAGTGAGATTATAGGCGCCGACGAAACGCTGATTGGCATAGACCGCGTCGAGGCCAAAATCCTTTTCCCAACCCGGGAAGGGAGCCAGCATATCCCGGTCGATCAACGGCCGCAGCGCACGCAAAGAGCCGGACTGGATGACATCGACGCTGCTGGGTTTACCCGCTTGGCTTTCCGCGATGATTCGCTGGACCAGAGGTTCCGGTATGCTCTCAAAATTTTCAATCTTGATTCCCGGATACTGTTTGTCCAAAACCGCCTGCGCTTTCTGATAGATTTCCGTGTCCGTGGGTCCCCAGATAATTACCCTTCCTTCTTTCTTCGCGGCATTGTAAAGCTGGACAAGGGGGTCGGCGGCGATTTTACCCTTATCTTGAGCGTGGACGGCGCCGGCCCAAATGAGCAAGCCGAAAATAATCGGAACAACCGTTATGATCCTGACTGATTCTATCCTGTTGCGAATTGCAATCATGACAGATCCCCTCCTATCGTCCCCTTCTAGGTTCAACGTTCTCGGGCATCAAATCTCTTGAATTGGATGGCGCGCGAGAAAGTCTTGCAGAGTTTCTAGCGCTCCATCGCCGTCCCAAAAAGTCATGTGCTTGACGTTTGGGACCAGCGCCAACTCACAACCGGGAACGAGTTCTGCTAACCGCCGCGCCGTTCCGACCGGCGTGCTCCCGCCTCGATTCACGTCATCGGCCGCGCCGCATAGTATCAGCGTCGACACTTTAACATTAGGCGCGTTGCCAAGGGTGTCCCAAGTGCGGCGAGCGTCGTAATGATATCGGTGTTGCTCCGGGCTGGTTTGCCGCCGCCATAAAGCGTCGGATAACGCGTTGACCGTTTCAGGATGATCGCGAAAGAATTTTTCGTTGAACGCCATGTGGGTGTTTTCGACATGCCCGCGGATGAATCGCTCGAATCCATGGGCGCGAATTTCCTCTTCGTCGGTATTGGTCGTTTGACGCACGCCGCCACTCGTCGGTTTCACGCCTGCGCCAGCCGCCGCGATGGTCAGCGTGGCCACAAGGTCGGGGCGGTCAATCGCCAGCGCTTGCACGATTTGACCGCCCAAGGCAAAACCGACGGCGTGACAGCGCGCGACTTTCAGATGCTCTAACAGCCCCGCGCAATCCCTGGCAAACTGCTCGATGGTGTAGCCATGATCCGGCTTTCCGCTAAAACCCGTGCCCCGGCAATCGAATACGATGGTCCGGTAACGCCTCGAGAGAAACGGCACAACGCCGACCTTCCAGGTATCGCAGGGCCACCAGGACGGGGGCGCGAGCAACACCGGCTCGCCTTGACCCTGCTCTTCATAATAGATGTTTATGTCGCCGATCTTAGCGGTGGGCATGTCAAACCTCGCGTCTTGGATTACTCGACATCCGGAATGCTCCGGTTAGCTATGGGATTGGCTGCCAGCTTTTCGCTTGTAGCGCGCCATGGGCTTTCCGCACAAACACAAACTCGAAAAGCTTATCCGCCGGCGGTGCTTCTTTCATGCCGGCAATCTTGAGTATAAACCCGGTCATCTTCTTTGCGGCTTCTGCTGAAATGGTACCGTCTGCGGTCATGGTGGGCCGGGACGAATCATACAGCCTGGCCGCGGCGAGATCGTCGATTTTGAGCACGCGCGCCATGACTTTGAGCGTCCCCGGGCGATTCTCGCGCATGAACAAGAACCCCATGACCGTGGCGCGAACGAATTTTTCCACCATGGCAGAATCGGTTTTTATTAATTCCTCCCGGGCAACAATGCCTCCGCTGGGTAACACGAAACCCTGGTCTTTAAACACGATCAGTTCCCTGAATCCCTGTTCTCTGGCGCTGAAAGTCACCGGCGCAATGAGTACCGACGCGTCGATGGCGCCGGTCATGAGGGCAGTAAAGCGAGTATCTGCCGCGCCCACCGCCAAGATGGTTACATCCCGAGCGGGAGCGAGTCCGTTGGCATTCAGCACTTCGCGCAACAAAATGTCGTCAATGACGCCGACGCCCGCCACCGCGAGTTTTTTTCCCTGTAGCGCTCTGACGTTTTGCAACTCCGGCCGCGCGTACAAGACATGCTGCGGTTTGTCGAACTGACAGAACAGCACCCTGAGCGGCGCGCCCTTCAGGGCGGTCGTCAGCCCGGCCAGCGGAACGCCGGAGAACTCTACACTGCCGCTCAGCACCGCCAGATTTGCGGTAGGTGCCCGCATCGCGATCAGCTCGACGTCCAAACCCTCCGCCGCATAATAATTGTTCACCTTGGCGGCAAGAAAAGAAAGCGCGGCGATAGTATAGCCGGGAAGCGCCACACGAACTTTTTTGCCTTGTGCCTGTGCAGGAGCGGTTATTGCCGTCATGATAAGGAAACAGCAAACAACGATCGTAGTGGCGTAACCGCAAAGCCGGGCGCGCGGGGCAGCATCGCTCATTCGACCAACGGAGTGAAATACCAGAATCATCGACTTGCTCCGATCGGATGGCGGACCAGGAAATTTTGCAGCGCGGCAAGCCCGCCGATTCCGTCCCAAAACGTCATATGCTTCACCTGCGGAATTAAGAATAATTCTGCGCCAGGCGTCAGTTGAGCCAAACGCTTCGCCGTATCCAGCGGCGTGCTACCGCGCCGGATCACATCGTCGTCGGCGCCGCAGAGAATCAGCGTCGGCACTTTCACCTCGGCGGCCTTCCCCAGCGTATCCCAAGTGAGACGCGCTTCCTCGTGGCGGCGAAACATCTCGGCCGTGCTTTGTCCCGACCAAACGGCATTGGCCAGGGCCTTCACCACGTCGCTCTGTTCGCGATAAAAATCACGGTTAAACGCCATGGTGTCGTTTTCTATGTAGGCGCGGATATAACCCTCGAACCCCCTATCGCGAATCTCGCGATCCGTGTCAGGCGACACAATCCTCGGGCCGCCGCTCAGGGTTTTGGCGCCCGACCCCGAGGCGGCGATGGTCAGGGTTGCCACTAGATCCGGCCGCTCTATGGCCAGCGCCTGAACGATTTGTCCGCCGAGCGCGAAACCCACTGCATGGCAGCGGAAGATGCCGAGCTGTCCCAATAGCCCGATGCAATCTCGAGCGAATTGGGGCACGGTGTAGTCGCTCTCAGGCTTGCTGCTACGCCCGGTCCCCCGGCAATCGAATACGATAGTTCTAAACTGCTTCGATAGAAACGGAACGACGCCGACGTTCCAAGTATCGGACGGCCACCAGGAAGCCGGCGCGAGCAACACCGGATCGCCGTTTCCCAGTTCTTCGTAATAGATATCGACGTCCCCTACCTGCGTCGTCGGCATTGACGAAACACCTCAAAATCCTTTAACCACAGAGACCTAACGCGGTAAAGACACAACCAAAGAAAACATTTAACCGCAAACAACCTAGTGTGGTGGCCCAGAAATTCGCTGAAAAAGTCCAATCGACGGCACCAGCCGAAGTGGAACTCAAATCCCCCGTTGTCCCCGGTCCGTACACCAGCCTTTTTTCAAAGGGGGAATTTCTCCAACCCCTCTTTGGAAAAGGGGAAGGGGAGATTTTTTCGGACGGAATGACGCCGGAGTTATACATCGAACTTGTGGGACATGATACTAGCTCGGCAAAGACGCAACCATGAGCTCGGGATGACGCACACCCAGCCCAAGGCGTTGCCTTTGTAGCTAGTTTTTCCTTGCTCTTTTCGCCGCTGTATTCCCCTTGACACTTTCTTGCCGCTTTGTCACTGTTCCTCTGCTCTGCCAATCAAACATATTAGGGACGCCGACTATGGAAAACCAGGCTTTCATTGATGATCTGATGCGCGAAATAGTCAATCCGGGCGTGGAGCAACTCCTGAGCAACCGATTTTTTACCGAGCTACGAGAGGGCAAGCTCGCCAAAAAGCGGCTCCAGGGTTTTGCCGTGCAGCACTATCTTTCAAACCATGTGATCAACAAAGGACTCGCCTTCCTGATGGTTCGAAACGCCAACAATCAACCGATGTACGATCAGTTCGCCGAGCTCTTCGCCGAAGAGCAGTCCCACCCCGGGTTGATGAAACGTTTCGGCGAAGCCATTGGGTTGACCGACGAGGAGTTCAAAAACGGCATCATGATCTACGAATGCGTCGCCCACACCGCCGCGATCATACGTGGAATGTTCGTCGGCCTACCCGCCGAGACCCGCGCCGGCGCGCTGGTCAACGAAACCATGGTGTGCCGCTACTCCGAAGCATTTGATACGGCGCTGGAGAAACACTACGGTCTGGATAGCCGGGCCAGAACGTTTTTCATCGTGCATAGCAAAGTCGACAAAGAGCATACAGCGATGGCCGCGGAAACCATCGCCCGGAATGCCAATTCCGAGCGAGACAAAGAGCTCGTACGCGTCGCCGCGAAGAACATGGTGCGCTTCAAGCTGGCCAAGTTCGATGGCATTTACGACGCGTACGCCTAAGTGGCGTATTTGCCGAATTCGATTGGAACGTGTGCAACGATTCCAGTTGCTTCAATCGTTCCCTATGGCCCAACGCTTTTTCGAAAGGATGATCGAATGAAGTACAGTGCCGAGCGAATTTTGACTACCCACGCCGGCGCGCTGCCGCAGCCACCGGATTTGAAGGAAATGCACAGCGCTCAGGTTGCCGGGAAGCCGGTGGAGAAAAACGCCTTCGCGAAGCGCGTGCGCGACGCCGTTGCGGAAGTGGTGAAAAAACAGATCGCTTGCGGCATCGACATCATCAACGACGGCGAATTGGGTAAATCGAATTTCTCGCGCTATGCCCGCGAGCGTTTGAGCGGCTTCATCGAGCGAGAAGTGCGGCCTGAGGATCTCCCGTCAACCATTTATGCGCGTGATCTGGTGGAGTTCAGCGATTATTTCAGCGCCAGAACTTCTCACCGCGGCGACAATCTCAGGCGGGTATTTTGCAACGCGCCGCTCAAGTACATCGGCCAGGCATCGCTCAAAACGGAGATCGAAGATTTTAGAGCCGCACTCCAGGGCCAGAAATATGAAGCGGCCTTTCTTCCCGCCATCGCCCCCGGCACCATCGAACACTGGATGAAGAACGATTATTACGCCAACGATGAGGCCTATCTGATGGCCATTGCCGACGCCATGCATGAAGAGTACAAAGCCATCGCCGATGCGGGTTTTTTGTTGCAAATCGACGACCCAGACCTTCCCGACGGCTGGCAGTTCATGGCGCGCATGACCGTGCCGGAATATCGCAAATACGCCGAACTGCGCGTCGCTGCGTTAAACCACGGCCTGAGAGATATTCCCGCCGAGCGCGTCCGCTTTCACACCTGCTGGGGCAGCTATCACGGACCGCACAAATACGACATTCCGCTGCGCGACATCATCGACCTGATCTTAAAAGTGAAGGCCGACACCATCTCCATTGAGGCGGCCAATCCGCGCCACGAGCATGAGTGGCGGGTATGGGAGGAAGTGAAACTTCCGGCCGGCAAAGTTTTGGTCCCGGGCGTGGTCGGCCATGCAACGGATATCGTCGAACACCCGCAAGCCATTGCCGACCGGTTGGTCCGCTACGCGAAAGTCGTCGGGCGCGAAAACGTTATGGCCGGTACCGACTGCGGCCTCGGCCCCAGAGTCGGCAGCGCGCAGATCTGCTGGGCCAAGTTCGAAGCGATGGCCGAAGGCGCGCGCCTTGCGACGAAAGAACTGTGGGGCAAATGACCGGTCTCTGCTAGAGCGCGTTTCAAAGAAAGCAAATCTGCGGTGGATTCAATATTTTACGAGGAGGAACCCCTATGATTTTGGCACGGAGCGTGCGCAACAACTTGTTCGGACCCTGTATGGTGCTTCTTTGGCTGACTTGCGCCCACGCCCAACAACTACCCAAAGCCGTCACGATTGGAACCAACCCGCCGGGTACAGTCTTCTACGCGCTGGCGAGCGGCCTCGCCAAAGTCGCCAGCGAAGCAACCCCAATCCAAGCCAACATCCAACCCTATACGGGGACCAGCACCTTGCTCCCGCTTCTCAATAACGGGGAACTGCAATTTGCGATAGTTAACGGGGTCGACATGGGGATGGCGTACCGCGGACCGCAAAAGCTCAAAGTCGGGGGAAAAAACGACTTCCAGCATTCCCCCAACATTCGCCTTGTGATGCGCGGCGCACCTCTGATCGTCGGGTTGCTCGTCAGGAAAGACTCGCCTTTGAAGAATGTTCACGACATCAAGGGAAAGCGAGTGACCGGAGAATATCCTGCTCATCAGGCGGTGTGGTTCAACATGTTCGGGCAGTTGTCGAACGGAGGGCTCACCTGGAAGGACGTCAAGGTGGTCCCCGTGCCAGCAGTCAACGACGGCATCGATGCCCTGGTGCAAGGCCGGGCTGACGTCACCACGGGGGCCATGAACATGGCGAAAATCAGAGAAGCCGATGCTTCCGTCGGCGTGAGGCATCTCTCGATCGACTGCTCACCAGAGGGTGACAGGCGCATTCGCGCAGCAGTCCCGGGCTATTACACGAGGCTCGTCAAGGCCGGAGGTGGCGCCGCCGTGGTTGAGGACACGTGCATGGTCGCCTACGATATCCATTTCGCCACCCATAGCAGGGCTGCGGATAACTTAGTAACGACAATCCTGAAGGCCATATGGGATAACGAAGCGAAGCTCAAGCCGATTCACCCCGGCTTCAGGGAATGGACCAAAGAGCGGGCGGTGGACGAGGACTCGACTATCCCCTATCACCCGGCGGCGGCGCAGTTTTACCGGGAGCAAAAGGCCTGGCCCGCCAAAATGGACGAAACGCAAAAGAAGTTACTGGCGTTAAACCCCTAACGAAAAGCACGAGTGAAGTCATGCGCGGCTGAGCGGTTGGCGCCAAAAAGGAGAACTGTCATGCGTGATAATGCGAGTAGAGTTCATGTGTCCGTTCTTGCGGCCATTATCGTGATGCTCTTTCCCCTTTTCCCGGTCAAGGCACAGAAGCTTCCTCGGTCGCTAACCGTTGGATCTAACCCTCCAGGCTCGGTTTTCTATGCACTAGCGAGCGGGCTGGCCAAGGCTGTGAGCGAGGCCACGCCCATGCAGATGGCCGTGCAGCCGTACACTGGAACAAGCACGTTTCTTCCTCTCCTCAACGCCGGGGAACTGGACTTCGGCATCAATAACGCTGTGGACATGGCGCTCTCCTATCAGGGGCCGGAGCGGTTGCAGATCGGCGGCCGAAATCCCTTTGTCCACATTCCTAACGTGCGCTTGGTGATGCGCGGGTCACCTTTGCTGGTGGGATTGCTGGTGCGGAAGGACTCCCCTCTGAAGACCATCCATGAAATCAAAGGCAAACGCGTCGCAGGTGAGTATCCCGCCCAGTTGGCCGTGTGGTACAACATGTACGGCCAGCTCGCCAGCGCAGGGCTCGCCTGGAAGGACTTAATAGTCGTTCCCGTGCCGGCGGCAAACGAAGGAGTCGACGCCTTGGTCCAAGGCCGTGTGGAAGTTGCGATGCACGCACTGAACTCCGCCAAGGTGAGGGAGGCTGATGCATCCATTGGCGTCCGGCATCTTTCAATTGACTGCTCTGCAGCAGGAGAGAAGCGATTGCGGCAAGCGGTTCCAGGCTATTACTCGCGTCTCGTCAAGGGTGGGACGGCCCTGGCCGTGATCGAAGACACCTGTTTCATCGCCTACGATATCTACCTAACTGCGCACAAGGCCGCCCCCGACACCGTCGTGGCGGCCGTCGTCAAGGCGGTGTGGGACAATATAGAGAAGCTGCCACCGCTTCACCCTGGCTTCAAGGAATGGACTCGTGAGCGGATGGTGGACCCTGACGTCACGATCCCCTATCACCCGGCGGCGCTGCAGTTCTTTAAGGAAAAAAACCTCTGGTCGGCCAAAGTCGATGAGACGCAGAAGAAGCTGCTGGCGTTGAATCCGTGAACCTAGAAGCCGTTGCACGACTTAGGCAACTCCCTCGGTGGATGGCGCCTCTAGAGATACAACGGGTATGATGAGTTCAGAACAGCGCTCCATACAAAAGTCAAGATGGATTTCAAACCCGGCGCGTTTCCACCGCGCTGGAACGTCTTGAACGATTTGAACAAACTGACATGAGCGACGACTTTAACCCAGCTTTGAAGTTTCGCACTCTCGAAGGAGCGGCGAAGATCGTCGAGCGATCGATCATCATCGCTGTGACGCTGGTGTCAGCCGCTTGGGCGGGTGAGCTTCATGTTTTCGCGAATCTAACGTTTTTCAAAGAACAATTCCTCGGACTTTTTTTTGCGCTTGGCCTGGCGGGCGTGTTCCTGCGCGTCAAAGCGAGCCCGATGGAATCAGGCGATAAAATTCCGTGGTACGACTGGATCGGCGTAATCGGTAGTCTCGTCGCCGGCGGTTACATCACCGTGTTATATCCGTCCATCGCCTATAGGCTCGGCATTCTCGCGCCGGAGCGCTGGTTGCTTGGCGGATTTACAGTGCTGCTCATTCTTGAAGCGACGCGGCGCGTTGCCGGCTGGGCGCTAGTTTGGGTTGCCGTCACGTGCATTTTATATGCGAAATTTGCTTTCCTCTTTCCCGGCCTTCTCTACGCCCAGGGATCTTCATGGGCGCGCATCGCCACCTACCTCTATCTCGATTCGAGCGGACTCCTCGGCATCCCGCTCAGCGTCGCGGCCAGCGTCGTCGTAGCGTTCATTTTCTTTGGGCAGGCGCTCTACGCCGTGGGCGGTGACAAGTTCATCACCGATATCGCCTTGATCGCGATGGGGAAGTACCGCGGCGGGCCGGCGAAGGTTTCCGTGGTCTCTTCCAGCCTCTTCGGCACCGTCTCGGGAAGCGCCGTGGCCAACGTGGCAGTGGACGGCGCTATAACGATTCCTTTGATGAAGCGCTGCGGTTACCCGTCCCACCTGGCCGCCGCCATTGAAGCAGTGGCGTCCAATGGCGGGCAGATCACGCCGCCGGTTATGGGCGCGGCGGCGTTTCTCATCGCCGAGTTTTTGAATCTTCCCTACGGGCAGGTTGCCCTTGCGGCAGCGGTGCCCGCTTTCCTTTACTATCTCGCGCTATTCACTCAAGTCGATCTCGAAGCGGCGAAGTATGGTCTTGGCGGACTGCCGGCGGACCAGATTCCAAGGTTTAGAGGCGTGATGCGGCTCGGGTGGGTTTTCCTGATCCCGCTCGGCTTTCTGATCTACGCGCTCATGTTCGCCAACTGGGAGGCCGGCAAAGCCGGCATCGCAACGGTGATTCTCACCTTCGTTGTCGGCGCCTTGCAAAAGGACACACGCCCGACATTTTCAGCGATACTTAAGAGCATCGAAGAGACGGGCCGCACGCTGCTCGATATCGTGGTCATCACTGCTTTAGCCGGTCTAGTGATCGGTTCTCTGCAACTCTCCGGTCTGACATTTAAGCTTTCGTTGATCTTGACAACCCTGTCCGGCGGCAATGTTCTGCTCTTACTCGCGCTCACCGCTATCGTCTGCATCCTGCTCGGCATGTCTCTACCCACCGCCGTGGTGTATATCACATTGGCGGTGCTCGTCGGCCCGGCGCTAGCGCAACTGGGCGTCGATCCCCTCGCAGCCCACCTTTTCCTATTCTATTTTGGAATGCTTTCCCTAATCACGCCGCCGGATTGTCTGGCAACCTATACCGCGGCGGCCATCGCCCACTCGGACTTTTGGAAAACTGGCTGGACCGGTATGCGTCTCGGCATCGCCGCGTACGTCGTCCCGTTTGCTTTCGCGCTGCATCCTGCGCTTATTCTCAAGGGCGCGATCGGCGACATCCTTATTGCCGTCGTTGCGTCTTCGATTGGAACATTCCTGCTTGCGATTGGCTGCGCCGGTTATCTCTTTCGCGTCTTGGACTGGGCAAAGCGTGGGTTGATTTGTCTCGCCGGGCTCTTGTTGATGCTGCCTACTTGGCAGGGGCCATGGCTGATCGCCGACATAGCGGGGCTCGCCCTTGGCGTGATTCTCATCGGCTGGGAATGGAATCACAGGTCCGCGACCAAGCGCATCCTTGGCCAGATGGACACGGGTTGAGTCCCGTGTAAACAGCGACCGCCCGGGATCGGCATCAAAACTTCTAACGGGAAGGCTTTCCGATCTTGGATGAATTGTTTCGCGGGCGAGCGAATGATCGCGGCGTCGGCTTGCAAACCAGACCCGGTTCCTTTAGCTTTTGTCGTTAGGAGGACATACCCGATGAGACTAGTGAATCGCAAAACAGTTTTTATCGCTTTGGGCCTTTTCGCCCTTATTGGCCTCTCGCAGATTGTACTCGAAAGTTATGCGGACGCGCGCGCCGGTGGCGGCCGCGCCGGTGGCTTCCGTGGTTCGAGAAGCTACAGCAGCCCGGCCCGTCCGACACAGCCGACCAATCCAGCTCAACCACGTCGTGAAGCGATGTCGCCCACTCAACAATCCAACCCCATGGCCCCGCAGCCTGGCGGTTTGATGCGCACCTTTGGTATGGCGATGTTGGGAGGTTTCTTGGGCTCGATGCTTTTCTCCGGTTTAGCCCATGCCGGATTCGGCGGCCTTGGCGGGAGCGGTTTTGGCATGATCGAGATTATACTCCTTGCGGGCCTGGGTTACTTTCTTTATCGTAGGTTCCACAGTCCTGCGCCTGCCACCAGCTACGAATCGATGCAGTATCAAGAAGCTCGATACCAGGAGCCCGCCAGTCGTGGTTATCAAGCGCCATCAAGTGCGCCGATTCGACAAGCGCCATCCTATGATCAAATTGACTTTCGATCTGTCGTCATGATGGATCACAGCTTCACTCCCGAGCAGTTCCTGAAAACTGCGCAAGATATTTTTTTCAAAGTCCAAGGCGCCTGGAACAAACAAGATACCAAGACCCTGCGCAACCTTTGCGGCACCGAGTTGATGAAGACCTGGGAGGAAGAACTGGCCGTTCTCCGTAACCGCGGCCAGCAAAACAAAATGGAAAACATCGCTTTGCGCGAAAGCGAGATTAGCGAAGCGTGGACGGAAAACGGCGAGGACTATATTACCGTCCGGCTTCACGCCAACCTGCTAGACTACACGGCGGACGCAAGAACCGGCGCGGTAGTCAGCGGCAGCGACTTCCAGCCGGTCGAATTCGAAGAATACTGGACCTTCTCCCGTCCGGTTGGACCAAACGCCTGGAAGCTCGCCGCGGTTCAACAAACGTAGTACGACGGCCGGGGAGACACCGCTCAACGGAGCTTCCCGGTCGTTATGCCGAGTCTAACACGTATGGCACAGTGACGGTAGTCATCCCTCGACAGAGCGGTGCCACCCGCCATTTAACACGCCGCGATTTGCAATTTAGACCGAGGTTTTATTTCAAAGCAGCTAATTTTGCAGCTTTATTGATGCAATTCCGAAACTCCCTCTGACTAATTAACAGGAGTGCCCGACTGGATCTCTCAGGCTAATGGACATTTTCGCGAAGGCTAGACTTATTAATTTTTCATCCATTCAATGCAGTTGGCGATTTGTGCGTCAAATAAGTGAACACATAGCCGCCTCTCACCTGGCGAGAACCAGTGGTTATGCGTAGAACTGTTAAATTAGTTGACATTTTTTAATAAATCCACTTATACTCGCGTTTTAACCGCTTACGATGACACCGAAATCCAGTGTTTCATTGGGGACCTTACTTCTTGATCCCACTGCCTCGGTGGGGCGTAATTTTTATTCTCAAGGCATCTGCAGCAGCGATAAACTTCGAGTAGACCTCGAAAGAGACAAGTAAATGTCAATCGCGTCCACTAACATGATCGGTGAGCATCCGTCGATCAAAAAAGTGCACGAAATTATTAGGAGAGTTGCGCCGACCGACGCCACGGTGTTGATCACCGGCGAAAGCGGTACCGGCAAAGAACTCGTGGCGCGGGCCATTCACAGCGCGAGTCCGCGCGCGCCACGCCCCTTCGTGCCTGTAAATTGCGCGGCGATTCCGGAAAATCTTTTGGAAAGCGAACTGTTCGGCCACGCCCGTGGCGCCTTCACCGGCGCTCATTCCTCGCGCTTGGGAATGTTTCAATTAGCAAATCACGGCACGATTTTTCTCGATGAAGTCGGCGAATTACCCCTTCCGCTGCAAGCCAAACTGCTACGCGTGCTCCAAGATGGCGAAGTCCGACCGGTAGGGACGGATCATCCCGTGGCGGTGCATGTACGATTGATCACCGCCACCAACAAGGAATTGGCGCATCAGGTGGAAAAAGGCTCCTTCCGCGAGGACCTGTTTTTCCGTCTCCAGGTTATCCCAATCCATCTTCCGCCCTTGAGAGCGCGGCGCTCCGACATTCCAATTCTAACCCAGCACTTCCTCGAAAAAGCCAATGCAAGACATGGGCTTTCAGTGACGATTTCGCGCGAAGCGATGATTTACCTGTGGGAATATGATTGGCCGGGGAACATTCGCGAACTGGAAAACCTGATTGAGCGTTTAGTGATCCTAAGTGAAAACGGCGTGGCCGAATGGCAGGATTTGCCCGTCAATATTCGTTCCTTCGTGTCCGACAAAAAAAATCCCAAGCCGACGCTGGGCGGAGAACAGGTGGACCTGCGCGAGGCGACTGATCAACTGCAACTACGCCTCATGGATGAAGCCCTCCGCCTCACCAAAGGGAACAAAAGCGCGGCGGCAAAGATTCTCGGGCTGAAACGGACCACGCTGGTCGCCAAGTTGCGCAAACGGTCCGGGCGCACAAAAGAGGAGACCGCGGCCGATTTAGATGACCGGCAAGAAACCTTCGACACTTTGCTGGCGATGGGCGAACGCCGTAAAGAACTTTAGACAATCAACCTTGGCGCGGGAGAACGAACCGATGGCAAACAATGTACAGGCGGCGCAGAGTAACCCGGCAACGCTGTTGGTGGTGGACGATAACAAAGGAGTTCTCGAATTTCTCGTGCTCTTGCTTACAAAACATGGTTACAAGGCCATCGGCGCCGGGAGCGGCCGCGAATGCATCGACATCGTCCGACAGCGGACGGTGGATTTGATCATTTCCGATGTTATGATGCCGACGATGAACGGGCTCCAACTCTGCCAGGAATTGAAGAGCGTGGCGCCGCTGACGCCGGTGATTTTGCTTACGGCGCGCGACGACATGGCGACGAGAGCGGCCGCTATGGACCTTGGCGTGAGCGAATTCGTGACCAAACCGGTCAATAACAACGACCTGCTGAACCGGGTGCGCACACAGCTTAGCAATCTGGAATGGGATAAGACCGCCGACCAGGTTGTTTCCCGGATCGAAAAATCTGCCGCCGCGGAAGGCAAGACGCCCTAACGCCATCCCTCGCCCTATCCGACGCAGTGATCGTATTCATCAATTCCTGCGAAATTTCCGCCCGACCTCGGAAACGCTTAACATCTTCTCAACCGGCCCCCGACCGTCAGTCGCGCACCGCCAGCGCGCCGCCGTCCACCGGCAAATCCACCGCGTAGATAAAATCCGATTCATCGCAAGCAAAAAATAACGCTGCCTTGGCGATGTCCATGGGCAGGCCTCGGCGTCCCGCTAGATTGCGCACAAAGCGGTTTTCCGGCACCTCCTCCTGGCCCACCGGCGAACCGATTCGGTTCGGCGAAATGGAGTTCACGCGAATTCCCTCGGGCGCCAACTGAACGGCGATGGAGCGGGTAAGATTGAGCACCCCGGCCTTCGCAGTCGTATAGGCGGTGGCTTCCTTGCGGCCCCAATGACCAGAGGTGGACGCTATGTTGATTATTTTCCCTTTGCGTTTTTGCTCGATCATGACTCTGGCGGCGGCCCGGGTGCAGTACCATACGCTGCGCAGACAAACGTTCATGACCCGGTCCCACTCCTCTTCGCTGATATCGAAAAGCGTCTTGTGATCAGTCCAAGCGGCGTTGTTGACCAAAATATCGACTGCGCCGAAGGCCTTAACGACGGTTTGCACCATTTGATCGACGGAACTTGGCGATGCCACGTCGCACACAACGGAGACAGCCTTGGCGGGGTTCTTCGCGTTAATTTCCGCGGCCACGCGGCTGCCGCGTCCCGGGTCGAGATCGACCACCGCCACTTTTGCGCCTTCTTGCACGAACAATTTTGCGACGGCCTCGCCAATATTGCGGCCGGCGCCCGTGACGATCGCCACTTGATTTTCCAGTTTCATACGATTCCTCCAAGAGTCGGTCTTCTTGCTGCATAGCAAATGGCCGCTCAAACTTCTAGCCGGCTGCGGAATAACTCCGTATGGGAGGTCGAAAAACGAGTTCGGAGGCGAGACCCGAGAAAGCAATGAGGTGTTGACGTAATGGAGTACTGGAGCGTTTGGGGCTGCCGCCCATCACTCCATCACTCTAGTTTTCAGAGTGTCAGAGGCTGACCTTTTCGGCGTAGAGATCCTTCAGAAACCGGCTCCCCTTCAACTCATCGAGAAAGCGCGGTTCCATGATATCCGCAGGTTTAAGCGATTTAGTTTTTTGATCCACGACTGGGCCCACGTCGACCAGCGCCTGGATCGCTTCGCGGTTGAGCTCCGGCAACGGCCTGAGGCGCGGCAGGAAGCTGTCGTACATGGCATCCAGTGTTACCCCCTGGCTCGCCGGAAAATATTTTTTCAGGATCGACAAGCTTTCGTCGCGGCGCGTGACAAAATGATGAATGGCCGCGGCGTAGCCTTTCATGAAGCGGCGCGTCGTTTCCTCTTCGCGTTTAACGTACGAGCGCGTGGTGATGAACATATCGGTAACGACCGGCACCGAATTGACATCGAGAACTTTGATCCCCAACTTTTTCGCCTCGTCGGCGACCTGACGAATCAACGGCGCGCCTTGAATCAAATTCTTCGAAACCGCGAGAGCCCGTGCCGGCGACATGCCGGCGGCAACGACTTCGACATCGCGCGCCGGGTCAAGTCCGGCCCGGCGTAGAATAACCCGGGCAACCAAATCGGATCGTGAGCCGAGGGCCGAGACCCCGACCTTTTTGCCCTTCAAATCCTTAATGTTAGTAATCCCGCTGCCAACTCCCATGCCGAATTCATCGAAGCTCACATGGGCGCCGATAAGCGTAATATCAGCCCCCGCCGCCACCGGTTGCAAGATCGCCAAGGGACTACCAAAGCCGATCAGCAAATCGACTCCGAGCAACGATTGAACTCCCGCTGAAAGCGTGTCCCGTATCGGGATCTCTTCTATGTTCAAACCATTTTTCTTGAACAGGCCCGCGTCGACGCCGACGTAGGACACTGCGGTTCCCAGTTCCCATCCGGCATAGGCCAACCTGAGTTTTTTGTTGTTCTCAGCGGCGCGTACCGGCCCGCCAAAAAAACCGAGAGCAAGCAAAAGCAAAGAGGTTAGGGACGACCGCAGCAAGGACTGTTTGCGCTTCATAATAAAATCATTATAACTCAGTCGACCCTAACACGAAAGCCCGTTACGCGCCACAAATTCGCGCAGATCGGCAAAGCTTTGGATCAAGGACGGAGGTGCGCCGCGGCGCATCTGGAGTCAATTCAGCTTTCAACACGAGCGCGTTCGCAACGGCCTGGTCGCGCGCCTGATTGTTGAAGAGCACGTTGAATCGGGCCTCGGGCGAGCGGGCCGCAGCTCTTTGAGCTGAAAGCTTGATTTGCAACGCCAGGATTTTTCATCTACGATAAGTTGGCTTTCACGCCGATCGTATTTTCACCGGAATCGCTAGGAGGATCGAGCTCATGGCAACCATGATTACGGCCGACTGCATCAACTGCGGCGCCTGCGAGCCCGAGTGCCCGAACAACGCGATCTCGCAGGGCGAAACTATTTTTGTCATCGATCCCAAGTTGTGTACCGAGTGCGTGGGGTTTCATGATTATGAAGCCTGCGCCGCCGTCTGTCCGGTAGACTGCTGCGTCACAGACCCCAACAACATCGAAAGCGAAGCGGCTCTTATCGCGCGCGCCCGCGTCATCCACCCTGAAATCCAATTCGGCGATGATTTTGAGTCGCGTTTCCGCAAGGGACAAGGCAAAAGCGCCGATCAGTCAACGGCGAAAGCAGCTCCAAGTCAAGCTTTGGTTCGGGGCGCGGAGGCGAGCGCCGCTTTGCCGGCCGGGACGGCGGCCGCCTACGCCGAGCCGGAAGTCAATTTTGTGGCGCTGCCCCCAATCGACTCCTGGAAGATTCCACTCCGTTGCCTCAAGTGCGACGAAACCCACGACGAGCCTGTGAGCAATTTTATGATCGGCAACGTCATCTTCTGTCCCCATTGTCATAAATCAATGGTAGTGCGGGATAATCTCAATTTTCAAATTCGGACCCTGTTGAAAGATTCCTATGATAAATGGGAACGGGAGCAAAACGAATTCGTCGAGCGCAGAGAGCGAGAGCTGGCCGAGTTCACCGAACGCCGCGCTAAAGAGGCCCAGAACTTCGAAGCCCGCCAACAAAAGGAACTTGAGCGCATACGCGAGCAACTTGACGTCATCGGTGAAACCTATGATGCGCCCGGGCGGTCGGTGAGAAAAGGGGCGCGTTTCGCCTGGGGCTGATCTCCCCTATGCTTAACGCGTGGCTTCACGGCTTATCCCTGGTTGTCTATCTTGGTGCGGTGCTCGGTTTCTGGCTCGTTCTGCTGCCGGCAGTAGCTAACCTTCCGAACCACCAAGACCGTGCACAACTGTTGGCCCGCGGGCTGAAGTTTTACAACCCGCTCCAGGTGGGCGCCCTCGGCATTCTGCTCTTTAGCGGCGCCTTCCAGTTGACCGAACTCAAAGCAGCCTACCGTGAGACGTTCGTCCAACAACTAGGCTATCCCTTGGCCATCAAGCTTGCCCTCGCATTTTTGGTCGTGCTTTTTAGCGTTTATCAATCTATAGGCATCGGACACCGGTTCGTCAAAAGGCATGAAAGCGGTGATCAGGTCACGGAAAGAGAACTCGACAGCGTGCTGAGGAGGCTCACGGGTGCAAACTGGCTGATCATTACGTTTGCATTAATCACTCTATGGTTTGGGCTACGGCTAACTCGGTAATAGAGATTGCGCGCGTAGGAAATCTTCCTTAGACTAATCATCGACCGTTTATATCAACGCCGCTTTTGGCCTTGACAGTCGTGCTATCTATTGCTTCGGCGCAATTCGCCGCAGCGCCTGTTGCTCCTGAAGCTCCGCGCGTTTACCCATTCATCCCGGATTCCGCAGTTAGTTAGACTGAGGAGACGGCAAGCCAGGTGGAACCCTGGAATAGCGATGCCAAAATTTCAAAGTCATTGCGCGCTTGCGCACTGCGTTGTTACGAGCTTTAAACGTTTCGTGGAAGCACCGTTGCTCGATGTCTGCTCAAAGGCAGACGGCATCTCCGCCACAGGCGGATCAGCCTTCGGCTGAGACTTGGCTACGGAAGGGTTGCGCCTCGCGCTTCTTGTCGCGCGCAGACGCGCAATCCGGGTTCATCCGCGCTATTCCACCTACCGCGTTCTGATAAAAAAAGGCGGAGCCTCTCGACTCCGCCTCTCTCCCGAAGCGCGTCTTGCCCCTTAGTAACTGCGTGTCATTTGTTTGCCGTCGGAAACTTGCGAGCTTTTCTGCTCCGGCTGCTGCGGTGCTGCAGTCGCGGCGGTGTTAGAGTTGATCGCTTCCCGATAGACCAGGATTTCCACGCGCCGGTTCTTGGCCCGCCCATCACGGCTATTATTCTCGGCGACTGGAGAGTTTTCACCGTACGAGACCGTCACTACACGGAGCGGGTCCATTTTCTTTTGCGTGACGAGATAGCGGCTAACGGCATCGGCTCGGCGCTTGCCCAGTTCATAATTGTAATCCTCCGAGCCCGCGTTGTCGGTGTGGCCGGCAACGAGAAACACCGCGTTTTCACCGCCCGCGAGATCCCCTTTGAGATCACTGAGAAAACCATCTATCTCTTTTCTCGCCTGGGGTGGCAGCGCTGCTGAGTTGAATCCGAAGTTGGCGCCGTCTTTCATGTCAATAACCAAGCGGCGTTCGAATTTCAGGTTACCCAAGGTTGTCAGCGCCCGCTCCGCTTTCCCGTCGACTTCGCCGAGCTTCCCCTCGACGCCGCCGAGCTTGCCCTCAATGCTAGTTAGCTTGCTCTCGGCACTGGTCATTCTGCCGCCCAGCTGCCCGATTTGGTTTTCCGCTTCGCCAATCCGGGTCTCCGTTGTCGACACGCGGCCCGCCAATGGGTCGACATGTTCCCGCACCCAGTCACGGGTTGCCAAGCAGCCGGACAGCAAAAATACGGCAGCGAGTGTGCCGCTGTACAGTGAGAAACCGCCATTTTTATAGTATCTTTTCATAAAGCCTCCTAATGCTCCTTCATTTGGGTCTATTTTTACTCTGTTAAAAATTTCAACGTTCGCCGATCAAGATGCGCGTCACCGTTAAGCCAAACACATGCTGATTTCGAAACCTTCTCCCGGCCGCTTGACAAGACGCAAGTGCGCATTGAGTAGGCGTCAGAGATGCTGTTGTTTCAAATCCCCAGAGTCGCGACCTAGCGAATTTATAGCAACCGTTATCACTCTCCCACAAAACACTACCCTATAAAACCGAAATCACAAAGATTGCTTCAAGGTCTCGACAATTGGGCGCTGATAACCGTATTTGGCCACGCTTCATCTTGTTGGCTGTCATGAAGGATAATTCCTTCGCTGCAATCCAACTCCAGTACGGTAGCAAGCTTTTGATCCGAGATCCTTTTCGCGACCCGTGTCCAAGCACGGCTGAGTCGTTTAGTTCTTCCCATTTACGACGTTTCCACCCTTCCAGCCTCCCTGCGATACCAAATCCAATAAATCCTTGGTTGAAATCGGCTTTAGTAGACCGGCAACGTCGAACTGATTTCCTTCCAATTCGACATCTTTCTTAAAGCGCTCGAGAGCGCCGCTTAAGTAGATGGTTTTTACCTTGGGATTGATCGACCGGATCCAACGCATCATCTCAAATCCATCCATAGCCGGCATCTGAATATCAGTGACCACGCACTCTGTTGGATGATTGAAATATTCACCGTAGCCCTGCACTCCGTCGAAAGCGGTGATAACCTCGAAACCATGGGCGCGCAGTAAGAGACTCAACGTGGCCGCGAGATTCTCGTCATCATCGACGACAAGTATGCTGGGGGGAATTGCCATGGTTTTTGCTTCCGCAACACGCTCTTCATTGCGAGAGCAAATCATATACCACGCTGGATGACTACCTATCTGATTGTATTCCTGGACGTTTACGAAACTACTGCGGAACTCTGAGGCAGCCGTGAAGGGATTTTACTTCACTGCAATGAAGTGAATTGAATTGCAAAATGACCGCATGAGGCAAATGACTGTTAATGAACTTTACGCTTTTGCAGCAGGGAGAAGTATCTCCGAGCCGGAAGCCGATCGGTTTGGCCGCTCGATAACTTGAAAAGTTCAAGCGGCGTCAGATTGCAAAGGCGGGTTTCACCTTCTTGAATTCATCCACCTTTAGCCGATGTTTCTTGAGTAGATCATAGAAATCGGCGCGGTACTTGCCGGCGAGCTTCGCCGCTTGACTGACGTTTCCCTCCGTCAGGGCAAGCACCTGCACTAGATAATCTCGCTCGAAGGCGTCGCGCGCGTCCTTTAGTGGCTTGATCATCTCATCGGAAGCGGGCGCCCGATCCTGGGTCGACGATTTTTCCTCCTCCCGCAGAACCACTTTGGTCGGCAACACATAGTCTTCCGTAATCGTGTCCTTCTGCGTCATGGCCACGGCGTATTCAATCGCATTCTCCAGCTCGCGCACGTTGCCCGGCCAATCGTGCAGCATCATCTTTCTTAGTGCATCAGGCGCAATCGCCTTGACATCTCTTTTCATCTGCACGCTGCATTTTTTGAGAAAGTGCTCAGCGAGTGGAAGAATATCCTCTTTGCGCTCGCGCAACGGTGGGAGATGAATCGGAATCACATGAATCCGGTAAAAGAGGTCGTCGCGAAACAAACCCCTTTTAACGTGCTCTTCAAGGTCCTTGTTGGTCGCAACAATCACGCGTACATCGACTTCCACAGGGGTCTGGCTGCCAACGGGATAAAACTGGCGCTCCTGCAACACGCGCAAGAGCTTGGACTGAGTCGAGAGCGGCATGTCCCCTATCTCGTCCAAAAACAAGGTCCCGCCGTGAGCCTGGGTAAACAACCCCTTGGTAGTTTTGACCGCGCCTGTAAAGGCGCCTTTCTCATGGCCGAAAAGCTCACTTTCCAAGAGCGTTTCCGGCAATGCCGCGCAGTTCAAGGCCACAAAATTCTGGTCTTTTCTATCGCTTGCCAAGTGAATGGCTTTAGCAACGAGCTCCTTGCCTGTACCGCTTTCACCCTGGATATGAACGGTGGAGTCGAGCTTGGCGATGCGCGTGACCACGTCCAGCACGGACCGCATTTTCGCGCTCCGGGCTACGATATTCGCGAAATCGAAACGCTCTTCGACCAGTCCCTTGAGCCGTTTGATCTCCGAGTTGAGCCGGCGGTGCTCCAGCGCTCGTTCTATCTGGACCAATAGATCCCGGGGTTCGAACGGCTTGGTGAGATAGCCGTAAGCGCCTTTGCGCATCGCCTCCACGGCGGTTTCAATGGTGCCGTGCGCCGTAAGGATGATCGCCGGTACATCCGGCGTGATGGCGTGGACGTTTTCCATGAGCGAAATGCCGTCTTGGTTTTCCAGCATCAGGTCGAACAAACAGAGATCCACCGGCTCTGCCTTGACCGCGCCGATAGCGTCTTCTTCCTTGCAAGCCGCAGTTACGTCGTAACCAGCGGATTCAAGCCGCATTTTAACCAGCTCAATGATATTCGGATCATCATCGACGACCAGAATTCTATTCCTCGCCATAACCGTTGCTCTACCTCGTCCGGTCCCGTTTTTTTTCTTCGATTTCGATATCCACCTGCTTCAACTTCTCCAGACCATCGAGCACACCCACCCAAATTTTTGCCTGTTCGACCCACGGACTTTCAGGATAACTCTTGATCACGCGGCTAAAAAACCCGATGGCTCTTTTGTTGTCCTTTTTCGGATTGTTTGGATGGGCGTAGATAAGTCCCATGTGAAATACCGCGGCATCCGCCGGGGCGTTCTCCTTGGCCAGCGCCAGCACCTTTTGACTCTCTCTGAATGAGCTTTCATAATCTCCTTTGCCCAGCAGTTGTTGAGCCGACTGCAAGTGCGCATCAGCCTCACGTAGTTCACGAATCTCCTTGCTCTCCACTGGTGGCGACGGTGGTGGCGGCGGCGGTTGAGAAACCGGCGGTGGCGGTGGCGGCGGCAACGGCTCGATAATCACCGGCGGCGGCAGGGGTTTCGGCGCCGGAGCGCTGGGCGCGCCAAAAAGCCCGCAACCCGAACCGAAAGTCACGCAGGCAAAATAAAAAAGAAGGTGCTTCCGCGGTCCGCCTGATTTTCCGCCCATATCCGGCCACCATGCGATGTGATGATTTGTTTAGCGATTGCCAACCCCAACCCGGTACCGTTCGCCGAAGACGCTCCGTCGGACCGTCCCTGTCGAAACTTTTCGAAAATCGCTTCAAGATTTTCAGCGGCAATGCCCGGTCCCGTATCCCATACCGAAACTTCAATGCCGCTGTTTACTGTTCTTGCCTTGACTTTAACCTTTCCCGACTTCGGTGTAAACTTCGCAGCGTTGCCCAGCAGGTTGCGAAGAACCTGCAGAATCCGCTCACGGTCGATCTTAATCGGCGGTAATTCGCCGGCGATCTCTGTTTCGATCTTGATATCTTTGGCCTCGATCAACGGCGCAATTTCAACTACCGCCTTCTGAATAAGGGGCGCCAGAGCGCTTTTTTCCAAGCCATAGGTCATCATCCCCGCCTCCATTTTCGAAAGATCCAACAGGGAGGTGACCAGACTGATCAAACGGTTGCTTTCTTGGGCGACGATGGTAAGAAGTTTCCGCTGCTTTTCAGTGGTGCTCCCCGCGACGCCGTCGAGCAATAACCCGGTTCCTTCCTTGATGCAAGTCAGCGGCGTGCGTAGCTCGTGGGACATCGAGGCATAGAAATCGGCCTTCATTTTTTCCAGGTCATTCAATTTTTGGCACATTAGATTAAATGACGCCGCCAACTCCCGCAGTTCCGGCGGCGAGGTAATGCGCAGATTTCCTTCGAATTTGCCGTCGGCGATCTCCTGGGTCTTTTGTTTGAGCGCGCCGATCGGTTTGGTGACGCTCCGCGTAATCACCAGCGAAAGCACCAGGATAAATATCAACGAGGCACTGGTGATAATGATCGCGGTTTGCCGCGCCTGCGCGCCTACGTCGGCCAATTCGCGGATCTTGCGGTAGGTGTCCATTTGCCGGGATGTCGTAATGCGCTCCAAAGCGGCAAAGATTTCATCGGTCACTTTGCTCTTTTGCGCCTGGTAAGAAGCCTGGGGGTAATTCTGACGAGCCTTTAGATGGGACCGTTCTTTGTCGATCATTGCCTGGTAAGAATCATGCTTTTGTTTGATTTCAGTCAAGATCTGGGCGGTACCGGCGTCCGCCACGGCGAGCGCTTTGTCGAGATCACTTTGAAAATCCCCGGCAAATTTTTGGAATTCCCGGTAAAGCGTTTCCTCTTTGACGATCGCGTATTTACGCTCATAGCGAATTTCGGAAAGCAGGCTGTCGGATAATTTCTTCTCGTAGCCGCCCACCCGCATCTCGTTCTCCAGAATCGAGCGGGTAATGCGGTCGAATTGCTGCAGGTTTTGGAGCGTGTAGAGACTCACCCCGGACACCAGGGCAAAGACCACGAGAAATCCGATCACGAGGCGTGAGAACAGGCTCATAGCTCGGTGTGAGCAACGCCGCTTTTGGCGATCACTGGGTTACTCGGTCTGCCGCCTGGCAATTTCGGTTCAACCATTGCGCCCATCACGCTCACTGCAAACCATCCCGCCGGCACGATGGCAGGTAAAAATGCCCGCCGAGAGTCTGCGGGTCAAAAATTTCCACGATTGTTGGAACGGGCCTAGACCAACCGGACGGCGTACTCGAGAATCTCGCTGAGCTTACGAATTTGAGTCGCCCGCATGGACCGCTCTTCGGGAGGGGAAGAAAAATAATCGTCCAGGCTCTTTTTCAAATTCCACTCCAACAGCTCCACGCACTGTTCCATGCTGACCTTTTCGGAACGGCGCCGCCGGGCTTTGTGGAGTTCCGCGATCTGGATGAGCCGACCCATTTCAATGATAAGAATATGGTCCACTGCCAAAAATTGTCAAGTGCGCCAGGAAACTTCCCTGCAAGGCAACTCGGCGCTTTTCGCCCTCAGGCGTAATGTGTTAAAATCATCGCCATGAAAATCGCTGGAAGCAGTTCGATCCTAACGTTTGCCCTTTGGCTTGTGTCCGTGCCGGTGGTCGCGGCGGATTTCTACCGTTGGGTGGACGATAAAGGCATCGTTCATTTTACGGATAATATGCACAACATTCCGGAAAATCGGCGCGGCACGGCGAGGCGCATTCAGGGTAGCGAGGGCGTCAAAAACCAACAGCCGCCAGCGGCTGCGCCAACGAAGGCATCGATACCCTTCGAGAAACACGGCTCGGTCGTCATTGTCGGAGCGACTTTGAACGGTAAAACGGCCGTAAAACTGGTCCTCGATACCGGCGCCAGCTTCACTATGATCTCCAGTGCCACCGCCAAGCAGCTAGATATCGACGCGGGCCAAAATACTCGCACGATGCCGTTTCAAACCGCCAACGGAATGATCCAGGCGCCGTTAATCAACCTGGACTCCATTTCAGTGGCGGGTCTCGAGTTGAAAAACCTCACTGCCGCGGTGCACGACGCCATGCCCGATCCCACAGTCGCGGGTCTTCTTGGGCTTAACTTCCTGACCAACTTTCGCCTGGATATCGACACCGAAAAGGGTCTTGTCCATCTGGAAAAAAAATAGCGGCGGGCCGGTGGTGAAAACCTCCACCGGCCCGCCGCATAGTCAATGCCCTCGCCGCGCTCCAGTTCTCAGGAGCAGCCGCTCACCGCGCCGCAATTCATGCATTTATAGCACGCGCCGCTGCGGATCATGATCGTGCCGCAATCGGGGCAGGGCGGCGCGTCTTGCTGATAGAGACTGGTTACACTGCTGAGGCTTGCGACCGGCGCCCCTCCGCGCGGGACCTGCGGCGCCAACGGCACGACTTTCTTGGCCGGCCCGTCATCATCCGGCTCCCGCTTTATCACCCCTACTTCCTGCTGCGCGTCGCCGTCGAGAAACTTGCTGGCGAGCCAACGGAAGATGTAATCCATGATCGACTTGGCCATCGGGATGTCGGGATTCTTGGTAAAGCCCGACGGCTCGAAGCGCATATGGCTGAATTTGTCGACCAGCACCCGCAGCGGCACTCCATACTGAAGAGCCATGGAGATCGCCGTGGCGAAGGAATCCATCAAGCCTGAGATAGTCGATCCTTCTTTCGACATGGTGATAAAGATTTCACCGGGCTGGCCGTCTTCGTACATGCCGGCGGTGATGTAACCTTCGTGGCCCGCGATGTCGAACTTGTGCGTGATCGATTTTCTTTCATCCGGCAATTTGCGCCGCGCCAAACGCGCCTCGCTCGACTCAGCCACCGTCGTCTTCTTCTCTTCCTTGTCCTTGGAAGTGTTAAGCGGCTGGGTCCGTTTGGAGCCGTCGCGGTAAATGGCCACCGCCTTCAGACCGAGCTTCCACGACTCCATATAAGCGTGCGTGATTTCGTCCACGGTGGCTTCATTGGGCATGTTGATAGTCTTCGATATCGCGCCGGAAATGAACGGCTGCACCGCGCCCATCATCTTGATGTGCCCCATATAGTGGATCGAACGGCTCCCATTCGCCGGCTTAAAGGCGCAATCAAAGACCGCCAGATCATCGTCTCGGAGATGGGGTGCGCCCTCGATAGTTTCATGTTCCTCGATATATTCGACGATGTCCTGAATCTGTTTGACATCGTAACCCAAGCGCTTGAGCGCCCGCGGCACCGTATTGTTGACGATTTTCAACAGGCCGCCGCCTACCAGTTTCTTGTATTTGATCAGGGCAATATCTGGTTCGACGCCGGTGGTGTCGCAGTCCATCATGAAAGCGATGGTACCCGTGGGCGCCAGTACGGAGATCTGGGAATTTTTCACGCCGTGTTTGTCGGCTTCCTCACAGGCCCCGTCCCAAGCATCGCGCGCCGCCGCGAGCAGGTCCAACGGCACATGAGACGACGGAATCTTGTACGCGTGGGCGCGGTGCTTGTTAAGAACGCGCAACATCGGTTGGCGATTGTTCTCGAAACCTGAGAAAGCCCCAGTCGCCGCCGCCACCCGCGTGGATTGCAAGTACCCCTGTCCCGACATCAGCGCCGTCACCGCGCTCGCATAGGCCCTGCCGGCATCCGAGTCGTAAGGCAACCCGAGCGACATCAGCAAGGCGCCGAGGTTGGCATAGCCCATGCCCAGTTCACGGTAGGCGTGGGCATTGGCGGTGATCTCCGCAGTCGGGTACGAGGAGTTGTCCACCAAAATGTCCTGCGCCAAGACAACGATATCGACGGCATGGCGGAAGGACTCCGTATCAAAAACGCCGTCATCACGGAGATACTTCAGCAGGTTCAGCGATGCCAGATTACACGCAGAGTTGTCCAGATGCATGTACTCCGAGCAGGGATTGGAGGCATTGATCCGGTCCGTATTGGCGCAGGTGTGCCAGTCATTGATGGTGGTATCGTATTGCATACCCGGATCGCCGCAAAAATAAGCGCTCTCGGAGATCATGCGCAGCAGGTCCCGTGCTCTATAGGTTTCGCAGGGCTCCCCCGACTTGACATAGCGCGTCTGCCACTCCCGGTCCGCTTCTACGGAGCGCATGAAATCATCGGAGACGCGCACTGAATTATTGGCGTTCTGGAAAAATACGCTGCCGTAAGCCGGCCCGTCGAGGCTCGCATCATAACCTGCTTCGATCAAAGCCCACGCTTTTTTCTCCTCCTCGACTTTACACTTGATGAATTCCTCGATATCGGGATGATCGATATTGAGCACGACCATTTTCGCAGCGCGCCGGGTTTTGCCGCCGGATTTGATCACCCCGGCCGAGGCATCCGCCGCCTTCATGAAAGACACGGGTCCCGACGCCGTGCCGCCGCCGGCGAGTTGTTCCTTGGCGGAGCGGATTTTTGACAAATTGACACCCGAGCCAGAGCCGCCTTTAAAAATAATTCCCTCCTTGCGGTACCAGTCGAGAATCGATTCCATCGTATCTTCCACCGCCAGAATAAAACAGGCGGAGCATTGGGGCCTTTCTTCGATGCCGCAGTTAAACCATACTGGGCTATTGAAGCAGGCTTTTTGGTGGATCAAAATATGGGTCAACTCGTCGGCAAAGACATGAGCATCTTCATCGCTGGCAAAATAGCCGTCCTTGCGACCCCAATTGGCGATGGTGTTAACCACTCGGCCGACCATCTGGCGGACGCTCGTCTCGCGCTGCGGCGTGCCGAGCGGTCCGCGAAAATACTTCGAGACGACCACCTGAGTCGCCATCATGGACCAAGCCCTGGGAATCTCCACGTTCGCCTGCTCAAATACGACTTTGCCCTTCTCATTGGTGATGCTGGCGGTGCGTTGCTCCCACTCGATTTCATCGTATGGGCTCACTCCCGGGCGGGTAAAAAACCGGTCTATCTTTAGGCCGGACTTCGGCCTAAGCACCGGCTGCTCCGCATGAATTTCGCTCGCTTGAGACCTCTTGGTGGCCATAAACCCTCCTCTGGTCGTTTACGGAATCTCAATATATTGTGTGTAATGATTTGAAGGCTACTAGATTTTGTATTTGTAAGAGTAATTAGCACTTTTGTCAATAAAAATTTTTTGTCCTTGATTTTCTTTTTATATTTCACTTACTTCTGGCGGAACAAAATATTCGGTAAAAAATTTCTGATGGCTTCCCGCTTTACGTTCTGCTAATTTGCCAAGAAACGAGCAAAATGGCGAAGAACGATTATCCAGTTGCGCGGCTCGGAGAGATTCTCGATCAGTCGCTGAAAAGGCTCGATCTGGCGCCTCAATTGGAGGCCTATGGCATTTGGCATATTTGGCGCGAAGTCGTCGGTAGGCCCATCGCCGGCAACGCCCAGCCAGAAAAATTCCGCAATGGAACTTTGTTCGTCAAAGTATCGAGCCCCGTGTGGATGCAGCAACTGCAGTTCATGAAGGATCTATTGGCGGAAAAACTCAATGAGCGCTTGCGCGCCAACCTCGTGAAGAATATTTTTTTCGTCGTCGGAACACTGGCCATAATCGATGCCGAAGCGGAAAACGAACCGGCACGTGCGAAACCCCTGTCTGATAGTGACCGGAAGATCGATGACCCGTTCCTTGAGTCGGTTCAGGACCCCGAGATCCGCCAGGCGTTCAAGAAACTCCTGCGCGGTTACGCTCGCCGCAAGAAAAACCTCTGATGGTTATATCATGCCGGCGCCTCCGCTAAGCATTCCGGCAATTTCCGCCGTGTAGCGCCGCTGATCATCATAGACGATCAGTGGCGCCGCCACGGCAATTTGGCTCCTCCCTCCCTTGACGCCGTCAACCAGCACCAGCGATGCTACCGAACCACGGAACGAGTGGACCATTCTGAGACGCTTGGGCTCAATGCCCGTAGCGCGCATGGCGGTAAGCAGGTCAACGCAGCGAAACGCCGGATAGATCAGCGCCATCCGTCCTCGTTTGGCCAGAAGATATTTCCCGGCTCGAAGAAAATGTCCGAGGTCTCCTTCAGATTCATGGCGCGCGATACGCTTTTCCGGATTAGGGCTGACGCGGCCGCTCAGCGCCGAACGGTAGGGCGGGTTACAGATCGCCAAATCATAACCTCCCGGTTGCGCCGACGCGGCGATGGCGCGCACGTCCGCCCCAACTAATTTTATTCGCTCTTGCAAACCGTTCATGGCAACGTTGCGGCGCGCCCGCGCGAGCATCGCCGCTTGGATCTCAACGCCGGTCAGCCGCGCGGAAGGATACCGGTGCGCGAGCATCAGCAGAATCGCGCCATTGCCGGCACCCAATTCGACGATCTCTGCGCCCAATTCGATCTTGACGAAATGCGCGAGCAACACGGCGTCGAGCGAGACACGGTAGCCGGCGCGGCTTTGGTAAAGCTTGATCCGGCCGTCGAACAATGTGTCAGCTGTCTCATCGTCAGCGAGCGGCGGGACGCCAGCGGCAAGACCGGCGAATTCGGATGGATGAGTCACAGCGCGCGGCCCGGTGGGGTTGGCGTTGCGGATTTGTTTGCCCATGATTCTCCACTTGCTTGAAAAACGATAAAGTTTTCTTTATAGCCTGAGTCTAATACTGCATTTTCTTCAATCACCCGAAATGCTTTCTATCATCGCTCATATCGGCCAGTCTACATCACTGGGTGTAGCAGGCATGGGCAAGATGTTCTTGTTTCTGCTGTCGGCCTTTGCCTGGGCGTTTCGGCCGCCGCTGCGTTGGCGCTTGGTCATTCACCACATCCGGACCATAGGCGTCGATTCGCTATCCGTGGTTCTGTTGTCCGGCGTTTTTACCGGTATGGTGCTGGGACTTCAGGGTTATTACAGCCTCAGGCAATTCAACGCGGAGAGTTTTCTCGGCTCGGCGGTGGCCTTGAGCTTGCTCCGTGAACTGGGGCCGGTTTTATCTGCGTTCATGGTCACCGGGCGCACCGGCTCGGCCATGGCAGCGGAGATCGGTAGCATGAAAGTCACCGAACAGATCGATGCGCTGTACGCAATGGCGGTCAATCCGGTGCAGTATCTGGTAACGCCGCGCATCATCGCCGGGCTGGCCTCCATGCCTCTGTTAACTGCGATCTTCGATGTCGTCGGCATCTATGGTGCCTATCTGATTGGGGTCGGGCTGTTGGGCGTCAGCTCCGGCAGTTACTTTGCGGGCATGGAATCGAGCGTCGTCTTCCACGATGTCTGGAGCGGTTTCTTGAAGTCCATCAGCTTCGGTCTGATCGTCACCTGGGTATGCTGCTATAAGGGATTTAACGCGCCCCAGAGCGCCACCGGCGTGGGCCAAGCGACCACCGAATCCGTGGTGCTTTGTTTCGTCCTAATTTTGGTTTGGGACTACTTCGTGACCTCGATCATGCTCTAGCCCAGATTATGCTTCGCGGCAGGGAATATATCGACCAAATAGGGTTTGGCAATCAGGGTGAAAATTGTGCGTAAGAGTCTTTTTCAGCAGCCCGCCAGTGCGACCATTCGAGTGGTCGATCTGCACAAGAGTTTCGCCGGCCATGCGGTGCTCAAAGGCATCAATCTGGACCTCGAGACCGGCAAGATCACCACGATCATCGGCGGCAGCGGCTCCGGCAAGACCGTGCTGCTCAAACACCTCAACGCTCTGCTGCTGCCGGACCGCGGCAGCGTCTTGGTGAACGGCATTGATATCACCAAGCTCGGCGAGAGTGCGCTCAACGACGTACGGCAAAAGTTCGGTGTATTGTTTCAAGGCGCGGCACTGCTCGACTCCATGACCATCTTCGACAACGTCGCTTTTCCGCTGCGGGAGAAAACCAGGCTCGCAGAGCGCGCGATCAGGCAAAGAGTCGAGGAGCGGCTCGCCCAGGTAGGACTGAGCGGCACGGGTTATAAATTTCCGGCGGAGATCAGCGGCGGCATGAAAAAACGTGCCGGGCTAGCCCGTGCCCTGGTGATCGAACCGGAGATCATTCTCTTCGACGAGCCTACCACCGGCCTCGACCCGCTCTTGGGCAAGAGCATTCACGATCTGATCCGCAAGATGCACGCTACTTTCGGCTTTACCGGCGTCGTCGTCAGTCATGACATTCCCGAGATATTTCGTATTTCGGACCGGGTGGCGATGCTCGCCAACGGGATCATTGCCGAAGTCGGGCCCACCGAGAAGTTCATCGCTTCGGCCAACCCCATGGTCCGTCAATTCTTGCAGGGCGACGCCGAAGGCCCCCTCGCGGTGTTATAGGAGACGCAAAAGCATGAGTTACAAGACATCGGAAGTCATCGTCGGCCTTTTCGTTCTCGTCGGGATCGCCTGTTTAGGCTATCTCGCCATCAAGCTTGGCAAGCTCGAAGTCTTGGGCAATAGCGGTTATACTGTCTACGCTGACTTTTCCACCGTGGCCGGACTCAAGCGCGGCGACCCGGTGGAGATCGCCGGCGTCAAAGTGGGGCGGGTCGATTCCATCGGCCTTGCCGATGACCGGGCGCGGCTCGTGCTCAGGTTCGATGACGGCGTGAAACTTCAAGAGGATGTGATCGCGTCAGTACGAGCCCGGGGCTTGATCGGCGAGAAATTTGTGCTAGTGTCGCCCGGCGCGTCGGATAAAATCATTCCGGCGGGGGGCAAGATCCGGGAAACGGAGTCGCCGCCGGATATTCCGGATCTGATCGGCAAACTAGTGGGCGGAGATTTAACTTCTAAATCCGAAAAGCAAAGCCAATGATCCCTAACAATAAGCGTTTCTGGCTCGCTGTCGCCGCCGGCGTTCTCGCCTCGTGGATGACGGCGGCGAGCGTAACCGCCGGCGTACCGACCGAGCAAATTCGCAATACCGTCGATAAAGCCATTCTGGTGCTCAAAGATCCCGGGTTAAAACCAGCGGGGAAGACCAAGGAGCGCCGCGACCAGCTAAAACAAATCCTCTTCGCCCGTTTCGATTTCACCGAAATGGCCAAGCGCGCTTTGGGCGCCAACTGGCGCCGTCGCACCGCCAAGGAGCAAGAGGAGTTCGTCCAGCTTTTCACCGAACTCTTGGAGCGCGCGTACGCCGATATTATCGAATCCTACAGCGAAGAAAAGATCATTTACGTCGGCGAAAGAATGGACGGCGGCTACGCCGATGTCGCGAGCAAAGTATTGGCCAGCAATGGTACCGAGTACTCGCTCAACTACAAAGTTCATCTGGTGAACAATGAATGGCGCGTCTACGACGTGATCGCCGAAAATATAAGCGTGGTCAACAACTTCCGCTCACAATTCAACCGCGTCATCGCGCAGTCCTCTTACGAAGAGCTAGTGCGTCGGCTAAGGGACAAAGCCGATTTCGGCGCGCCGAAAAAATAAAACCGCTGTCTCGGTCGCGCGGCTGCCGATTTCCAGGGCGGGACTGACAATCTGGTACCGAAGCATTTCCCTCGCCGGCTGCCAAGTTTGAACTTGCGTTGCCCGCCGCCCATTGACTTATTGGCGTTCGCTCTTGACTCCTTCGCACGCCGCGAAGTATGGGAGACATAGAGCCACTTTTACGAAAGGAGCACGATCATGGCCACCCTGATTGACTGGCATGCGCACCATACGGCCCCCGAAATTGCTGATCGCATTAAGGATCTGACGGGAAAACGACCTCATATCGACGCCTACGACTCGCCGGACCTGGGCAAACGCGTGCGAGAAATGGACGAAGTGGGGTTAGACATGCAACTGGTCTGCCAGGGCGCCGGCGTGTATGCCGATCAGCTACCCGCGAATCATGCGCTGGACATCGTCCGGCAATCGAACGACGTATTGGCGCAGCGCGTCGCGCCGCACAAAGATCGCTTGATGGGCATTACCGCTTTATCGCTTAAAAACATCGAGGCATCGGTGCAGGAAGTCGAGCGCACCGCTGCCCAGGGCTTTCGCGCTGTCCTGCTCTATCCCCACGTTGACGGCGCGATGCTGGTCGATACGCCGACAATGGAACCGATCTTCGCCAAGATTTCCGAGCTGGACTTGCCGATCTTTCTGCACGGCGCGGGCACGGCGCAGGATCCAACACTGGCGCGGCTCGAGGACGGCGGCGCCGGAGTTGCCTATGCCGTGCTTTCCGACGGTGAAGTCGCCGAATGTTGCTTGCGCATGATCGCCAGCGGTCTGTTCGATCGCCACCCCAACTTGCGCATCGTTATCCGCAGTTCAGGCGGCGGCATCCCGTTATTGCTGCACCGCTTCTTCTGGAAGCACAAAGGGCCGCAGGGGGAAAAGCGCTACTCGGAAATTTTTCTCGAGCACTTTTTCATCGATTGCGCCAGCTCGGATGCGCGCACCTTGGCGTTTCTCATCGACAAGATGGGCGAGAACAATATCGTGTTCGGTTCCGATTACTGCGGCGGGCTCGGGGCCCTGAACAAAGCCTTTAATGGCGTATCCGGCTTGGCCGATCCAGAACGTTTCAAGCGCTTCACCGACAAGAATTCGCGCGAGTTGCTCCACATTTAGTCGTTCAAGGTGCGCGCTTCGCGCATCCTGAGCTTCGAAGGATCTCTCACACGCGCCAAGAAAGATCCTTCACTTCGTTCAGGACTTGAACTTTGAAGTTACGATGGCATCACCGTACGATCTCGCAATCATCGGCGGTGGCATTTTAGGCCTCGCCACCGGTTTGAAAATTCTCGAAGCGCATCCCGCCGCGAAGTTGCTCATCCTCGAAAAAGAGCCGGAAATCGCCCGGCACCAGACCGGCCACAATAGCGGCGTGATTCATTCAGGGCTTTACTACAAGCCGGGCTCCCTCAAGGCGCAGACTTGTGTTGCGGGTCGCAAAGCGCTGATGGCCTTTTGCGACCTTAATGCCGTGCCCTATGAAATCTGCGGCAAGGTGGTCGTCGCGACCGCCGAGGAGGAGTTGCCGCGGCTTGACGAACTGCACCGCCGCGGCGTTGCCAACGGGCTTCGAGGCGTGGAGATCATCGGGCCGGAGCGGCTCAAGGAAATCGAACCCCACAGCGCGGGCATCAAGGCCCTTTACGTTCCCGAAACCGGGATCATCGATTATACCCGAGTCGCCGCCGCCTATGCGGCCAAGATCAGGTCCGGCGGGGGTGAGATCCGCACTTCGAGTAAAGTTACGGCCATCGCCGAGCGCGGCGGCGAAATCGCCCTGCAAACCACCACCACCGACTATCGCGCGCGCCATCTGATCAATTGCTGTGGTCTGCAATCCGACATCGTCGCAAAAATGGCGGCCGGCGGCGCCAACTCCGAAGAGCACCGCATCGTCCCCTTCCGCGGTGAATACTATAAGCTCGCGCCGGCAAAACATTACATGGTGCGCAATCTGATCTACCCCGTACCCGACCCGACGTTTCCCTTCTTGGGCGTTCACTTCACGCGCATGATCAAAGGCGGCGGCGGGATCGAGGCGGGCCCCAACGCGGTGCTTGCCTTTGCGCGCGAAGGTTACCGCCATAGCATCGTCAATGCCGGCGATCTCTGGAACACGGTTAGCTTCAAGGGCTTTTGGGCGATGACCGGCAAATATTGGCGCACCGGCTTTGGCGAGCTGTACCGCTCGCTCAGCAAGGCGGCCTTCGTCCGAGCGCTGCAAAAGCTCTTGCCGGAAATTACCGAGAGCGATCTGGTGCCCGGCGGCTCAGGCGTCCGCGCCCAGGCGGTGTCGGCGAGCGGCGCATTGGTGGACGATTTTGTGATCAAACAAAGCCGCAATGCGATTCACGTTCTAAACGCCCCCTCGCCGGGCGCCACGGCGTCTCTGGCTATCGGCCAAAGCATCGCCGCTATGGCCGCGAAACAATTTGATCTCAAAAATTAGCTCCATACGCCGTTCAAAATTCAAGGTTCAACGTTCAACGTATTCGAATCGTTTTATGAACCGAACAAGCACAATCACTAACTTTGGACCTTGAACGTTGAACTTTGAACCGATAGAAACCGGCGCCAATCTTGATTTCCCCTATCCGGTCAAATATCGTGACGCAACATTGATCGGAGGTAAGCGTTAGTATGATCATAGAGTACAAAGGCAAACGGCCTAATATATCTCCCACGGCCTTCATAGCACCGACCGCCGTGATAATCGGGGACGTGACAGTCGGCGACGAAGCCAGCATCTGGTGGGGTGCGGTGCTGAGGTCCGATCAAAATGCCAACCCGATCATTATCGGCGCGCGCACTAGCGTGCAGGACAACTGTGTAATGCATTCGGGCGAAGCGCCGACCATCATCGAGGAGGACTGCACCATCGGCCATGGTGCGATCATGGAAGGACCGCTGGTAAGGCGCGGCGCGATAATCGGTATGAACGTCACGCTTCTGGAACATGTCGAGATCGGCGAAGAAGCTCTTATCGGCGCGGGCAGCGTCGTCACCCCGCACACCAAAATCCCGCCCCGCGTGCTCGCCGCCGGCAGTCCCGCGAAGGTCAAAAAGGAGATTACCGGCGAAGCGTTGCATTGGATCAAGATGGGCTCATCGACTTACGTGAATCTGTGCCGAAGCTATATGGGCGGCGACTTCAAAGTGGTCGGTTAATCGGTAGGGGGCTCACTCCGTCCGCCGTTCAAAGTTCAACCCGGATTCCGCAGATGCGATTGACGCAGCGAGCGAGTAACGAATCTTACGTAGCGAAGCCAATGGGCCTCTGCCGCTAAGCAGACATCGATCATCCGCGGTTTATGAGAAATGTCAAAACCATAGTCACGGGGTGCGAAAAAGCGAAAACGACTTTGAAACTGCACGGTTGGGTGTCTTCGCTACTCCAGGTTCGCTCCTCGCTCACGCCCGGCCGTAGGTTCAACCGCGGAATCCGGGTTCAAACTCCCCACGTCCCAAAACTTGAACCTTGAATGGAAACTTTGAACCACGCCGAAGGCGCCACGTTGAACATTGAACCTTGAACTTTGAACCTGTAGCTTGCATAGGAACCTAAGATCATGCGGATCATTTTAATGGGCCAAGCGGCATTCGCTGAAAAATCGCTGGAAAAACTCGCCGGCAAAGGCGAAGACATCGTGGCGGTCTATTGTCCCCTCGATCCGCCGAGCGGTAAATTCGATCCGGTCAAACAGAAAGCGCTTCAGCTCGGCATTCCGGTGCGCCAGCATAAGTCATTAAAGGCGCCCGAAGTCCCTCAAGAATTTAGGTCACTCAACGCGGACTTGGCGATTCTCGCTTTCGTTCCGCAGATCGTGCCCGAGCGGGTCTTCAGCGTACCCCGCCTCGGCAGCATCTGTTTCCATCCGTCGCTCTTGCCGAAATATCGCGGCGCCAGCGCGATCAATTGGGCGTTGATCAACGGTGAAACCGTCACCGGCCTGACGCTCTTCTGGGTCGATCGAGGCATCGACACGGGGCCGATCCTGCTGCAAAAAGAAGTCGCCATCCGACCCGATGACACTACCGGGTCGCTCTATTTCAATAAGATTTTCCCTTTGGGTCTCGAGGCTATCGGCGAAGCCGTGGACTTGATCAATGCTGGCAATCCGCCGCGGCTCGTGCAGGATGAAACGAAAGCGACCTACGACCCGCCTTGTCAGGACGTTCATGCCAAGATTAATTGGATGAAGCCGGCGCAGCAAGTTTACAATTTAATCCGCGGCTGCGACCCGCAGCCCGGCGCGCACACGACCTACAAGGATAAAATGGTGCGCATCTTCGACGCACGCGTGCAGAGCAGCGCAAACACCGCGTTTGCCGGCCAAGTCATCGGCATCGGTGCGGAAGAAATTAGCATCGCACTCAACGGCGGAACTTTAGCAGTCAAACGAATGCGCGGCGAAGGTGGAAAAATCGCCGCCGTCGATTTTGCAAAGCAAGTTGATTTGAAAGTCGGTGATAGGCTTGGCTGACGATTATTCTCGCCGCCCCTACCGGCGTAGCCCCGAATTGTTTGACCCCGCGATCGCGCGACTAATTTGGCAAATAAGCCTGGAACTGTTAATGTTCGTTGACACCCCATCGACGTTGAATCGTTAAACCGGGGAGGAACCAGGACCATGGAAAAAGAACCATCGATACAGAAAAAGAGCGATCCAATCATTATCGAGGCGGCGGGGATGCATATTTGGGTGGATCATCGCCGGGGCGTCGGCGGTGATGAGGGCCTGACGTTCGATGTCACCGTGGCGGGCGCAAAAGATGGGGCGCGAATCCTGCGCTTTGACTGCTTCAGCAAGACGCCGCATTACCATGTCGGTCCGTCAGCGAAGAATCCCGTCCACGATATGAACGCTGAAGGCATAACGGACCCGGTTCGCTGGACCCTGGATCAGCTCAAAACTCGCCTTCCGTCAATGGTTGCCGAAGCTGGATACACTGACATCGCCAAGCTGATTGACCAGCAAGCGATAGCGCACAGTATTTCTCGGGTTGAGAAGGAGATTCTCGCCAAAGTTTAGCAGCCCGGCACTTAAGCTTTATATACAGGCAAAAGGCGGACTGCCGAGAAGTTGCGGGCAAGGCGATCGTCGGATCTTCGGAACAGATCGGCCACCTTGTAAAACGAACTTAAAATTCCACCACATTAAAGCACTCCCGCCGTCCGCGCCCAGCGGTACTTGGCGCCCAGCACCGCCACGGGCAATTCCGTGGTGTAGGGATACGCGACAATGCCGCGCTCGTAGAGGTACTCGCTGGCCTCTTCAACTTGCACGTCGCCCACCAGCGACGCCACCACCGGTTTATCAATCCCTTTACCGCGCGCTTCTTCCACGACCTCGGCGCACAGCTTGGCGAACACCATCGGCGGCGTAATGATGGTGTGCCAGTAACCCAAAATCAGCGCGTGGATACGGGGCTCGCCGAGCGCGTAGCGAATCGTGTTAGCGTAGGTGGTCGGCGGTTCTCCGCCGGTGATATCGACGGGATTTCCCGCCGCGCCGAAGGGCGGGATGAATTTACGGAACGCCGCGTCCATGTCCGGCGGCATTCTCATCAAGGACAAGCCGTTGTCGACGCAGGCGTCCGACAATAAAACGCCTGAACCGCCGGCGCCGGTGATAATGACGACGTTTTCGCCCTTTGGATTCGGTAATACTTGTAGGCCGCGGGCGAACTGTAGCAGGTCATTCAAACTTTTGGCGCGGATCACGCCGCACTGGCGCAGCACGTCGTCGTAGATCTTGTCGTTGCCCGCCAGCGCCCCGGTATGCGAAGCCGCCGCGCGGGCGCCCAAGGCAGTGCGTCCCGCCTTGAGCATGACCACCGGTTTTTTCCTAGCGACGCGAGTCGCGACTTCGGCGAAGGCACGCCCGTCTTTCAAATCTTCGCAGTGCATGGCGATGACCTGGGTGTTGTCATCCTGCTCGAAGTAGGTCAGCAAATCGTCTTCGTCGAGATCCGACTTGTTGCCGAGTCCGACAATCGCGGAGACGCCCATGCGAGTGGTGCGCGAGAAACCGATGATCGACATGCCGACGCCGCCCGACTGCGAGCTGAGCGCCACTTTTCCCTTGACGTCATAGGGCGTACAAAAAGTTGCGCACAGATTCTGTGGCGTATAATAAAATCCATAAATGTTCGGCCCCATAACGCGGACGTTGTATTGGCGCGCCAGCGCGACTAACTCATCTTGCAGCCCCTGTTCGCCCACTTCCGCGAAGCCGGAGGGTATCATCACCGCGCCGGAGATCTCTTTGCGCCCCACTTCGTCCATCGCTGCGGCACAAAATTTCGCTGGTATCGCGAACACCGCCACGTCGATTTCTGCCGCAACATCGAGCACGCTCGGATAGGCCTTGCGCCCGAGGATCTCCGCCGCCTTCGGATGGATGGGATAAAGGCCGCCTTGATAGCCGCCATTGATCAAATTCTTCATAACCGAGTTGCCGATCTTGCCATCTTCTGCCGAGGCGCCAATCACGGCCACCGAGCGCGGATTCATGATCCGCTGCATGGCGGTGAGAATCGCGCTCCGGCTGAAGCGTTGCCGATCTTGAGGCTTATCGCTGATCAAGATGCGGACATCGACGGCTTTGGCGCCTTTGTCGGTCGCAAAGATAGGGTTCAGATCGACTTCGTGAATCTCAGGGAAGTCAGTCACCAGCTTTGACACTTTGCAGATCGTATTCGCCAGCGCCGCGCGGTTGACCCCCTTGGCGCCGCGTACACCGCGCAGGATTTCGGCGCCGTTGATCGAATCGAGCATCGATAATGCTGCTTTTTTCTTCAGCGGCGCCAAGCGAAAAGTGATGTCCTTCATCACTTCCACCAGCACGCCGCCCAAGCCGAAGGCCACCATCTTGCCGAAACTCGGATCAGTCACGGCGCCAATCATGACTTCGTGACCGCCCGTGACCATCTGCTGCACCAGCACGCCCTCGATGGCGGCATTTTTTCGATAAGCCTTGGCGCTTTTCAAGAGACGGTCGAAGGCTCGCCTGACTTCCATCGGCGATCGCACACCGACGATAACTCCGCCTGCTTCAGTTTTGTGCAGAATCTCGTGTGAGACGATTTTCAACGCGACAGGATAACCCAACCGGGCAGCGATTTTCACCGCTTCGGCTGGCGATTTCGCCAGGGTTTGCCCCGGTGTGGCAATGCCGTAGGCGGCGCACAACTGCTCCGCCTCAAGAGCCGAAAGAGCGCGGCGCCCTGCCTGGAGCGCGTTGTCAATCAGAGCGCGCAGTGACTTTTTACTCATCGCCCCTCCTCCATCCCGCAATAGGCGTCTTTTAGATCGCCCCGTCTTTGCGCGCTTCTTCGATTTCATCGTCGTCGAATCCCAAAATGGATCGCAATATTTCACCGGTGTGTTCACCCAGGTACGGCGATCGTTTCACCTCCGCCGGCGAATCCGAGAGCTTGATTGGGTTGCCGACGGTCAAGAATTTTCCCCGCTTTGGATGATCCACTTCGACGATGGTGCCAGTAGCACGCAGCGATTGTTCCTCGGCTAGCTCTCGCATATCGAGGATCGGGCCGCAGGGAACGTCATACCCGTTGAGCTTGCGCATCACTTCGAGTTTATCCAGGGTCATCGTCCACTTTTCGATCAGCTCGAAGCATTTGTCGAGCTTGGGCAAACGCGCTTCCGGCGTAGCCCACTCCGGATCGGTGATCAGGTCGGGGCGGCCGCACAGTTTCATCAACGGCTCCCAGCCGACGGGCTGGATTATGACGTATATGTAATCGTTGGGGCCGCCGCCTTTGGTGCGCACCGCCCAGCCGGGCTGTCCGCCGCCCGATGCGTTGCCCGCCCGCGGCACGGCGGCGCCAAAGATCCCGTTGGGATACTGGGGATACTCTTCAAGGGGTCCGGCGGCGAGCCGTTGCTGATCCCGCAGCTTGACCCGGCAGAGATTGAGCACAGCGTCCTGCATCGCGCAGGTCACGCGCTGTCCCCTGCCGGTTTTCTCACGCTGAAAGAGCGCGGCGAGAATTCCCGCTGCCAGATGGACGCCCGTGCCCGAATCACCGATTTGGGCGCCGGTTACAATCGGCGGCCCGTCTTCGAAGCCGGTGGTGCTGGCCGCTCCGCCGGTACACTGGGCTACGTTTTCGTAAACTTTACAGTCTTCATAAGGGCCGGGCCCAAAGCCCTTGACCGAAGCGTAAATAATGTGCGGATTGAGTCCTTGAATCGCTTCCCAGGTAAAGCCCTGGCGGTCGAGGGCGCCGGGCGCGAAGTTTTCGACTAGAACGTCGCAACACCTGATGAGTTCGCGGAATATCTCTTTCCCTTTCTTCGTCTTGGTATTGAGCGTGATGCTCCGCTTATTGGAGTTGAGCATGGTAAAATAGAGGCTATCGACGTTGGGCTTGTCGCGCAGTTGGCCGCGCGTGATGTCGCCTCGGCCCGGCAGTTCGACTTTGATCACGTCCGCTCCGAACCATGCCAGAAGCTGCGTGCAGGTCGGTCCGGACTGCACATGGGTCATATCGAGAACACGGATTCCATCGAGCGCTTTTCCCATTAACTACTTTTCTCCTTGGGTGATCGATTAACTGCAGAGCATCGCTTCCCGGCGGCTATTTGTACATCGTCTGCGCCTTGGTTCCCGGCGCGTATTCATTGATGTCGACCCAGATGTTGATTACAGCGCATTGACCGCCAGCCACTCGTTCGCGGGCCTTTTCCAGCGCCGGGCGAATCTGCTCTGGCTGGCGCACGGCGATGCCCCAGCCGCCGAAGCATTCGGCGAATTTTTCAAAATCAACATCGCCCAGCTTGTTGCCGACGTTGCCCCGCTCCGGCCCGTACTTGCCGATCTGGCCACAGCGGATCTGGTTCATCGCCGAGTTGTTGCCGATGACAGCGATATAGGGCAGGCCGAAGCGCTGCGCGGTTTCCATATCCCATGCGGTCATGCCAAATGAACCGTCGCCATAGTAGCAGAGCACTTCCTTTTTCGGGTGAACGAACTTGGTGGCCATCGCAAACGATGTGCCGACGCCGAGCGTCCCCAACGGCCCCGGGTCCATCCAGTTGCCGGCCTTGCGCGGCTCCACTGCCGTTGCCGTGATCGTTACGACATCGCCGCCGTCGCCGATGTATACTGTGTTATCGGTCAAAAACTCGTTGATCTCATAGGCGACGCGGTAAGGATTGATCGGCACAGATTCCGACTTAAACGAGGGCAAGAGTTTTTCATACGCCTTGGCCTCGGCGGCGCGCAGCTCTTTCATCCATTCGGCCCTTTGGTCGTTACCCTTTGATTCTCGTCCCGTGGCCGCCTGCGTCACGGCATTGAGAATTGCGCCGCAGTCGCCCACGAGGCCCAGCGAGATATCACGATTTTTGCCGACGTTACGGTAGTCGAGATCGATCTGTACGACAAAGGCGTCGGAGCGCAGCCGGCGCCCATAGCCGAGGCGAAAATCGAATGGGCAGCCGACTATCAAGATCACGTCGGCTTTGTCGAACGCGAGCCGGCGCGTGCGATTGAAGCCGTGCGGAGCGCCCGGCGCGAAAATGCCACGTGCCGAACCGTTCATATAACCCGGAATATTCAACGCTCGGCAGAATGCCACCGCCGCGTCATGGCCGCGGCTAGTCCAGACCTGGGTGCCAAACAGCGCACAGGGGCGCTCGGCGTTGACCAGGATATCCGCGAGCCGTTCTATGTCTGCGGGGTCGCCCACGGACTTCGTCGAAGCGCGATAGGCACCTGGTTTTGGAATTCGCGCCCGCTCCAAGGGAACTTTGGCATCGAGTACGTCGCGGGGAATCTCCAGATAGCTCGGCCCAGGCGCGCCGTTAACCGCCTCGCGAAACGCCATCGAAACCATATCGGCAATTCGTTCGGTGTGCGGCACGCTTGCGGCAAATTTCGTAATCGGCGCCATGATGTCGACATGCGGCAAGTCTTGCAGCGAGCCCATCTTGTGCTGTGATAGCGCGCCCTGACCGCCGATCATCAAGAGCGGGCTTTCGGCGCGAAACGCATTGGCTATGCCGGTCATCGCGTTGGTCGTACCCGGTCCCGCCGTCGTTACCACGCAACCGATCTTGCCGCTTTGCCGCGAATACCCGTCGGCGGCGTGCGCCGCGACTTGTTCATGGCGCACGTCGATGATCTTAATGCCCTCGTCCAAACAACCGTCGTAAATATCGATAATATGGCCGCCACAAAGCGTCCAAATGACCTCGACGCCTTCGTTTTTGAGCGCCTTTGCGACCAGATGCCCGCCGGAAATCACTGGACCGGAAGGCTCTTTGTTACCGTTTTTCATTGGCGTTGCCATGGGTTTCCCTTCCTTACTGGCTTTGGTGCGCAGACTGATACGCACCATGGGCAGCTTTTGCGTCGCTCAAAGCAGCTTTCACGTCGATCCGCTAACCAACGGTATTGAGGCTGGAATTGAGTTAGAGCGGCTTAACCGCCACATGCAAATTCGCAACGCTGTCCTTTCCATGTCCGGGTCGGGCGCTGGCGTTTTGCGCGTCGGCAGGTTTTTTCCAACATACAAAATACCAGGCTTGTGCTCAAGTCTTCGGTCTCCCGGGAGCTATGTGAATCAACGTTTTCATCCCGGATTCCGCAGTTGGACTGAGGAGGCCGCAAGCGAGGTGGAACCCTGGAATAGCGAAGCCGTCCAACTCTAAAGTTTCAAACTCATTTTGCGCTTTCGCAGTGCGTTGCTACGAGCTTTAACGTTCCGTGGAAGCACCGGTGCTCGATTCGAGTTTGCTATGGAAGGGTTGCGCCTCGCGCTTTCTGTCGAGCGCAACTGCGGAATCCGGGTCAATTTTAAGTCACTTTCCCGGTTGCCAGGAAATCCAAGTGGTTGAGATTTCGGGCGCGCCGAACCGTCCTTGACTAATTTTGCCACTATGATAAAAGCCAGCTTCCTAGGACCAGAATCGTAGTTCGGCAGAAACGTGACACCCAGGATGCGAATCACCAAGCCTAGCTGATTTCAATCAGTTGGGCTTTTTTTTGCGGCTAGGAAAATATTGGTACCAAGGAGGTTCATATGCAGATAGTCGCGCGCCCATATCATTGGCTGCTTTGTGCACTTATCGTCATTGGACTGTTTCCTATCAGGGTTCAAGGTCAAGGTTGGCAGCCCACCAAGCCCATCGAGTTCGTTATACCCGCCGGCACCGGCGGCGGCGCCGACCAAATGGCTCGGCTGATCGCCGGCATCAACGACAAACATAAGCTCTCGCCGCGGCCGTTCATCGTGGTCAACAAGTCTGGCGGGGCCGGCGCCGAGGGTTTTCTGCATGTCAAGGAAAAGAAGGGCGATGCCCACACGATAATCATCACGCTTTCAAACCTGTTCACGACACCGCTGGCGACGGGGACCCCCTTTAACTGGCGCGACTTCACGCCCGTCGCCCGCATGGCCCTCGACCGATTCATTCTTTGGGTCAACGCCGAAACGCCTTACAAAAGTGCCAAAGAATACCTGGCCGCCGTGAAGCAGAACCCGGGAATGAAGATGGGAGGCACCGGCTCCAAGCAGGAGGACCAGATCATCACAATCCTGCTGGAGCAAAGCCAGGGTGTGAAGTTCACTTACGTACCGTTCAAAGGCGGAGGCGAGGTCTGCACGAACCTCGTCGGCAAACATGTGGACTCAACGGTCAATAACCCCGCCGAATGCGTAAGCAACTGGAAAGCCGACCGGGTGCGGCCGCTCGCGGTCTTCGACCTGGCGCGTATCTCCGATAAGGAATGGAGTGGGATTCCGACCGTGAAAGAAGCGCTAGGCGCGGATATTTCTTACAACATGCTCCGCGGCATCTTCGGGCCTCCGGATATGCCAAAGGAAGCGGTGGATTGGCACATCGGCCTCCTGCGTAAGATTGCCGACACACCGGAATACAAAGGTTACATCAGCAAGGGCGCCCTCAAGGCTGCCTTCGCCACCGGCAGCGAGTATACGAAGTGGGTAGAGGAGAATGAAAAGCTCCATAAGGAGTTGATGGAGAAGGGCGGTCTGATCAAGAAATAGCATGCGTGCCCTTAACCTCGTCACCGCCGCAGCGCTGATGCTACTAAGCGGCATCGTGATCTACGAAGCTCTGGGGCTCGGCATCGGCTGGGCGAACGAAGGGCCCCAGAGCGGCTTCTTCCCGTTCTGGCTCTCCGTGCTCTTGGCCGCAATTAGCGCAGTATTAATTGTGCAGGCGTTGCTCGAGCGCTCAAAAACCCCTTTCGTCACTCGCGAGCGATTCGTACCGGTTCTCAAGGTCCTCGTGCCTCTAACCGGCTTCATCGTCCTGACCGATCCGCCTGGTCCATGGACCGGGCTTGGTCTCTACGTCGCCGCCGGTCTCTATCTAGGTTTTTACATGCGCTGGGTTGGGCGCCACTCCTGGCAGGCAGTGTTGGTGCTCGCCACCGTGATCCCCGTCGTCACATTCCTGGTTTTCGAGACGTGGTTTCTCGTACCGATGCCCAAGGGACCGCTGGAGGCTTGGCTCGGATACTGAATCATGGGAGTAGAAAACCTCCTCCTTGGCTTTCAGGTTGCGCTAACGCCGTACAATGTCTTCATGGCCGTGGTGGGGATTGTGCTCGGTACCATCATTGGCGTACTACCCGGACTCGGAGGCGCCAATGGCGTGGCGATCCTGCTCCCGCTCACCTTCACTATGCCTCCGACTTCGGCCATTATTCTGCTCACTTGCATCTACTGGGGGGCGCTCTTCGGTGGCGCCATTACGTCGGTACTCTTCAACATCCCCGGCGAGCCATGGTCGGTGGCAACGACGTTCGACGGCTATCCAATGGCCAAAAATGGGCAGAGTGGTCAGGCGCTCACAGCGGCGTTCACTTCGTCCTTTGTCGGCGCGTTTTTCTCTATCGTCCTCATTTCCTTCTTCGCGCCATTACTGGCGGACTTTGCGCTCAAGTTTGGTCCACCGGAATTTTTCGCAATCCAGCTACTGACATTTTCGAGCTTCGTGGGGCTGGGCGGGGGGAATCCCCTCAAGTCGCTAGCCGCCATCCTCATCGGCTTTTTGCTCTCAACCGTGGGGTTGGATATCGTCACCGGCCAGCTCAGGCTAACCTTTGGATTTATTGACCTGATGAAGGGATTCGACTTCATCATCGCCGTCATCGGTCTATTCGGCATCGGCGAGATCCTGCTTAGCGTCGAAGAGGGACTCCGATTCCAGGGGACAAAGGCTGCCATAAACCCGCGCGTGGTGTTCGATACATGGAAGTTGCTAACGCGCTACTACCGGACATTCATCCGGGGTTCCATCATCGGCTTCTGGATGGGTTTTAAACCGGGTGGGGCGACGCCGGCATCATTCATGAGCTACGCCTTCGCCCGGCGCTTTTCCAGAAATCCGGAGCGATTCGGCAAGGGCGAGTTGGAGGGCATCGTGGCGCCCGAGACCGCCGCCCATGCCGCCGGCGTTGCCGCCATGTTGCCGATGATCACCCTCGGCATTCCGGGCTCGCCGACGGCAGCGGTGATGCTAGGTGGGCTCATTATCTGGGGGTTGCAACCTGGTCCTATGCTCTTCGTCGACAATCCAGACTTCGTCTGGGGCCTGATCGCCAGCATGTATATCGGTAACGTAATTGGGGTTATCGTGGTACTGGCATTCGTACCGTTCTTTGCCTCCATCCTGCGCATCCCTTTCGCGATCCTCGCACCGCTCATCGTCGTGATCTGCGCCATCGGCTCCTACGCGGTGCACAACAGCATGATCGACATTTGGTACATGCTGATCTTCGGCGTCATCGGTTATGTCTTCAAGAAGCTTGACTATCCGCTGGCCCCGCTCGTGCTGGCGCTTGTTTTGGGGGACATGTCCGAGAACGCGTTACGTCAGAGCCTGATCATGTCCCAAGGATCACTGGCGATTTTCTTCACCCGGCCGATTGCCGGCGCGATCACGGCCCTGGCGGTTTTCTTTTTCGCCCTGCCTATAATAACCCCGTGGTGGCGCAAACTGCGCGGCGTGCCTGGCCGCGCGCCGGCAGCGATGCGTGAATGAACGATCCGGTGTTTTGTCGGCGCCCCGGCGGGACCGATTTCGACGGCTTGACAAATCGAGTGGGAATTCGTAGAAACTGGTCAGACCAGCAGACAGCCGGACCATGCTTAAAGCGATCAGAAAAACCCGTATTTACGAGGAAGTGGTCAGCCAGGTCCACGATTTGATCAAAGCCGGTAAGTTCAAGGCAGGCGATCAGTTGCCGTCCGAGCGAGAGCTGGCCGAGACGTTTAAAGTCAGCAGAACCTCAGTGCGCGAAGCGCTGCGCGCGTTGGAGACTGAAGGTCTGGTGATCAGCCGCACGGGGACGGGCACTTTCGTCGCCGACCTACCCATCGAGTCTTTGGTGGCGCCTCTCGCCAAACTCTTGATCGAAGAGAAGCATGCGTTAGCCGACGTCTTCGAGTTGCGCAAACTTATCGAGCCGCAGATCGCTTCTTTGGCCGCCGAGCGGGCAACGGTGAGAGACATTGAGCGGATGTATCGGCTGCTTGACAAGCAGCGCGAACAGGTCGAACGCGGCGCCACCGGCGTGGAAGCCGACAGCGAACTTCACTTTGCGATCGGCCAGGCGACGCAAAACCAGGCGATCAAAAAGCTCGTATCCGGACTCTTGGACGTGCTTAGCAAGAGCCGCGAAGAATCCCTGCAAACCGACGCGCGCCGACAGGCGTCCATCGAGTCGCACCGGGCGATCGTCGCGGCGATCGAATCCCACGATCAATCGAGAGCTCGAGAGGCCATGCACCATCACATCGAACAGGTGGAGCACAGCGTACTGCTGGCCAGGGGAAGAAAACCGCCGGCGCGGTCCGCTAAGAACTCCATCAACAAGTATCTCGGAGTGCTTGAAAGAAATTCTGGAACTTGACGGAGGGAACATGATCAAACGCGTAGAAGTCAACTATCGAGGCATCTTTCAGAAGAACCTCGGCAAAAAGATCGGCAGCGATATCGTCATGATCGCGAGCCGGATGGGCCAGAAGGCTTTCTCCAACGGCCGCTACAGCGATTCGCCGGAAAGAAACGGCATTCCCTGCAAATATTTTGCGTTCGTTTCGCCGGACCTCGCCGAAGAGGAATTGGAAGCGGAATGCGGCGCCAAGCTCGAGATAGACGAGGCCAATATCTCGGTGGTCTTGGACGACACGATGTGCAAGGGCGTCGAGCCCTGGGGTTGGCACGGCATCCGCCCCATCAACGAAAGGGTGGTCAAGGACGGCTGTCTTCTCGTGGTTTCCAAGAAAACACCGGAGGAGCTGCTCAAGTTCATCGGCAAGAAGCCGTACAACTACCGCTTGGCGATCCTGGATGGCGACGCGAGCCTGGCAGGTCTATGGGTCAACAAGGATGACCTTACTCACGAGCGAATCCTCGGCGGCATCGCCGCTATCGATCCGACTCTCATCAGTATCGAGGCCGTTGAAGCGTATCTCATGGATAAGACCAAGCAGAAGCACCGCGCCGACGCCGCGCGCGCGGCATACGAGTCGCTCAGGCAGGAGGCCAAGCCGCCGAGGGTTAGACTGGTAACGCCTGAAGACGGCATCGAGTGGACGCATCAGATTCCCGTGCTGCCCAAATGGTTCGAGATGCAAGAAGGCGCCGTGGTTCCCGCGGTAAAGCGCGGGTTCGAGATGGGCCCCAGAGGACAGACGAGAAACCCGGGCTTCAAGCGCGGCACCACCAAGACGCAGCGGCCCGCGGTGCGCTTCGATCTCTGCACCAAATGCACCCTTTGCTGGGCCGAGTGCCCGGACGAATGCTTCGATCCCACCACGGACGGACTCTATGACATCGATTATCAATATTGCGTGGGGTGCGGCAAATGCGCCCAGGTCTGTCCGGTTAAAGAGTGCATCGTCATGGTGGACGAGCTCCAGTTCGAGGACGACGCGAGTCCGTGGGAACACTGGACGAGGGATTCCAAGGATTACATTCAGTGGGTCGAGAGAAAAAAGGGCAAAGACCGGGTTTCCTACCCCGTCGTCACCGGCAAGGGCATGACTGTTACGCAGGGCGAAGTGATGCCCGAGGGGAAGATCGTGCCCGTTAGAAAAACCGAGGAGGTCGAAGCATGAGTGTCGCAGTTGCAACAGCAAAATCAGATCAATCAGGCGTCTACGAGCGCGAAGACCTTTTGAACGGCTGCCAGGCGATAGCCCACGGCGTTCGACTGGCCGACGTGGACGTCATCGCCGCCTATCCGATCCGTCCCTATACTGAAGTGATGGACGCCCTCTCCAAGCTGATCGCCGATGGGCAATTCGACTCCGAGTACATCATCGCCGACAGCGAGCATTCCCAGTTTGAGATCGTCAAGCACGCCAGCTCGGTGAACGCGCGCGCCTTCGGCGGCTCGAGCGGCACCGGCTGGATGTACGGTTTTGAGGCGCTGGTGGTGACGGCCACCGACCGTCTCCCGCCCCTTTTTGTGGTGGGTAATCGCGCTTTGGACGACCCGGGCGCTTTCGGCGTCGAGCACAACGACGCGATGGCGCTCCGCGACATGGGTTGGTTGCTCTGCTGGGTCACAACGCCCCAGGAAGCACTGGAGCATGTGCTGATCGGCTACCGCATCGCCGAGGACAAGAAAGTCAGAATGCCAATGGGATTGGCGATGGACGGCGCCTTTCTCACCCACTCGCAGCACATGGTGAAGATCCCGTCCGTGGAAGCGGCGAAGAGATTTCTGCCGCAGTATGACCTTGCCGAGCGCCGCCTCCATCCGGACAACCCGATCTCGGTGGCGCCGCAAGTCAACGAGGATTGGGTGATGGAAATCCGCAGGCAAAACTGGGAGGCCGCGAAACGAGCCCGCGGAGTCATCAAAGATGCCTACAAAGAATTCAATAACATCTTCGGCGAGCGCTACGCCGCGCCTTACTATTTCGACGAGTTCATGACCGACGACGCGGAAGTCGTCCTGATCGGCATCGGCACCGTGGCGAGCCCGGCGCGCACCGCGGTCCGACGCTTGCGCGAAAAGGGACAGAAAGTCGGCTACGTGAACCTGCGCTGGTTCCGCCCTTTCCCGACGGTGGAGCTGCGCGAAAGCTTGAGCCGGTTCAAAGCGGTGGGCGTCGTGGACCGGGACTTCGCCCACGGCTCACCCGACAACTGCGGCATCTTGATGCACGAGATCCGCTCGTGCCTCTATCCGGCTAAGAACCGGCCGGCGATCGTCAATTTCATCGGTGGTTTGGGCGGGCGCGATCTGTCCATCGCCGACACGCAAAAGATGTTCGAAACCACTCAGCAGGCGGCCAAGAAAGATTCCATGGATGAATACATAACCTGGATCGGCCTGAGAGAGTAAACAGGAGGATTAATCATGTCGACTGTACCGACCATCGATTACGAAAGAATCAAGGGCGTCAAGAACGTTCCGCTGGAAGAGCTTTACACCTCGGGTCACCGGACTTGTCAGGGCTGCGAGTCGGCCACGACTATGCGCGGTTTCATCAAGTCGGCAGGGCCGCGCACGGTAGTCACGGGAGCAACGGGTTGCATGTACGTGGCCAACACTTCGTACATGACTACACCCTGGATCGTGCCGTGGATGCACACCCAGCTCGGCGCCGGCGGCTCTTCCGCCGTGGGCATGGCCGCGGGCCTGCGCGCGCTCAAGCGCAAAGGCAAGATCAAAGACGAGAAGATCAACGTGATCAATTTCTCCGGCGATCTCGGCGCCGGCGATATGGGAATCGGCGGGATTTCCGCCGCGCTGCAGAGCGATTACGACTTGCTGATCATCATGTACGACAACGAATCGGCCGCCAATACCGATATCCAAGCAACAGGCTCGACAACTTTCGGCGCGCAGACGACGTTCACGCCTCCCGGCAGCAAACACCCGATCATGCAGCGGCGCTGGAAGAAGAACGTTGCCGGCATGCTGGCCGTCGGCCATCCGACATGCCGCTATGTCGCCACCGCCTGCGCGACTTATCCGCCCACGGATTATCTAAACAAGGTGCGCAAGGCCCTCGAGGTCGGCGGCCCGACTTTTATCCATACTTACGACCCCTGTCCCAAGGGTTGGGATTATCATCCCCGCTACTCCAACGAGCTTGGCGAGTTGGGAATCAAATGCGGCCTATACCCGCTCTACGAAATAGTCGAAGGCAACATTATCTACACCTACGACGCGCGCAAGAGCGGCAAGGGAAGAATCCCCGTAAAGGAGTTTCTCACCAAACAGGGCCGCTTCGACCATCTCAAAGAAGAACACTTCACCCACATTCAGAAGATGGTCGACGAGATGTGGGAGGAGTGGCAGCTGCCGGGTGTCGCGCCGATCAGGGGCACGTTGAGGGCCAGAATCTGACGTTGACCCGCTAAAAGAACGTGGTCATTAGAAAAAAGGCTCCAATTGATTGGGGCCTTTTTTTATGGCGCTGTGTGAGTTTTCGTAGTATTGAAAAGCTTTGTGCTCCTGAAAGTCTTCGCGGCTCTCATAAAACGGCTTGAACGCCTTGAACTAGACGCAAGAGGAGTTTTTATGACGTCCAATTGGTCTCGTCGTAAGTTTTTGAAAACCACCACCGCTGCAGTCGTGCTGGGCGCCGCGGAAAGATCCTTGGGCGCGGCCGCAAGCGCACTGCCGAAACGCCGCCTGGGGAAAACCAGTGAAATGGTTTCCTGCATCGGTTTCGGCTCGGGCACAAGATTCTGCTCCATACCGGACGAGGATGCCGCCCGGGCGCTGCTCGAACGGGCATTAACTCTGGGTATCAATTACTTCGACACCGCGGGATCCTACACGCGCCGGCCAATCGAGCGATTGAGCGAAAAACGCCTCGGGGAGTTTTCGAAAAAGCGCCGCAAAGATATTTTTCTCGCCACCAAGATCGATCCCAGAGACCGCGATGGCGCGCTTCGCTCGGTTGAAACAAGTCTCAAATTCCTGCAAACGGACTATATAGATTTGATTCAAATCCATAGTCTGGGCAATCTCGACGACCTAGAGCGCATGTCCGGTCCGAATGGCGTGATCGCCGCCATACAACATCTCAAAGCGCAGAAAGTGACGCGCTTCATCGGTATCACGGGCCACAACGACGGCGCGGCGATGGCCGAGGCGTTACGCCGCTACGACTTCGATACGGTGCTGATGGCGCTCAATGCCGCCCAATCCGCCAATCCCATAGCTCAGCGCAAGATGGAACCGATCCCCGCCTTCGAGCAATCCGCTTTACCCGTGGCGTTGCAGAAAAACATGGGTATTCTTTCCATGAAAGTCATGGGCCAAGGCATGATCGTCGGCAGCGGCCCCGGCCGCGCCTCCCCTGCGGAGCTTTTACAGTTTAACCTCAGCCAGTCCGTCGCCAGCGTCGTCATCGGCTGCGAGCAAATGGCGCGCCTGGAAGAAAACGTGCAAGCGGCTCTCCACTTCACGCCGATCAGCGAAGGCGACAAGCAAAAGCTCCAAGAAAAGATCGCCCCCTCGAGCTCGGCATGGCAGAACTTCCTTCGGACCCACGATGATTCGGTGGCTGTGTGAAGCTTCGAAAAGTTTACAAACAGCGCAGATAAAAAGAACCCATGTCAGGCTTTGTATCTATAGTGGTCCATCTCCTTTGCTCGTTACTTCTAAAGCCACTAGATAGCCAAGGGATCTAGTGACCCTGCCAGAACCAAAAGTGCCTCAAATAGAAAATAGCTGCCCCAAATCAGCTCATTTTTTGTTGCCTGGCCGGTGCGTCCATTGAAGCAGCCTTGCGTTAACATTCCCGATGGGCGTTCATCCCTTTCCGACACAGGGGTTAAGAATTTTCGGACCAGTGTTTTAGCAGTTTCTTCAGCGGCCCTCCGATAGCGCCCTCGATCTTTCGCTGTTGCCAATGCGCTGAGCTTCAGGAGAGCTGCCAGTGCGATAGCTGTCGCTGAGGTGTCGCGCGGCACGTTCGGAATTCCCGGATCGCTAAAATCCCAATAGGCTACACCATCTGCCGGTACGTGGTTGATCCACCAGTCGGAGACGCGTTTCGCAACCTTAAGAAATGTCGGTTCGTGGGGAGCGTACTTGGCGGCAAGTACATAGCCAAGCATCGCCCACGCTTGGGCTCGCGCCCATGTACTTTCGTCAGAGTATCCCTTGTGCGTAAAACGGGCCGTAAGGTTGCCTGTGTTCGGATCAAAGCGCGCCGACTGATGTACAGAGCCGTCATTACGAATACAGAGTTCGATGTGCCGCGCCGCGTGCGCTCTGCCGATCTGTTGCAACGCTTTATTGCCCGTCCTCTCCGCTCCCCAACCCAGTAAAGCAATCGCTGCGAGACCATCGATGTTGGTCTCGCGCAGATGAGCCTCCTGGGGTTTTGGTGCTTGGGTGCCGATGGGAATGAGTCCAGCGCGTGAATTGAACAGTGAAGCGAGTTCTTGGGCACCCAGTAGGCCCAGCTCATGCCCGATGGGATTGTCTAGCAGTATGGCTGCAATGGCGGCGCCATAGTAAAAAAGGAAACAGCGAAATACTGTTTGCGAGTACGCGCGCGGGCGTAGTCTTTGCGCCCAATGTTCCGCTTGTTGCAGAAGTTTTTCGTCCCGACTGCGATAATGGGCGAGCCATAAGAGACCGACCCAAAAGCCTCCGGTCCAATCTCCGTCGGATACAGTTGCCCATTCGCCCGTTTGCGGGTCAGATACTTGGGGAAAGCCGTGTAATTCCATCTTAGCGGTGTCAGTTATCCGCTCTTGCATTCTCACCAATGCGCTATTCCACGGGGCTAAGTCATGTCCACTTTGATTCATGGTGTTTCCGCAGGGGTCGCTCCTACAGTTAACGCTTTATCCGATAGAGCCCGCAAGCACTGATTTCCAGGCAAGAATTTGAGCAACGCATCCCTGACCTGCTTTATCTGCCATGCCTCAGTGCGAGTCAGCACACAGCCCGCAAGCGTGAAAAAATTGAAGCGATTGTGACTACAGGCCGTCCCAAGCTGCCATCCCGGGTCCAATCATAAAAACATTCGGCCTCGCTTCTAAGATTTCGCCACCGAAACACTGGGCTTGAAGTTGCTCACTCAACATTGACTACCTTGTCGCGGGAGTTCCGGAAATTCTCTATTTCTAACCTGGCGGTACCGTGCCGCGAATTGCCCACGCCTTGGCGGTGAGAGTAAATGGCCCGTCAGGCCGATTCCCCAAAAGATTATGCCGAAGCCGCTCTCGTAGTACTGCTCGACGATCTTCCGAGAGACCTTTCACATAGGCTGCGGTTATTCCCTGTCCTTCGATGAAGCGACGTATCCACAACTCGTCAACGGACGAAAATTCGCACGGAAATGAAAGCTCTTTCACTTCAATGTTCGTCAATTCAGCTCGCGCCCATAAAGACCGTAATTGTTCGGGCGAGCCGTACGATTCGTTCTCGACGGGCAACTCCCCTTGCCAATGGAGCGCAGCGGCGGCATCCCACAGACACTGATTGAGTTGATGACCGCCGCTGCTGTCCCACATGGCAGTTCCCAATACGCCACCGGGCCGGGTGATTCTTCTCATTTCGCTTGTGGCTTTACTAGCGTCCGGGATATGCCTCATGACGAGTAAACTCAGACAGCGATCGAACGCAGTGTCCGGAAAAGGTAGCCTTTGAGCGTCGCCCACCTCAAAGGTCAGACGCGAATCGGAATAGTGAGAACGGGCGTAATCCAGGAAGCCGGCGGACGGGTCGATACCGACGATTTTGGCAGCCGCTGTCGTTTTGTCAATTGTCCACGCTAAAGACCCCGTGCCGCATCCAACATCCAGCACACGGTCACCGTTTTCGACACCGACAAACTCGACAAACAGCGGCGCCAAACGTTTGCTCCAACGCCCCATATCCCGCTCATAGGCTTCGGCAGCTTCGAACATAACTTTTCCGGATAGTTACCTGGGCTTTCGAGCGGTCATGAGTCCGTGTTCATCGGGTAACAAGAAGTTTGCACGCTCGATATGCACGAAGCCAGCTTCGGTGAGCCAGGCTCGGTGTTCTTGTTCTGTATAGGACTCGCCGGCATCGAAGGTGTTTATAAAAATAAGGTTGTATCCCAGTGCCTCCAGGGGAGAGATGCGCGAGTCATCGAGAATCTGAGCAACAATAAAGAGTGTGCCTCCCGGATTTACTGCCGCAGCGATGTTTTTTACCGCAAGGCGCGCCTCTTCCGCAGACAAACACTGTAGCACGCCTCGCAATATCACCGTGTCATAGGATCCCGGCAGCGGACCGCTGAGCAAATCCGCAGCTAAGACGTGGACTCGGTCAGTCGCTCCTTTCTCTGCGACGATCTTTTGCGCGATCGGCGCGACTAGCGGCAGATCAATTGCCGTGGCTTTTATATGAGGCAACTCTTTAATCATCGTTAACGCCAATCCGGCGCCGCCACAGCCGACGTCGGCAAGAGTTTTAGTCGATGAGAAATCATACTGCCTTGTTAGGGCGCGAGCCGCCGCAACTGTATTCCGGTTGATGCGACGAAGAAACGCTTCCAAACCGTTCTGCGGTGCATTTGAGAAATCTACTTTGTCTTGCGGGACCGAACGGCGAATGGATTCCGCCGTGTGGGGGTAGAGGTTTGTCCAACGCCCACCGCTTCGCAGGACTCGGTAAGCTTCCTCCATCACTTTTTCCGGATGCTGCATGTGGAGCAGACCAAAGGAACACGCAACACAATCGAAGCATCCATCTTCGAAGGGCAGATCTTCAGCATCGCCTTCCGCGAACTTGACTTCGGGATAGTTGGCAGCTGCTGCCTCTATCATCGCGCTTGCGAAGTCGATCCCTTCCGCCTCTGCCCCTCGCTTCGCTACGGCGGCAGCGAGGTGGCGGTGCCCCAGCCTAGCTCGAGCAGCCGTCTGCCGCGCAGCGTCTCAAAGCTATCCAGGATAGCGTCAATCGATTGGTTTGTAACGAGCGCAAAATAGCTGTCATATGCCTCGGCTTTGTCCATCCCGCCGCCATGTTCAAGCTCCTTGAAAGTTTTCGTTCTCATAGGTATCTCCTGTCTTCGTCGAGTACTCCGATAATCATAAGAGAGCTCAGGAGTCAAGTTTCGAGTTAGCCAGCTGCATCGGAAAATCTCGGTCGCGATGTCTGGCCTTTGAATCACGAGAAAAGCAAGTTGGGGGCAGGCCTTACTTTCTAAACAATTAGAGCGAGCTTTTCGCCATCTCATGCGAGCTCGATCTGGATGGGAATTTCAGAAGGCCTTCGCAACGAAGTCTACGTTTGCCGTTTTCGCGTTGCTCGCCCCGAAGTTTCATGCGCTTTTAGCTCCCGCTTCAATCGTTCGGCGAGTCTGATGCGAGCGAGACGCATCTCTTGCCGCACGTGGGCCCAAGGATTAGAACGACAACTTCATGGCGAAAACGTTAACTATCGATGAGATCAAATCGCGTTACGACGGAGAATGGGTTTTGATCGGTGATCCGGTGACCGACGAATCGCTCTCGGTTTTACGCGGTATTGTGTTGTCGCACAGCAAGGACCGCGATGAAGTTTACCGGAAGGCGAGAGAGTTAAAACCAGCCCACTCTGCCATCCTCTTCTTTGGGCATCTTCCGAAGGACGCCGCGATCGTCCTATGACCTACACCTTCGATCCGACCCAAGGTCTGATCATAGTGCCCGTGCGCCTGTTTGGTCCCGCCCCGTTCGCCGGATCGAAGCACTGGGTCGATCGGTTGAAGATTTTCTAATACTCTCACACACTCTTCCACCGACCGCACAAGTGGACGGGCTACTGGGCCTGGACTTCTTTCGCGGGTGTCAGCTTAATATCGATTTCAGTCCGGGATCATCAGGGTCATGTGACGATGGGGTCGCGAATCCGGTGTCAGCCTCGGGGTTCAAATTATTTATGTTCCTGTGTGTTCATGGCGTCTGGGGAGAATAAAAAGGCGTGACAGCGGTTGCATCCCCACTCTTTCGATTTCTCCAGATCACTTAAGAGTTACTGAAATTTCTTTCGACTTACTTTTCTTGCGTCATGAGCTCGTATCCTTATATATGTACCGTGCGACAAATTTCTCGGCGCAATTGTTTCAGCCCGGCTACGCCAGCCATTGTTTTTTCATTTTCAATCCAATAGCCTGCGGTTCATAATCCGGGGCGTTGTGAGTGTTATGAAGCGCTTTTGTCAATGTAAGACTTTGCTCCTGGTCCTGAGTTTGGCAGTCTTCTTTAGCTCACAGCTCGCTTTTACCTCTTCCGCTCGGTCTGCCTGTCGCGATTTGGATGTTGCGCGGCGCGGCTTAGGCTCCGTCGCCTACGCGGCGAGCGTGGATGCGACGATTCAATATTTCGGCCACAATTTTTTTCTCATCACGACCAGCAAAGGGACGCGCATCGTCACCGACCCATTAGGGCCTGGTTGGTACCCGAACCCGAACGTTGTCGGCGACGTGGTCACCGTCGGCAAAGAACAATTTAATCATAATGCGGTCCAGATCGTCCGGGGCGATCCGCTTATCTTGCGCGGGCTAAAGAACTACGGCGCCAATTGGAACACAGTTAGCATGAGTTTCAAGGATACCTTCATCTATAACGTGCCGATTCATCAAAACGCCGAATTCATCCAGGGCATTCACGGCTCAGCCTTTGTCTTTGATCTCGGGCCGTTGTGCATCGCGCACCTGGGCGACTTGAGCCAAAAATTGAATGAGCAGCAGATCAAAGCGTTCGGCAAAGTCGACGTTGCCCTCACGCCGATCGGCGGCCGGCGCACTATGGACCCGCAGCTGGCCAGAGAAGTGCTGGCCCAGCTCAAACCCAAGATCGCCATCCCGATGCATTATCGCGACAGCGCCTACCTGGTGCGGCAATTTACCGCGGGATGGAAAACGCAATTCTTAAATCGCGACACGCTCGCGGTAAGCAAGCACGGCCTGCCGGCATCGCTGGAGATCCGCGTAATGCAGCACCACGGCATCGGCGTCATGGAATAACTTGTTGCTGCCGTTATGAATCGACGAAATAGTAACCATCTTGTCATGAAGCGAGAACGAAAACCCCTGCCGCCACGCCGCAAGCGCATGGATAGGCAGGCTCGGCTTGCGTCGGCCCGGAGCTGGATCACGAAGTTTTCCGGCAAGAACGTCGTGCGCTCTTATGCGAAATGGTTTGGCGTTGACTTGCTTTGCGCCGTCAAAGAACTTTCCCTGTGCGGCGTCGCTTTAGACCCGGCTTACGTTGCCCAGCTTAAGACAACTTTTGCTTCCCGCGGCAGCCGTCGCTCCAAACAAGCAGACGCGGACCTGCGGGCAGTTGGTTACGGTGCGGATTGGGATGAGAACTTCGCCTACATTGCGGGCCGAACGGAGGCAGGCTTTCCGTACGGTACTACTTGGGAAGAACTTGAGGCCGAAGCGACCGGGCAAGAGCGGCCAACCTCACCGACCGCTGACGACGATGACGCGTTCTGAGGATCTTCCTAACGATGGACCTGGAGGCGAAAGCACTCCCTCTGGACTGGCGTCCCGTCCCTAAAGTTCCAGACGTCATTCCAATCAGAAATCTCCCCTGCCCCTCTTTTTCAAAGAGGGGTTAAAACCCGCAGATAAATTACTCAAAGGGGCCCAAAGGGGAAATTCGAGGGCAACACGCGTCTAAAATAGGCATTTTGGGCAACCCTTCGGATGACACGCGGCGCAGTAGGTTTTGTCGCACCGCGGGCAGGGAGCGAAACATTCTCGGCAGAGAATATGGAGTCGATCGTCGCAGACGTAATAACCCTTTCTCGGGTAATAGCAGGCTTCGCAGGGAAGCGGATCGAGGGATTTCAATACCGGGTTGTAGGTCAGCGGAAATTGCCTCGCTTCCTTTCGTCGCTTCACTGAAAGCCAGAAAATCGGGCTGGAGGTTTCAATGCGAATGAAGGAAATCGGTTCAAGCTGGAGATCGATGCTGAATTTTCCGATCAGATCTTGGACCTTACCCTTCAGCTCCCGCTCAATGGCTTCAATCTTACTTTCCGCGCGTTCATTCTCGCCGTGCGCGGACAATTTTTTTGCGAGCACTTGGCGGTGCTCGTTAATGAGAGTCTGGTAATAATCATGGACGCGTCGGATATCTCGGTTCATCCTTCGCTCCACGCTCATTAGAAATTCGGACAATGCCTCGTTGACGATCTTCAGTTGAGCCTGCCAGAAGGCCTTCAGGACTCTTTCGCTGCTTTCTCGCTCCGGTTGCCCGGCCGGCTCCTCAGCTTGGTTAGCGACAAGATCAAGTAACCTTAACGTCGCTTTTTGCACCGAGAAATTTAGTTCATTGATCACACAGCCAACGATGCCTTCCTGGCGGTCATCGGAGCGGGCCGAATATTTAGAGTAGCCCAAGAGATAGGAGATAGGTTTCTCTTCTTTACGCTCCACGTGAAATACGGCGTTGTGGAAAACAAACTTATCAGCGAGCCGGTCTTCCAACTTTTCCAGCTTCACGGATGACGGCCCAAGAGCGACAGCAGCAAATTTTCCCCGATCTCCCATGAGGCCAGCCATTTTTTTCAGGATGTCAGAATCATAGGAAACCGAAAACCCGTCGCGGCGTTCGCCGAGAAACGAAAGATTCGCGTGCTCCGGGATTTCCAAAACCCTGGCCACCTCGGCCGGCAAAAGCACCTCCAGAGCTTCGCCCATTGGCTCCACCACAGCGCCGTACTCAGCGAGCAGATGCGCGGTAAATTCGGAAAGCGCCGCCATTAAACCTCGTAATCCTCCCCGAAAATTTCCCGGTCTAATTCTTTGGACTCCAGGTAATTGGCCTTGGCCTGTACCAGATCTTGTCCGAATACTTCAAAGCGAGAGCAAGCCTCCTCGTGATTGCGACTGCGCATCCATATCTCCATGACGACATCCTCAAATTCTCTTTCCTCTCCCAAATAACCAAGCAGTGGTTCGATTTCCCCGATAACCATTTCAAACATATTGATTTTGTTCTCCAGGATTTGAAGGATATGATCTTCCAACGTCTCGCGCACCGAAAGATTGAAGATAAAGACGTCTCGGTTCTGACCGATGCGGTGCAACCGGCCGATCCGCTGCTCGATCCGCATGGGATTCCAAGGAAGATCGAAATTGACCAAGGTGTTGCAGAACTGCAAGTTCCTACCCTCGCCGCCCGATTCCGTAGAAAGGAGTATCGGAAGATCTTCGCGGAACCGTCGAATCGCTTCTTCCTTTTCCCCGGCTGATAGATTACCGCTAAATAAGGCAAAGTGAAGGCCTTGGCGCTCCAGCAGCGAAGCGACTGAATCCAGGGTCTTCAAATACTGGGTAAACACGACCTTCTTTTCCTCCCGGTTTTTACCGAGAATCTCAAGCAAAGCTGTTTCCCGCGCGGTCTCTCTAACGCATTGCGCGAGATTGAGCAGGTTATCCACGCTCTCCCCATGCTCCGACCGCAAACGCATCAGTGTGGCCCGCAAAGCGGCGGGGCTGCTCCCTGCTTCTCTTAATAGGAGCTGCAAGAGGGGTCCGGGAAGAGAGTCCGAGCGCGCCCGCGCGAAATCGGTGATGCCGTTATAAAGTTCCCGTTCGGCCGCGCTCGGCTCCAATCTGACCGTCGTGGCGAAACGCCTGGGCAACTTCAAGTCGATTGCGCTCCGGGTATTGCGAATCATGACATCCCGCAAGAGCTCGCGAAGTCGTTCTTTGTTCGCCGGCTTTCGGGAATCGCCCCGTTGCATGTAGGCTTGCTTGAAAAGCCGCTCGGTCTTGAACTGTCCTGGCTTGAGAAGCGTGATCAAATTAAAAAGTTCGATCAGATGGTTCTGCACGGGCGTGGCGCTCAAGAGGAATATAAAGCGCTTTTTAATTTCATTGACAAGTTTCCAGTTAAGGGTGTTGCGGTTCTTCAGATGATGCGCCTCATCGACCACCACTAGATCGTAAAAATTGCCGGCCACGCGCGCGAAATTCTTGATGCTTTTTGCCGTGTGGATTGAGGCGATGATAAATGGACCGCGCCAGAAACGGTCCGGATCAGCGCTGAAGAGCGGGTCGTCGGTGGTGGCGAACAGAATGTCAAATTTCTGCACCATCTCCTCTTGCCATTGGGACACAAGGGGCGCGGGAGTCAAGATGAGAATATTCTTGACCATTCCGCGCAAGAGGTATTCTTTCATTAACATTCCCGCTTCGATAGTCTTCCCGAGTCCCACTTCGTCACATAAAAGTACCCGCCCATGGAAATACTTCAGCACCTTTTTTGCGGTCTCGAGCTGGTACCAGTAGCGCTCGACTCCCTCGATCGCATTCAGGCAGAGAAGATCGTCGAAGCCTCTCTGAACCTCGACGTGAGCGTACTCGACGCGCAATTGACATTCCTTCAATGTCCCTCGGGTTTGCAGCATGGCGTTCATGACTTCAAAATCCGGAGGCGCAAAGCGCAGTGGCGCTCTATAGGACGCCAACGCCGGGATGACCGGCGGCGCCGTCACGGCGTGCGCCTCGCTCTTCAGCGGCCGAGGCTGCTTTCGTTCCGCAGTCACGGCGGGCAATTTCGCCGCGGCCGCAGGCACGGGGATGTCTCTTTGCTTACCAGGAGGTTGGACGTTGCTTTGAGTTGCAATACGCTCCACCCACCGATTGTGTTCCTGCAGGCGGATAATATTCCGGGCGCGATCAAGCGCTTCCTTTACTTCTCGCCGAGTGTCCGCCAGAAAGCGTTGACGTTTTTGAAGCTTGGTGGCGAGAGCAAGATTTTCCTTGGCTTTTGTCAGGTTCCCGCTTACCGCGTCAATCTCGCTTAATAAGGCAAAGTCCCGCCAGTAGGAGGCCAGCTTGATCCGATGCACCAACCAGGGTCGGGCAAGGTTCGGCGCTCGCATGTGACCAAGGGCCAAATCGACGACTTCGTCCAAGAGCCCCATATCGTCCGGAAATCGTTTGAGGAGACTCTCGATGCAACGGTAGGCTTTGTCGTTTTCGTTGCGCTTGCGAAATCTTTGGTAGGCTCTGTAGGTCTCGTCGGGGTCCTTTTCAAAGGGGTTCACGAATATTATTTTTATCTTGCGCTTCGCCGATTTGTCAATTTGTTTTGACATTCGGGAAACTATTTTAACCAGGCCGCATGACGTTCTACCCTTTCAGTTTTACGGATTTGCCTATTGCAATCAAAAACATGACGCTCTTGTCCGCGGCGTGGGGCGAGAAAAATTCTATAACGTCGTCGTCGAAGAACGTGAGCCCGGAGGCGCCGAGGCGTTGCGCGTAGGCGGCAAGGTAGAGTTTTCCGCCCATGATGCTTGCTTCGAGCTGTGCGGCGCGATAACCGCGGTTGCCGAAACGCTCGAATACACGATGAAGATCCGCGAGAAAGTAAACGTTGACGCTGCAATCCGCCGGAATCACCTGGCCTAAGCCGAGATATCCCGCCTCGCGGCGAAAGTCCCCCTCTTTAAGAAGCTCGAGAGCACGCGCGGCTCGCTGGTAAACGTACGCGCCCGGCGGAAGCCCATCGACCGCGTTGACGATCAAGTACGGATCATTGAGGGACTCATCTGCGTGCAAGCAATCGAACGGTATGCCGCGCGTTGCCCGGTCAAGCATCGTGGAGAGCTGCGCGAACGTGATCGCCTCGCGCGCAAATTCGCGCGTCGACCCACGCCGGATAATGACGTCCTCGATCTTATCCCGAGGCATCTCGTCATCTTTGAATGGCTGCAACATGAACAGTTGCCCTCCCTTTTCGACTTCATCCCTCGGCCTTTCGCCTATCCCCCCATCGCGCCAGGATGCAACTTCCGCTGCGCTCGCCAAAGACGACGCGTCATGCATAGACCGCATCGCCGGATACTCAACTTCCCTCGTCGATAGCGGCTCGGTCTCGAGTGCGAGCGGCTCGATGGCGGCGGATGGCCTCGGGCGATGCGTCGCCAAATCGCTAAGCGCGACCAGAGACAGCGCCGCCTCGCGTTGGCTATCAAGGTTCAAGAGCTCGCTTACCGCGCCGTCGACGAAGCCGAGAACGAGCTTCGCCGGAATCTTGCGAGCAGACGCCGCGGCCAATAGGTTGGCAAGAATAGTGCCGTTATCCCAATAGCAGTGCCTATAGGCGCGCGACTGGTATTTCCACGCATTGCGCCAGAACGTGGAGGCGCTGACGATCACACATGGTGCATTCACGATGGAGGGTTCTTCGCCGCTGGCATTCACCAGGACTGAACGATAATCTCCCGCGCGCAACTTTCGCAGCGAGAAATCTTGCGGGCTGAATTGATAAACTCCCGCCTCAAGATCCTCAAGATCTCCACAGACAACATACAGATCGATGTGATAGAGCGCGCCAGTGCAAGCGGCGGCGCGAAAAAGCATCTCTCCGCCCGGATAACTCCTGCGCTTGGTAACTCCCGCAGAAAGAAAAAGAATTTCCACCAGAGTTTGGCGCGTCGGGCTGACGACACCCTCGGCATCGGCGGCGGTCATTGCAATCGCATCAAGCGCGGCCATCCCCGATGATGTCAAATGCTGATTTAAAGAAATCGGCTCGAGATCGCGATAAATTTTAAACGGGACCGGCTGGATCTCCCAATCTAGATAGTGCGGGTTGGTCCGGATGCTCTGATAGGAATGCTTGGTGCCATCATGATAAGCCCACGCGGCTGTGATCTCACGGTTCTTCATATCACCCTCCCGCTTCTTGAATCAGCTCATATCACTCCAAGGCTGCGACCACTAGCAGCTGGCCAAAAATGGCCCTTTTTTCGTCGAAAGCCTCAGAGTCTGTCCTCGGTTTATCGAAGGAACGAATGGGAACGTTGAATTCGTTGAGGTTTTCCGTTTACGCTGAAATCGTCGAAGCGTTCGGTGTTTTCAGCAGCCGGCGCGGCGTGCACTCGCCCTAGGCGAGACTCGCTGCTTCCAATATCGTTGCCGACCGGTTATAATTTTTTGGATTTGCGCGTGAATAATCTCCTATTTGAAGCGCTAGGCATCTAAAGTCGGATGCGTCGATTACCCGGAGTCACGGCTGGTATTCACTCATGCGAAATATGCCGGCGTGTTCCCCCAAGCGTAAAATTTATCCCGTGAAGAATTAAAGGAGAATGATGAACCGATTTACTGTTTCTCTCGTCAACGGCCTGCTGGCGCTTTCGCTATTGCTTGCCTACCCATGTTGGGCTAACGGCGAAAAGCCGCTGATGGTCGGCGTCGCCGGCCCGGCCATCAATATGGTCTATTCTTTCGTCACTCGGGATGCCGGGCTCTGGCAAAAGTATGGCCTTGATTCGCGTGTCATCGTCTTTGAATCCGGCTCCATTTTGGCTCAAGCCGCACTTTCCGGCGAGGTCAAGTTTTCGATCTCTTCGGGACCGGCGACCATCGCGTCGCGCACCCAGGGCGCGGACACGATAATGGTCGCGGCCGCGGTCAACACTCTGCCTTACAGCGTCGTTGCCGCAAAACAAATTACCAGGTGGGACCAGCTGAAGGGCAAAAAAGTCGCGATCAGCAGATTTGGCTCGGGAACGGACACCGCCATACGCATGGTGCTCAAGAAATTTGGCTTGGACCCCACCAAAGATGTAACCATTTTGCAGGTCGGTACGCAGCCCGCGCGGGTTCAGGCATTGGCCGCCGGTGCCATCGATGCGACCCTTATTTCCCCACCCTTGGATCTCGCCGCGAAAAAGCAAGGCTATAATATTCTGGTAAACATCGCCGATCTCGGCATTCCTTATCCGCAAACAGTGGTCGAGACCACCGACCGTTTCATCAAGCAAAATCCCCAAACCGTCAAGTACTTTGTGAAAGGGTTCCTCGAAGGACTACGCTACGCCGCTACCCATGCGGACCACACGAAGAAAGTTATTACCAAGTATTTGATGACCGCCGACCCTGAAGTGGTCGAAGCGACCTATCAGAGCTATCTGCAGGTCACGGATTACAGCGGCTACCCGAATCTGGAAGGTATTCGCAACGCTATCGCCGAAGTGGCACAACGCCTACCGGCGGCCAAGAACAAAAGACCCGAAGAGTTCGTCAACACGCGCTTTTTAAAGGATCTCGAAAAGGAAGGCTTCTTAAAACAGTCGGGGTTATAAGGTAGCTCAGAGGCTGTCGATTACCCTACCGCAAACGCCGCGAGCTTGTCGGAAGCGTGATGAGCTCGCACTGGCGCGTACGAAATCGAGAAACCTTTCGCTTTGCCCGCCAACATCCGCAACCTGGTTATCAATCCCAATGAGGCCGTCGTATCGCAGTAGCGAGGACGAGCCGGCCGGTGATTCCTCGCCTGCGGCCTTAAACTTCAGGTCACCTTGCCTTCGGTCGTTACTGCTACCGCGTGTAACTTTTCGCGCGCCGAGCGCGCCAGCCATTCAATGCTCACCATGACGATAGCCAGGAACAATCCAATGGCATTGGTCGCCCAGGTCAACTCGACGTATTGCCCGGTGCTCGTAACGGGAATGAGCAGAGCGACCGCGGCGATAATAAAAAATGCCCGCTTCACCACGCCGATCGGCCGGAACAGAAAACCCACCATTCCGACGCCGAGCAAAATAGAGCCGATCACCGCGGTTGCCACCGAAAGCGTCACGATGTACCAGTGACCGTAGAGCAACAGCGATGGCGAGAACACAAAAAGAAACGGAATGACGTACGCGATGGAACAAAGCCGCATGGCTTCCCAACCGGTGCGAATCGGATCGGTTTTACCGATGGTCGCGGCAGCGTAACTCGCGATACAGACGGGTGGGGTAATCATGCTCAGCATGCCGAAATAAAAAATGAACAAGTGAGCCGCGATCGGCATGATACCAAGTTTGGCGAGACCGGGGGCCACCAGCACTGCGAGCAAGACGTACACCGCCGTCGTCGGCATGCCCATGCCGAGAATGATGCTCACGATGGCAGTCAAAATGAGCAGAAGAATCGCGCTGCTCTGGCCCAGATTAAGCAGCGTCAAAGTTAACGTAAAACCGAGACCGGTGAGTTGCAACACGCCGATCACGACGCCCGCCAATCCCGTGATAGCAGCTATCTCGAGCAAGCCGCGACCGGTGCCGAGCAGGATTTTGACGAACTCGCGCGGGCGGAGTTTTATCCCGGGCGTGAAAAAACCGACAATCACACCGGATGCCGCCGCAAGAAGCCCGGCTTCTTCCGGACGGCGGTTGTAGACAAACATCCACAGGATAAGAACCACTAACGGCACGACAAAACCCGCAGACCGTTTCAACACCGGCCAAAGACGCGGCAACTCGGCGCGGGGCAGACCAACGATGCCGCCGCGCGCCGCCAGAAGATCCACCTGAATAAAAAGCGCGACGTAATAAAGAATCGCCGGCACCAACGCGGCCAATGCGACCTCCGCGTAAGGAATTCCCAGATACTCCGCGATCAGAAACGCCGCTGCCCCCATGACGGGCGGCATGATCTGGCCGCCCGTCGACGCCACTGCTTCCACCGCGGCGGCAACGGGAGGCGGGTAACCCGCCTTTTTCATCATGGGAATTGTGAAAGCGCCGTCCACCACGACATTGGCCACGGCGCTGCCGCTGATGTTGCCGAACAGGCTCGATGACACGATGGCGATCTTCGCCTGGCCGCCGCGAAAGCGCCCCATTGCCGCCAGGGAGAAATCGTTCAAAAACGCGGCGCCGCCGACGGCATGTAAAGCTTCGCCGAAAAGAATGAAAACAAGAACGATACTGGAACCGATCTGTAACGCCTGCCCAAAAATTCCGTTGGCGTCGAGATATAGATAGGTGGCAAGGCGCGGCACCGACCAGCCGCGGCCGTAGAAATCGCCCGGGAAGACGTAAGCGAACAAAGCATAAGTAACGAAGCAAGCGGCGATGATCACCAGCGGCCAGCCGATTAGCCGGCGGGACCCCTCGGCCAGCAGCAGCACCATGATGGTGCCAAGAACGACACTCTCCGTGGTGATTTCGCCCAGCGTATCGACCAATTTGGGATACTGAATGAAGATAAAGAGGCCGACCCCCAACCCCGCCAGGGCGGCGATCAAGTCATACCAGGGAACGTGATAGCGGTCTTTGGCGCCGCGCGCCGGCACCAGAAGGAAGGTGGCGAAAAGAGATAAAGCGAGGAATAACCCCATGTATTGCTCGTTAAACACGAGCCAATCGATCATCTGGGGCACGTTGAGAAGAAAAAAGACACCGACCAGAGGCAGCGCAATCAGGGCGCTATTTGCTGCCCATAGCAACGGCCCCTTTAGCTCGCGATTACGTATGCTTTCTTCGATATCCACGGGGGCAACCTTTCAAGTCGGCGGAGCCGAGGTCATCGCCTCGGCTCCGCGAAAGCTTAGTTTCACGCGTTAGCTGCAAATCTCTTTCGTGCGCGCATCATGTTTGGCAGTCCAGACGCCCGCTTCTTTGTAGAATTTAACGGCGCCTGGATGGTACGGCACGGTGAAATTAGTCAACGCCTGATGTTCTTTCGCCCATCGTTTGAAAATAGGGTGGAAAGATTGCAGCTCGGCAAGATTGTCCCACCACGCTTTGACGATCGTGTATATGGCCTTTTCGCTCATCTTCGAAGACGTCACCAGATGGAGCGGATACCCGATAACATGGGTTTCGCCTTTGACTCCGGTCGTCGGAGTAGACTTGACGACGCTGGCGCCGTATGGCGCGAGAACCTTGTTGGCTGCTTCGGTGTCTGGAAGATTGATGAACCTAACGGGTTCCATGGCATTGACTTCTTCGACGAGGCCGATCCCCAGGGCCGAAATCGAGGAATCCACCTTACCCTCCGCCACTCCGCGCACGCCGTCGTTTAAATTGGAAAACCGCACTTGCGTCACATCATTGCCTTTCACGCCGCCCATTTCCAACATGGCATTTTGCCACGTTTGATTGATCGCATGGCCGCCGTAATCCCAAGCCATGCGTTTTCCTTTGAGGTCGGAAACTTGCTTGATGTCCGATTTGTCACGCACCAGGAGTCCCGCGGTGAAAGGGAAAATGCCCCCGGCGGCCACACGGATACTGCGATGGGGTTTCTTATAGTTCGCGGTGCCCGTGGCCGCCATCTTGGCGTCCAGAATATTAATGACGCCGAATTCCAATTCGCCGCTATCCAAAAGCGAAATCCACGCATTGGGACCGTTGTAGGGTTGAACCTTGCCCGTTATCTTCGTCGCCTTGCTCGTAACCGCCGCCAATGCCGACCCCATGGCGTGAGCGCCCGTGCCCGCCGGATTGGTGCCGATCGCAATCGAGCGCGGCAAATCTTCGCTTTTGTTTGTCACTGGACTGCAATCCAGTTTGGCCGCAGCCGCGCCGGCCGGTTGCATCGGCGGTACGAGCAAACCGGCGATACTGGCGATGGCGAGCCATTTTTTCAATTCACTAACCATTACTTTCCCTCCTTTTTTGCTCCTGTTGTTTTGAGCCTAGAGTCAAAGCGCCGATAATGCCGCGACTCCCGTACGAAATTCAAGTCCCTAACCGCATATCTCTTTGGTGCGGGCATCATGCTTGGCTGTCCAAACCCCCGCCTCTTTATAAAACTTCATGGCGCCGGGGTGATAGGGCACGGTGAAATTGGTTAGCGCCTGATGTTCTTTTTTCCACCGTTTAAAAAGCGGATGGAGCTTTTGCAGCTCCTCCAGGTTTTCCCACCAGGCCTTCACCATCGTATACACGGTTTTTTCGCTGACTTTTGTCGAGGTGGCGAGCTGCAATGGATAACCAAGCACATGGGTCTCGCCTTTTACGCCTGTAGTCGGCGAGGCCTTTACAATCGTTACCCCGTACTGGCCGAGAAATTTATTGCCCTCTTCGGTATTCGGCAAATCGATGAAGCGAACCGGCTCCATGGCGTTCACTTCCTCGACCAGACCGATACCGAGCGCCACGATCGAGGCATCAACTTTACCTTCCGCTACGGCCCGGACGCCGTCGTTGAGATTTGAGAACCGGACTTGAATGACATCGCTACCCTTCACACCGCCGATTTCCATCATGGAGCTTTGCAAGGTCTGGCTTATGGCATGCCCGCCAAAGTCCCAGGCCATGCGTTTGCCCTTGATATCGGACACTTGTTTTATGTTTGACTTGTCCCGGACCACCAATCCGACGGTAAACGGAAAAACGCCGCCCTGAGCGATGCGAATGCTCGGATGAGCCTTTTTGTAATTACCGGTGCCCGTCGCCGCCATTTTCGAGTCCAAAATGTTGATTATGCCGAACTCCAACTCGCCGTTGTCCAGCAGCGTCATCCAGGCGTTTGGCCCGTTGTAGGGTTGCACCTTGCCGGTCACTGAAGTCTTTTTGCTGACCACCGCCGCTAGTCCTGAGCCCAAGGAATGCGCGCCGGTGCCGGCGGGATTGGTGCCGATGGCAATCGAGCGTGGCAGATCCTCGCTCTTATTGGTCACCGGACCGCAGTCCAGTTTGGCCGCGGCGCCATGGACTAACTGCCAAGGCGGCAGGATTAGGAAACCGATCGCCAGTAGGATTCGAGTTAGGATGATCGCCTGTTTCATCTTAACGCCTCCTTTTTTGATGAGTCACCAATCCTAGGAACTATTCAATTACCAATCGCTCACAGAGAATACCTTTCGACCCGCGGTTTGACCCAACATACTCCGTCCACAAACGTAAATGCTAGCGCTGCAACCAGGCCGCATCATTACACCGGGTTATTGTTGCGCCGAGGGTTAAACCTTGCGCGGGTAAGAGCGCAGCCATTTTCTTCGAGCACTAGTTGCTTGTCTTCATAGGTAACCCGTGCTTCGCGCATTAGTTCCAGACCGTGATCCCCATCAAGTTTTTTCCCGCCTCCAGGTCGTGAAACGCGTCGTTGATTTCTTCGAATCGATAGCGTTTGGAAACCAGCCCGGTCACGTCCACTCGCTTGTCGCGCACCATGTGCAGGACTTCGATCACATCCGTCGGGCGGCGCAGCGCCACTCCGGCTATTTTGATTTCCTGCATGGTGAAGCTCGCGTCGCTAATGGTGAAGGGCACTTTTCCCAAGCCGCCGATAATCGTCGCCGTGCCGCCGGGTCTTGTGGCTTGAATGATTTGATCCGAGGTTTTGACGTTGCCCAGCGCTTCGAATGCTTTGCTCACGCCGCCACCGGTCATGTCGCGCACCGCCTTTACCGGATCGTCCCTCGACGCGTTGATGGCATGGGTGGCGCCGAATTTCTTCGCGGCCTCGAGTTTGGCATCGAGAATATCCACAGCGATGATCGGATAGGCTCCGAAGCAGCGTAGGAATTGTATTGTGTTGAGCCCGACGCCGCCGCAACCGATAACCAGCGCGGAATCACCGGGCTGGATCGCCGCGGAATTTTTTACCGCATTGTACGCCGTGGTCATGCGGCAGCCGACGATGCTCGCCTCATCGAGAGACAAGCCTTCCGGCAGCTTGAAAACCATGTATCCGGGCAGGGCGAGATACTGCGCGAAACCGCCGACGTTCCAGCGATAAATTTCTCTTCCGTCCGTCCGCGTCAGCGATGACGGATTGGGCCGGCTGCGGCAAAGATTTTCCCTCCCCGCGACACAATACTGGCAGTGCCCGCAACGATAGCGCGTGCCCACGATGACGGCATCGCCCACTGTGAACGCGCCGCGCTGGCCGGCGCCGACTTCCTCGATGCTGCCCGATACCTCGTGGCCGATAATCGCCGGCAGGCGGCTCTGGATGCGCCCTTCGATGACCTTGTAGTCGGTGTGGCATACACCGCAGGCCTTCACTTTGATGAGCACCTCGTCTGGAGAAATCTTCGGCATTTGAAAATCCTCGATGGTCATTGGATCATGCACTTTGTGCAACACGGCTGCTTTCATAGCGCCAAGCTCCTTTGGCTGAGAACTGGCGCGATCCTACTACAATCGGGAGCAGAATTGTCAACCGAGGAGCTCCGGCAGAGTTGTTACCGCGCTGGGCGTTTAGCGAGGAACATGAGCAGCAGCGATAACAAACTGACGACGGAGAAAACGGTAAAGGCAATCGCATAGCTGTGCGTGAGATCGTATAGGAAACCCGCGACAATCGGTCCCATGAAGGTACCGATGGTCGTCACAGTCCGGCTGACGCCCTGAATCGTCGCGAACGCCTTCGTGCCGAAGTAGTCGGCGCGAATCGGCTCCTGCAAAGAGGCAAGGCCACCGTACGCAAGCGAGTAAATGATCATGCACAACGTGAACACCATCGCCGCCGCGGTGTAACCCATCAGCAAAACGGAAAAGCTCAGCGCCACCAGCAATCCCATGATTAGTTTTCGCTTGTCCGCAAGATCGCCCAACCAGCCCATGCCAATGCGCGCCGGCGCGCCGATCAGCGCGGACACCCCGAGCAGGCTACTCGCCGCTTCCGTGCTCCATCCCCGATCCACGAGTAAAATAACGAAGTGCACCGAAACACCTTCGGTAACCATGTGGCGCAACGCCATCGCCACGGAGAGAAACCAAAAAGCCCTGAGCTGCAACACTTCTTTTAAGGTAAACTGCGGGTCTAAAGATCTGCGGGCTGTCGATGCTTCTGCGGCTTTAGTTGCCGACGAGAACTCCGCCTCTGTTTCTTCCGCCCGTGCGATCCTATTGATCAGGTAGGCAAGCGGCAGGCTCGTGGCTAAGAGCATGCAGCCCGAGACCACTGCGGCCGTGCGCCAGCCCCACCCGACGATCATCGCGCCGACCAATGGCACCAGCGCGCCGGACAATCCCGGGCCCATGCGAAAAATGCCGAACGCAAAGCTCCGTCGCTCGCGAAAAATCTTTGCAATCAGCAAGCTGATCGGCATGTGATAACCGAGGCTCGAACCGAGCACGATGCCCAAAACGATGGCGGCGTAGAGAGTCGGCAACGAATCGACGAAACTGAGGGAGATAAAACCTAGAAAACAGATGACGATGCCGATGAACATTATTCGCCGTGGCCCCACGCGATCGACGAAATAGCCTTCGATGGGACCCAAGAGACCGGATTCGATCCGCGCCAGCGAAAACGCTCCCGAGATGGCCGTCCGGCTCCAGCCGAACTCACGCTCGAAGGAAGGAAAGAACGCGCTCAGGCCGAAATAGGCGAAACCCGTATTCACGGCATGGGTGATGCAGCCAAAGATAACCAGCCACCATTTACGGTCCATGCAAAAATATCTCCGAAGTTAAAGCAAAGAATGCTCCGTGAAATTGGGATCGGTGCAGAGTAGCGCAAACGCACCAGGCGGGAAAGTATGCAAGCCGCGGATGAGCCTTGGATCAAACCAACTTCGCCCGGCGGAATTTCGCCGCAAAAGTTGCGAGCTTAATGTTTTCAATGTAGCTTGGCTCAATCACGCATTATCCTTGAGCCGTACCACCTCAATTTGACCGGTTGTTTCGATTGACAACCGCCGCGCGCCCTTGACGCGAAAGTTCGAGGGAACCGCCCTTGCGCGCAGATGGGCAGAACCCAAGAATAGGGAGCAAAGAGCGTGCCGCATAGCGTGAGCTTAATCACGACAATCGCCGCTGCTCTGGGGCTTGCACTCGTCCTAGGCTTTATCGCTGCGCGCCTCAAGCTGCCGCCGCTGGTCGGTTACCTGATTGCCGGCATTATCCTCGGCCCCGCTACGCCCGGCTTCGTCGCCGACATCGAGCTATCGGGACAGCTCGCCGAGATCGGCGTCATGCTCTTGATGTTCGGCGTCGGCTTGCATTTTTCTCTCAACGATCTGTTAGCGGTTCGCCACATCGCCTTACCCGGCGCCGTCGTCCAGATCGTCGTGGCTACATTGCTCGGCGCCAGTGTTGCTGCGCTCTGGGGCTGGAGTCTTTCTGCTGGGGTCGTCTTCGGCCTCGCTCTTTCCGTGGCCAGCACGGTGGTGCTCCTCAGGGCGCTGGAAAGTCGGGGAGTTCTGGAGACTGTCAACGGCCGCATCGCCATCGGATGGCTAATTGTTGAAGACCTCGTGACGGTCTTGGTACTGGTATTACTGCCGCCACTGTCTCTGTATCTTGGCGGCGGCGCGGCGCCCCTTGCGGATGGAGCCGCGGATCGTGGTTTACTTATCACGGTCGCACTCACCCTCGGTCAAGTCTCGGTTTTCATCCTCCTCATGCTGGTCGTCGGCCGGCGGGTCTTCCCAGCCCTGCTCTGGCAGGTCGCTCGCGCCGGCTCGCGCGAACTTTTCACTTTGTGCGTCATCGCCGCCGCCGTCGGCATCGCCTATGGTTCCGCCGCGCTGTTCGGCGTCTCCTTCGCTCTCGGCGCCTTTTTCGCCGGCGTGGTCATGAGCGAGTCGCCTCTAAGCTACCGTGCGGCGGAAGAATCTCTGCCGTTCAGGGACGCATTCTCGGTTCTGTTTTTCGTTTCGGTGGGCATGCTCTTCGACCCCCAAGTACTGGTTCGCGAACCGTTCCATGTATTTGTAGTCGTGTTAATCATAGTCTTGGGCAAGTCGCTGGCCGCCTTTTTTCTCGTCTTGCTGTTTCGCTATCCGCTCAACACGGCGCTTACGGTATCGGCGAGCCTGGCGCAGATCGGCGAGTTTTCCTTTATTCTGACCGGACTGGGACTTTCCCTTGGACTTCTGCCGATCGAAGGCCAGAGCCTTATTCTCGCCGGGGCGATCATCTCGATCGCCTTGAATCCTCTGGTGTTTCACGCCATCGAGCCGGCACAGGCCTGGATTCGTTCGCGTTCCAAGCTCGCCCAGGCCCTGGAACGCCCCGATGATCCGCTCGCGGCGCTGCCAATGACCGTCGATCTCAAGCGCCTTACCGGACAGGTCGTGCTGGTCGGCTACGGCCGCGTTGGCCGGCGCATCGGCGAGGCGCTTGCGGCAAAGGGCATCTCGTTTGTCGTCGCCGAAGAAAATCGCGAGATCGTCGAACGGCTGCGCGCGCGCGATGTGCCGGCGGTCTCCGGCGATGCCTCCGATCCCGCTGTTCTCATTCAAGCCCATATTCACCGTGCGCGCATGCTGGTGATCGCCACCCCGGACACACTCAAGGTGCGCCGCATGATCGAGGTCGCGCGCACCGTCAACCCGCGCATTGAGACGGTCGTGCGGACGCATAGCGAGGAAGAAGCCGGTCTCCTCGAAAAGGAAAACGCCGGCAAGGTATTTTTCGGCGAGCACGAACTCGCCGTCGCCATGACGGATCACGTGATCGAGCGTTACGCAGCGGCGACGGAAAACGGTCATTAACCACCGTTCAAAACGTTGAAGCCGTTTAAATCGTATTGAACCATGATCATTGTGACAGGGTGATTTTGCCACGTTGTAGATCGGCCAAGCGGCTAATGCTACCTTGGGTTATGTCACAACCGGTGGGCTCCAAACGCCATTCCATACGCTACCCACTTTGCTTGCCTTGATGATTGCCATGCGCACGGCTGGATCTGGCTCATCCTCATTTGCGCCATCGCCTGGCGGAGAAACGGCGCTGCTCAAGCATGCCCGCGCGATCCACGAAAGGGTCCTCATCCTCGACACCCATGTGGATTTTGCGCCTGCCAATCTCGTCGGCCAGGCCAATTACAGCCGGCGCCTCGACACCCAGTTCGACCTGCCAAAAATGATCGAAGGGGGCCTCGATGCGGTGTTCCTTGTCGTTTACGTCGGCCAGACAAGGGAGAGTCAGAATCCGGACGCCCTCAAACCCGCTGGTTACGAGCGCGCCTACAACGCGGCGGTCGAGAAGTTCGACGCGATTCACCGTTTCGTTGGCGAGATCGCGCCGGATCAGATACAGCTGGCCTTGACCTCCGGCGACGTGCGGCGCATACAGGCCGAGGGTAAAAAGGCCGCTCTGGTGGGCGTTGAGAACGGCTATCCCATCGGCACGAACATCGGCCGGGTTGAAGAGTTCTATGAGCGGGGCGCGCGTTATCTCTCGCTGGCGCACAACGGCCACAACCAGCTCGCGGATTCGCACACCGGGGAGCGCGACGGTTGGAAATGGAATGGCGTTTCGCCCCTCGGCAATCAGATGATCGCCGAGATGAATCGGCTTGGAATCATGGTCGATGTCTCCCACGCGTCCAAGCAATCGATGATGCAAACGGCGGCGCTGTCGAAAGCCCCGATCATCGCGTCGCACTCCGCGGCGCGCGCCCTCTGCGACGTGAGCCGCAATATAGACGATGAACAACTTCTCGCGCTCCAGAAAAACGGCGGCGTCGTTCAGATCGTCGCCTATGGCGATTTCATCAAGCGGGCAAAACCGGATTCCCCCGAACGTAGCGCGGCGCTGGCGGCGCTAAGACAACAATGCAACCTGCCCGAGCCCAACTCCCCGCGCCAGCGCACGCTCTTTCAAGCGGCCCTGAGCCAAATGTCACCGGAGCACCGCGCCGCATATCAAGAGAAACTCGCGGCCATCGACGACCAGTATCCTGGCGATCCGCCCGCCTCGGTCAAAGACTTCGTCGATCACGTCGACTATGCCGTGAAATTATTAGGCATCGACCATGCCGGTATCGCCTCGGACTTTGATGGTGGCGGCGGCGTGACTGGCTGGAACGACGCCAGCGAAACTTTCAACGTGACGTTAGAGCTTGCCCGCCGCGGCTATACGGAAGCGCAGATCGAAAAACTCTGGGGTGGCAACCTGCTCAGGGTGATGGACGAAGTCCAGCGCATCGCGCGCGAACTGTAGAAATAATCTCAGCAGCTAAGGTGAACGCGATGGTTGAAAGGAATCTCATTCCTCGCAAATATGAAAACCATAAAGATCTCCACAAACGCGAAACTATTACTAATGAGCTCGTTATTTAGAGACTATGTCGCTAGTGCGACCGAGAGGCGAGCCCTTCCGATCGCGGTCAATGGTTCTCTGCCTTGCCGGCCACCACATCGTCCTATCCATAGGTGGAAATGCCCGCCGGCAGGGCCTGAAAACAACCTTTGCGCTCCTGTGCCCGCGCTCTCCAGGTCTCACCCCTCGGCCGCTGTTTGGTTACTCAATTGTGGACTCTTTAATAACTCGCTGCTTAAGGAAGACCAAGAATTCATTTTAGGCAAGATTGACGACTTCAATCGGGCAGTTGCGGAAACCAGCGAGAGAGAGTTGGATGATGAGTCAAATACTTAAAGACAAAGTGGCGTTGGTCGCGGGGGCAACGCGCGGCGCGGGCCGCGGTATCGCAGTCGAACTTGGCGCGGCTGGAGCCACGGTGTACTGCACCGGCCGCACGACGCGCACGCAGCGTTCCGAATTAAACCGGCCCGAAACGATTGAAGAGACGGCCGAGCTGGTACAGCATGCTGGCGGCCAAGGCATCGCCGTGCAAGCCGATCATTTGGACCCGGCTCAAGTGCAAGCGCTGGTGGCGCGTATCGAGTCCGAGCAAAGCCGCCTGGATGTCCTGGTCAACAATGTGTGGGGCGCGGATTTTTTGATCGAGTGGAACGTGCCGGTGTGGGAGCACTCGCTGGAAAACGGCCTGCGCATGCTGCGGCTCGCCATCGACACGCATATCATCACCAGCCACTTCGCACTACCGCTCCTAATCAAGAATCCGGGCGGAATGGTCGTCGAAATGACGGACGGCACCGCCGAATACAACAATGCAAACTATCGGTTGTCGATGTTCTATGATCTCGCCAAGACCTCGGTCATTCGCATGGCCTGGGCGCAGGCGCGAGAGCTTCGGTCCCATCGGTGCGCCGCCGTTGCCTTGACTGCCGGCTGGATACGTTCCGAGCAGATGTTGGATAACTACGGTGTTAGTGAAGCCAACTGGCGTGATGCCATCGCGAAGCAACCGCACTTCGTCATCACCGAAACGCCACGGTACGTCGGCCGTGTCGTCGCCGCCCTGGCAGCAGATCCCGAGGTGGCGCGCTGGAGCGGTCAGTCTCTGTCGAGTGGCCAGCTCGCAAAGGTCTATGGCATCACCGATCTGGATGGATCTCAGCCCGATGCGTGGCGCTACGTTCCTGAGGTTCAGGATGCCGGCAAACCAGCCGATGCGACTGGGTACAGGTAATGCAGCCCGCCCAAAGGTGTGCAGCCGACCACTTCCAGCACCGGCTGAACCTAGCCGTTGGACGGTTGCTGCGACCATCATTCCGAAAAACATGGGAACCTCCATTCCACATATTGGTCGATCCAAACGATGCAGTGTTAGTGCGCGCCCGTTTTGCGGGTCGCATTTACCGTGAAACTTCCAGGTGCTATCGAACTAGTTGACGGCGGCGGAAGCTGAAGATTATTGTCGCTATGCTTTTCTTGCGCGGAAAAAATCGAAGAGTTCCAGGATACCCCGTGTAACGAACCCATTCACATTAACTTAAAAGGAGAATCAATTATGAAGCGAAGCACGGATCGGATTCTCACCACTCACTGCGGCAGTTTGGCGCGGCCCACGGACCTGCTCGACTTGATGAAGGCAAAAATCAACGGCGAAATCTACGACGAGAACGCTTACGCCCAGCGGGTTCGCAGCGCGGTAGCGGAGATTGTTCGCAAACAGGTTGACTGTGGGATCGACGTCGTAGCGGACGGCGAGCAGGGAAAGCCGGGGTTTTTCGCCTACGTGCGCGAGCGCCTCAGCGGCTTTGAAGTGAAGACGCTGAAACCGGGCGCGTGGCAGCAATGGGCGGCGGAAGTGGCCGCCTTCCCGGAGTACTATGAACAATACTTCAGCCGGCGCATGATGGGCGGGAGCATCGCGCGGCGCACGCCGATGGTATGCACCGGGCCGGTCGAGTATCGTGGGCAAGAAGCGATCCGCAAAGACATTGACAATCTCAAGGCCGCGCTAACTGGCTTGAACCCCGAAGAAACGTTCATGCCCGCCGTGGCGCCCAGCGGCGTCGGCGCCAACGAGTACTACGGCAGCGACGAGGAGTACTTGCAAGCGGTTGGCGAGGCCCTGCGCACGGAGTACCAGGCGATTGTTGCGGCGGGCTTCGTCCTACAGATCGACGATCCGTGGTTAACTGAAGTGCACAGCCAGGATCCATCGTTGAGTCTAGCCGAGCGGCAAAAGATCGCCGAAAGATCCATCGAAGCGCTCAACCACGCGCTACGCGGCATCCCGACGGAAAAAATCCGCTTCCACACCTGCTACGGCATCAACGAGGGGCCGCGTGTCCACGACGCGCCGCTAAAAGACATCGTCGACCTGATTTTGAAAGTGAATGCCGGCGCCTATGCCTTCGAGGCCGCCAATGCGCGCCACGAGCACGAGTATCACGTCTGGGAAACCGTAAAATTGCCCGAGGGCAAGGTATTGATACCCGGCGTAATCACGCACGCGAGCAACATCGTCGAGCACCCGGAACTCATTGCCGAGCGCATCCTGCGCTATGCGAAGTTAGTCGGCCGGGAAAACGTCATCGCCGGGAGCGACTGTGGTTTTTCCTCCCAGGCGACTTACAATCCCGAAGTCCATCCAAAGATCGTGTGGGCGAAATTTAACGCCATGGCCGAAGGCGCCCGGCTGGCAACCAAGCAGCTCTGGGGGTGACTGGCCCCCGGAAAAGTAACACTCCCTATCACACTGCTCACCGTTGATTTGGTCTTTGGCGTGACCGGTTGGAACGACGCCAGTGAAACCTTCAACGTTACGCTGGAGCTTGTCCGGCGCTGCTATACCGAAGGACAGATTGAAAAGTTCCGGGGCGGCAACCTGCTCAGTGTGATGGACGAGTCCAGCGCATCGCGCAGGAAGAACGAAAGTAACTTCGCCTTCCATTCAGGTTTACGTCCGCGAAACGCGGACATTCACCGCGCGGTTGACTACTGAATTTATTTCCAGTATATGGACGCTTACCCCGTGGGCTTCGCACCAGGCTTCTGAGGAAGTTGTATGAACGCGAAAGGTCCAATCCACTTGCAAGCGTCTTTTCTCTGAACCCTGAACGGCGCCGCCTACAGGAGGAGACAACATGGAAAGCGCCAAGATATACCAACTGAACAGAAATCGTTTCGAAGGCAGCGCAACGGTCGTTGCACCGGCAACGCCGCCGAAACCCAAGCTCCTTGATCAAGTCCGCCAGGCAATTCGCACGCGCCACTATAGCTAGATGACGGAGAAAGCCTACGTTGGGTGGATCAAAAGATTTATCTTCTTCCACAACAAGCGTCATCCCGCAGAGATGGGAGAGGCGGAGATCGGACGGTTCTTTTCAAGCCTTGCGACCGAATCTCATGTTAGTGCCTCGACTCAGAACCAAGCGCTCAACGCCCTTTTTTTTCTTTACCAAGAAATCCTACACCTCAAGATTGGGTTTATCGACGGAGTGATTCGCGCGCAAAGGCCGAAGCGACTGCCTGTTGTTTTAACAAAGAGTGAAGTCACAAAGATTCTTGGCAGTTTGAACGGGACGCCTTGGATAATGACAATGTTGCTTTACGGTGCCGGGCTGCGACTCATGGAATGTTGCCGGTTACGGGTCAAGGATATCGACTTTTCTCAGAACCAAATCGTGGTGCGCGCCGGCAAAGGCAATAAAGACCGCCATACGATGCTTCCCGCCGCCGTGAAAAACGTGCGGTACAAACATCTTCAGGATGTCAGGAGACTGCACGAAGAAGATTTGCAAAAAGGATTGGGGCGTGTTGTCCTGCCCAACGCTCTGGACAGAAAATATCCGAACGCGGATAAGGAATGGGGATGGCAGTTCAGAACATAAGATGGGCGAGACACCCTTAAAAATTGAAGTGGAGCAAATCGACGACAAACTAGAGATGATTAGCGGGACATTTCCTGGGGTGAGGTTCAATGATTTGGCGACAGCTATGGAGACCCGTTACGGGAAACCCACCTCTTCTAAGCTTGTCGTTTATCAGAGTGGTTACAGCGCAAAGTTCGAATATCCGCAACACACCCGGGTAGGCAAAAACATTCAGATATCGATTGGGCAAGCGCCGTTACCGGGAGAGATACGTTGGGGCTGCTTAGGTATACTACAAGCAAATACCTTGCGCGCGTCTTAGCCGATGAAAAGCGAAAGGTGAATAAGGCGGCAAAGGACTTGTAAGTAGGCCCGTGTAATTATTAGGGACTACAAAAAAAAGGGCGCTCGTGCCACGTAAACTGAAAACAAAAGCAAGTTCAATTTTGGCGGTTGCCCAACCAACACCTTGACCCGACTCGGGCAGGTCAGCCTAGGCGTTGGGCATTGGTGACGTGATGCAGGAACACTTTCGGATACTCGATCTAGCGTCTCGGAGTGCCCTACCTGAGGAGATCGATGAGCAGTCCGAACTTCCCATTGCGGTGGTTCGAGAACTTGTCGATGCGGGTTATCTCCAGGCGATTGACGCATCATCAATGGACGGAGATGCCTATCTCAACCCTCGAATCACTCTCCCAGGGCGGGAATATTTGCGCCAGTTGCAGCGAGAGGTTTCCGCATCAGAGAAAAATCTCATTCAGTCTTCACGGGTGGTCCTCGCATTGATAGCATGAACACGCAATATCGGGAGCTCACACTCGGCCTATGCCATAAGCAGGGTTTTCCGATGCCTATGAGAACCACGCTTTACGTTGATGATTCTCCGCGCGCGCGGAAACTTACCCATCCAACCACATAAGCTTTGCCGGATTGTCCTTGAGCATGATCTTGACTTCGTCGGGCTTGATGCCGAAACCGAGCAACGCGCGGATGAACACCCGCATGCCGTCGACAGCGTCCATGTGCAGCACCTGGCCGAAGTCGCTGCCGATGACGCAGCGGTCGGGACCGATTTCTTTGATCGTGCGGATAGTTTCCATCGGATCGGCGACGGGTTGGTACAAACTCGGAATCATCGGCTGGCAATAAGTTCCGACGTAAACGCCCAGATCACGCAGCTGCTTCATTTCGTCGAGCAAGAGCTTGTTCAGCTCCAGCAACGGATGATCGAGGGTGGCGCGGCAGCCGATTTCTTTGGCCAGCCGCGCCAACGGCAACAGCTCCTGAAAGTCGGTATGGCCGAAGCCGATGCCGACTTTCTTCTCGGCGGCCATTTCCATGATCTGCTTCACTTCCGGCAACACCTGGCCGTCGTCGCTGCACAGGCGTACCCCTTCATGGTCGGGGCGGCCGGCGCCGCGCCAGAAACCGTAAGACGTGAAGGTCGGAAACCAAATCATCTTGAAGTTAGGATATTGAAGCCCGACGCGGACGTATTCGGGCCGCATGCCGAAACACATGCCGACGCCGCCGTAAACTTCGACGCGGTGGGTAAGCTCGCCGCGGGCGATCATGTCGTCGATATACCGCTGCGTAAGATAGGCCGAGGTGGCGCTGATATTCCAATGATCTTTGAACGCGATGGCGCGCATGCCGCACTTGGACGCTTCGATGGCGATCTGGATCATGTCCTGCGAGCGATGGACAAAATCGGGAAACGCGTGGATATGGCAGTCGATGGCGCCTTGTAACAGTTCGTTCTCGATGCCCGGATAGATTTTCAGCATCTCCGGGTTGTCTTTCAGCATCTGGTAAAAATAATCCTTGGCATTGAGCTCACGTACCCGCGCCACGCTCAGGGTACGGCCTACCATCAACTCTTCGGCGGCCTTCGCATCCGCAGCAAAATCACACATGGAAAATCTCCCTTCGGTTGATTTGAGTTTCCAGTTTGTAGTTTCTAGTTTCAGGTTCCTGACCGTTTAAGTCGAACGGATTGTCGTAACCAAACTAGAAACCAAAAACTTGGAACGAGAAACTAATTAAGCGCGCCCCCACGCTTCAAAAAACCGCCGCGCGTCTTCGACCACTGGCTCGGTCACCGGCACGTAGGGAATCACCATGCGGGTGACGCCGGCTTCTTCAAAGTCTTTCATTTTGTCTTTGATCTCACGAATATCGCTTGCCGGAACCACAGGCAGCTTGTCCATGTATTCGTCCGTCAGCGCGCCCATCGCCGCCTTGAAGCCGCCCTTTTGAAACGCTTCATGGATCGCGTTGACTTCTTTTTCGAAGCCCATACCACGCAGCATATCGCTGTAGTGATCGGCGATGTTATAGAAAGTCAGCACCTGGCGCAGCTTGGCGCGGGCGGCGCTCTTGTCAGGGTTGAGCGACACACGCGACTTGGCGATGATCTCGATCTTGCCGGGATCGCGGCCGGCTTCGATGGCGCCCTCGCGGACCCGCGCGGCGATTTCTCTCACCTTGGCCGGCGTCGCCATATTGATGAACACGCCGTCGGAAATTTTGCCCACGAGCTTGGTCATTTGTGGTCCAAGCCCAGCAAGGTAGACGGGCAGGTCGGGATGTTTCGGCTTCCACGAAAGTTGAAAACGCTTGCCGGTCTGATAAATCTCGCCGTCGTACTCGACGCGCTCGCCGGCTGCGACTTTGCGCACGATCTCGATATATTCCCGCGCCCGTTTCAGCGGCCGGTCGAAGACGCCGCCATGCCAGCCGGCGATGGCCTTGTTGGCTACGCCCAGACCCAGGAGCAGCCGCCCATCCGACAAGTCTTGCAGCGTCGCCGACTGAATGCCCAGTGTCACCGGGCTGCGTCCATAGATATGGTAGATAGCGGTCCCCAGTTTGATCGTCTTTGTCCGGCCGGCGACGGCGGAGAGCAGCACCAAGGGATCGGTGCTGTTCGATTCGCCCTTCCAGAAAGCGCCAAAGCCGACTTGCTCGGCCAATTCGATCAAACCGGGCACATCTGCTGCCGGATAGTGCGCCGCGGAATTAATCTCAACGTCATAGATCATAGTTGCGTCCCCTTGAACTTGTAAACCGTGAACCTTTGAAAGACGAGACAGGCAACGCCCTGCGTACACTAGCCACAGGTTCCAACCAAGTCAAATCAGGCAGCGTTTCTACGGCTGAGCCGGCTTGGCCTTTTGCGCCAGCGCCTCGAGTTCTTTCTTGATTTTTTGACTATCCGCGATGAACTGATCGATGGAGACGGCCGGCAACCAGCGAGAGTCGATGGCTTTGATGACCGCGGAATATTCCATCGCGGTGCTAAACGTGTGGCGCGCGGCGTAGTCGGCAATGACGCCGGCGCCGATGACCGCGGCGCTGACGCCGAGGCCGGCCCACAAACGTGAACGCCCCTGCATCGATGACGCCCAGCCGAGATGACCGAAAACCAGCCCCGCCAGAAGCGCGCCGGAGCCAAACACCGAGGCGACCCAGAGCGCTGGCAGACTGGGACGGAGAAACTCCAGCCACTCGGCGGTGCCGTTGAACAAGAGCGCAACCATGATCGCGCCGCAGGCCAAGGCGAAATGTTCGGCGTAGTGAAACCGGCCGATGACTACTCTGCTCGACAACGACCACATACCGGCCCAGGTGAAAATTATTGACAGGGTCGTTAGCGTCTCACTCAGGCTGCGCGCGAGATTGAAGCGCTCGTAGCTGTCAAAATAATTTTCCAGGACGAGCACGACAATGACGAGGATCAAGCTCGCCAGACCGAGGCACCACGACGGCAGGCGCTGCCCGAGTCCGTCGCCCTCCACTGCCGTTGGCGCCACTCCCTGTTGGGGCTCGCAGTAACGCAGCACGGTGTGGCCGATCTGAAACGGCGCGCCGGAGACGAGCGGCAGCCTGGGCACCCGCTTGCCGCCGGGCGCATCGCGCAGGCCGTTTACACTGTCCAAGTCAGCGGCATAAAGCCGCCCGTTTTCGTCCGGGGCAACGGAGAGATGTTCGGGCGACACGAAGGGATCGTCGAGAATCATGCGGTTCGTATAGGCGCGCCCGATGGTAACGGGCCAGACATCCACAGCGAAGCGCTCGCTGACGCGGCCCTTGGCATCGAGGACCTCGATATAACCTAGCGGCGCCATCGGATGTTATCCAGATAGCGGCGGGACAATGTTTCGACGTTGTTATAACTGACGCCCGAAAGGCTAAGGGTGCTCACCAGACCGGCGTTTCGGGAACCGACGGTCGCCGCCTTGAGCACGGCATCGTATAGCCCAGGCAGTTTTAGGTACTGGCGAGCACACAACGCGGCCCTGACCTTTCCGGTCGGGTTGCTTACATTTCTCGTATAACAACGATACGGCGTCACCTCCTCTTCGTTTCCCGCCATGCCTGCCTTCCCCAAAGCGAGCTGAGCCGCATAGAGCGAGTAAAAACGAATCGGGTCAAGCTCGTCGGTTGATAAAAATTGGTGAAAAAATCCGATAATGCCCGATGACTGCTGGGTGGACACGAAGAGATAGTCATCGGTGGAACAAGCATGGTTGACGGCCACGTAGGGAAGTTCCTTGCGCCTGAGCGCATCCGCCCAGCAGCGAAAGAACGGCGCCGGTTTGGTCGGCAACTCGTACGGTCCAAGCACAACACTTGGTTTTGGGTTGGCGAACATGCCGGCAAGATAGTCGGCTTGGTAGGCATGGATCTGGCGGCCCACCTCGGCAAGAAAGCTTGCCGCCGGACGGGTCTCGATCCCCTGGCTTTTTTCCACAAGCGCCTGCGCGCGCTCCGCCGGCACTAAATAGCTAATCTGCTCGCCTTCGGTCGCCACGTTGATACCCGCCACTCGTCCGGCCTCGGTCAATGTCGGCCCGCCGCTCATTCCAGGGTTCAGCGATCCGGTAAAATGAACTTTTGGGTAAAGCGTATGCTGCAAAAGCCCGTTGTAGGTGCCCTCGACGATCGTCAGGCCGAGATCCTTGGGGTGACCTAAAGAATAAAGGCGGGTCCCCTGTTGAATGCGCGCCGGTTCAAATTTCAGAAAACCCTTTGCCTGGACGGCGCCGCGCAGCACCGCCACATCGTAAATCACATCCACCGCCAAAACCATCGCCTGATTTGTCCGCCCTGCGGCGTCGGTGACTTCGACGCGATAACGCTCCGGCGAATGAATCAGTTTAGAAATGACGTGATAATTGGTGACAATGTGACCGCCGGCGGTGGCGAAAAATCCGGTTCCAATGGAGGCTTTGGCCGCTGAACCGATTTCGACGACTTCGATCTTGACCACTTGTTCGGAAAATTGCCGGAAGATCTCCGGCGTCGTTGCCGGGAATGTCTGGCACCAAGCCATGCGCTGGACCGCCAGCATAAGCAGCAATCCGAACGCGAAGGCAGCGCTATAGCCGGGCTTCGACACAGGTTCAGCGCTTCGCATGTTCAAGCGCGACGAGCGGGTGGCGCGGAATGTGGGCTGAGCGGTTAACGTCATGGCAGCAAAAAAACCGTCACTCTCGGCTGCCTATGATCTTTTGCTCCTGGAGCCGCCGGATCGCTGCATCGCTCTTGCCCAGCTCGCGCAAGATCGCAGTGCTGTGTTCGCCCACTAGAGGCGGAGGAAGACTAGGTTGCCGCGGTTGGTTGTCGTAACGCACCGGCGGTCCGACGAGGCGCATTTTGCCGGCCACCGGGTGCTCGAGTTCTTCGATCAACTGCAGATGGGACACCTGTGGATCGGCCATCGCTTCGGCGATGGTATATAACGGCGCCGCCGGCACATCGTTCGCTTCCAGGCGCCGCAACCATTCGTCCCGGCTTCGCAACTTGAAGAGCGGTGCCAGCGTCTGTTCCAGCGCTTCGTAATTCTCGCGGCGGGCGTCTCGGCTCCTGAACTTTTCTTCGGTCGCGAGGTCCGTTCGCTCGACGGCTTGCAGCAGCGCAAGCCAGAACTTTTCCGGCACCGAGCAGTGAATCGCCAGCGGCAGATTGTCTTTGCAGACAAAGGCAAACGCGTGGGCGTTTTTCACCCGCGCCATGCGGTTAGGGACGTTACCGGCGCGCAAGTAGCCCGCCGCGCTCTCGCCGATGAAAGAAAGTGTCGCTTGCAGCAGCGACGTATCTAACCGGCAACCGACGCCGGATTGTTGGCGCGCCAACAACGCGCCCAGAATGCCGAAACCCGCCGAAAGACCGGTAACGTAATCCGACACTGCCATCCCCATAACCTTTGGGTCGTCGGGATCGCTGAGCAGGCTAAGCAACCCGCTCATCGCCTGGCCCAGAGTATCGAATCCCGGCTTTTCCGCGCAAGGACCGCTCTGGCCGAAAGCCGATATCGAACAATAGACCAACTTGGGATTGACTGCGCCAAGCGCATCGTAGCCGAGCCCCAAACGATCCGCAGTGCCGGGACGAAAATTTTCGACGAACACGTCCGCCTTTTTAACCACGTCCAAGCATATGTCTTTCCCTTCCGGCGATTTCAAGTCGAGCGCCAAGCTTTCTTTATTGCGATTGAGATGGGCAAAGTTGAAACTGTAGTGCGGGTCCGGCGCAAAGTAACGATAGGGATCGCCCGTCGGCGGCGACTCAATCTTGATCACCCGCGCGCCCAGGTCGGCCAGCAGTGCCGTCGCATACGGGCCGGTGACGAACGTCGCGCACTCGACGACGGTGATGGATTTTATGAGATCAACGGGCATGCGGATATTTCGTGTTCGGCCGGATACAGTGGCGTCGCCTCACCGCGGCGCCACCAGGATCTCATCGCGCGGGAAGTAGTCCATGATTTCAGCGCCGTTCTTGGTGACGACGAGCATGTTTTCCAATCTGGCTCCGCCTACGCGCGTCTCCCCTTCGCGTGATTCCACCGCCAGTGTCATTCCTTCTTCGAAAACTTGCGGATGATCCAGCGACCACAAACGATTGATGATCGGCATGTCGTAACCGGTGCTGGTTCCTAGGCCGATGCCGTGGCCGATTTCGCTGGCGAGGATTTCAACCTCGCTCTTGTAGCCCCACTTGGTTGCCGGTGGAAAATGTTTCGCCGCATCCGCCGTCGTCTTGCCGGGCTTGATCTCGGAGATGACCGAATCGATCCGGTCGCGTACTTCCTTATACCAGTCCTGTTCTTTGGCTGTCGGCTTTCTGCCGACGATGAAGGTCCGGTAGGTGCAGCTGCCGTAACCCATATAAGTCGCGCCGCAATAAGAGCCGTAAACCAGATCGCCGAATTGAACGACCCGGCTGGTGGCGTGGCAACCGCGGTCGAAGGTCATCGGCCCCGTGCGCCATCCTCCGGGAACGGCGGACTCCAAGCCGAGTTCGTATCCGGCCGTGGAACCGAGAGTCATCAAGTCGGTGTCTTTCATGCCGGGCTTTAAATTCTCCCAGACACGGAACCAGACGCCGTCGACCATGGCCGCGCAGGTCTTGAGACAGCTGACCTCATCTTGATTCTTGACCATGCGCGCTTCGAGCATGAGATTGCGCGTGTCGACGACATTTTTCACGCCGGCGTTGACCAATGCTTCGCGTGCCAGCCCGTCGAAGCCGCCGAGGCCAAGCTTCTCGCCCAGCAGGCCGCGTTTCTCCAGCTCCGCCTTGATCTCAGCGGCGAACGCCTTCGCTTCCACTGCGCAGGCTTCCGGTCCAGGGGAACCCGTCAGCCAGGAGCGCGCAGGCCGCCACTCCTTGATCCACGGGCACTGGTCGGGCATTTGGTGATAATAGCCGTCGTGCTCGTACATCACCGGATCGTGCTCCGCGAAGAACAGCACATAGCGGCACATCGGATAGGTAAAACCCTTGAGCGCCGTCAGATAGCGAATGTTCTGATGATTTGCTTCGAGGATCGCGGCAACGCCGTACTTGCGCATCAGCATCTGCGCCCGCGCCGCGCGCCCGCGCCGCATGCGCTCGGGGTTCAGGCGCTCCTGCCAATCAGCCACTTCAGGACCAAAGGTCAGTTTCGGTGCGTATTGAACCATAAGACCCCTCCTGAGATTGTTTCGCGGAAGTCGCCACCTCGCTCGCAGGCGCAATCGGGCTTCCGCATTGCGAATCTATATTGAAGCCGTTGTCGCTTGCAAACGCGACAACAAGCCACGCCGGTCAACAAGACGAATGCCCTTGCAATATTTCGGCACGCCCGGTAGAGAGCAGCTATTGATTCGGTTCAAGGTTCAACGTTCAAAGTTCAAAGCTAGAGACGTGCTCGCAGTGCGTGATCTCTAGCCAGGGCCGTCCCGCGGCAACAAAGAATGGCACAGTACTGAAAGAGGAACTTATGCGCGTGATCGATATCGACGGCCATGTGCGCGAAGCCGATGACCTGTGGGAGCGTTATCTTGAAGCGCCGTTTCGCGCGCGCGCGCCGAAAATCGAGCAGGTCGCCAACGGGCAACTTTTGTTTCTCCTCGAAGGCAAGCGCCACCATAGGAGGCCGGACGAATCGCCATTTCGAATAAAAGGCGACGGCTCGCCGGTCAATGAACACCGCGACCTGGCCACCGATCCCCGCGAACGGCTCAAAGACATGGACCGTGACGGCATCGAGCGCGGCTTGCTGTTCCCTTCTGCCGGCCTTTACCTTCCTTCGGTGGAGGAAGAAGCGTATGCCGCGGCGCTCTGCCGCGCTTACAACAACTGGCTTTATGACTATTGCGGCGCGGACCGCTCACGGCTTATGGGCGTGGCGGCGGTTCCCGTGCAGGACATCGAAGCGGCGGTCGGGGAAACCCGCCGCGCGGTTGTCGAACTCAAGTTCAAGGCGGTGTTCGTTCGCCCAAATCCCGTCAAAGGCCGAACTCTGGACGATCCGTACTATGATCCGCTTTACAAAATCCTCGCGGAACTTGGCGTGCCGCTGATGGTGCACGAAGGCTCCGGCGCCTTTCTGCCGACTGCAGGCGTTGATCGCTTCGCCGGCCAATGGTTTTTTACCCATACGATTTCGCATCCCTTTGAGCAAATGCTTGCCAGCTTGAGTTTGATCTGCAAAGGCACTCTCGACCGGCATCCGGAATTGCAGGTGGCTTTCCTTGAATCCGGCGCCGGGTGGTTGCCCTACTGGCTCTGGCGCATGGACGAGCACTACGAGATTCTGCCCTTTCAAGTTCCCTGGCTGAAAATGAAACCGAGCGACTATTTTCGCCGCCAGTGCTACACCTCGTTCGAACCGGACGAAACTCGATTGGGCGAAGTATTGAGCGCCGTAGGCGCCGAGCGCGCCTTGTTTGCATCGGACTATCCGCACTGGGATGCCAAGCTGTCGGGCTCGCCGCGGGCGGTGATGGACCGGACGGATCTCAATATCGACACCAAAAGAAAAATCATGGGCGAAAACGCCGCTAAGCTTTTGCGGCTGGATTGAATCAAAAGTTTCTAGTTCCTGGTTTCAAGTTCCTTGTTGTTGAAATCACGAACTAGAGACTGGAAACTTGAACTAGAAACTGGAGGTAGATATGGCCGAAACCCCGAAACTCGTCTCATCGATGGGCAGGGCGGAGCTCGATAAGATTTTTGTGCGCGGCTATGATTTAAACGAGCAGTTGCTCGGCAAAATCAGCTTTGCCCAGATGGTTTATTTGATGCTTGAAGGGCGCATGCCGAGCGCCGAAGAGGGTCGCATGATCGACAGCATGCTGATCGTGCTTGTGGACCACGGCATGACGACCGGCGCGGCGGCGGCGCGCATGACATTTCACTCGGCGCCGGAGGCGATCCAGGGCGCCGTGGCCGCCGCCATTCTTGGCGCCGGCAGCGTGCATCTCGGTTCGTCGGAGTATTGCGCCAAGATGCTGAACGACGCGCTGCCGCGGGGATCGAAAGAAACGGATCTCGACGCGGTCGCGAAGAATACCGTGGAAAAACGCCTGGCGAACAAGCAACTCATCCCCGGCATCGGCCACGGCATCCACACCGGCGGCGATCCGCGCGCCGACCGGCTTTTTCAAATCGCCCAGGAAACGAAAGTCCATGGCCGCTACTGCGAGCTGTTAAAAAAGATCGGCAAGATCGCCGACGAGAAAGTCGGCAAGCACTTGCCGGTCAATGTTACCGGCGCCATCGCGGCGATTTCCATGGACATGGGCTTCCACTGGCAGATGTCCAAAAGCTTCGCCATTCTCGGCAGGGCCTTGGGTGGTCTGGCCCATGTCGGTGAGGAAATCCGCCGCCCCATTGCCCGGGGAATCTCGAACTTGATTCGCGACAACCTGCAATACGTGCCGGAGGAATAGAACATCGAAACCGTTCACGGTTCAACGTTCAAAGTTCAAGGCTCTCCAGTTCAACCTTCAAAGGTCAACGGTCAATGTCTCCACTCCCAACTTAAGGCGAAACTTTGAACCGCGCCGAAGGCGCCACAAGGAGGAAACCAGATGCTCACACCCATCAAAATCGACAATCGAATGAACGGATTCCTTGGCAAGCCCGCCGGCGGCGGCAAACGGCCCGCGGTCATTCACCTGCACGAAAGATACGGCATCGTGCAGCACACGACAGATTTGGGCGAGAAGTTCGTCGAAGCCGGCTACGTCACCATCGTCCCCGATCTCTTCTCTCGTTTTACCGGCGACCGCGACAAGCTCGCGAAAGGCGATGACCGCTGCGATCTGGACGACGGCGAAGTGCTCAAAGATATTGACGCCGTAGTCGATTATCTGCGCGCCATTCCGGAAGTTGATAGGGGCCGGATCGCGATCTCCGGCGTCTGCCAGACCGGGCGCCAGCCGATTCTAATGGCCGCCGAGCGCGACTACATCACGGCGGTGGTCATGCTCTACGGCGCCGTCTATGACGCCGATTGGCGACCGCATCCGCAGCGCCCGGAATCGATAGATAAGCTCATGGAACGTATGTCGTGCCCGATGGTGGCCGTCTTCGGCGAGCTCGACAACTTGATCCCGTTGCCTAACATCGTGCGCATGATCGGCGTGCTCGCCGGCGCCAAGAAAAGCTTCGACGTTCGCGTTTACGCCGACGCGCCCCACGGATTTTTAAACGACACCATGCCCGGCCGCTTTCGCGCGGAGCAGTCCGCAGCGGCCTGGAACCAGATCACGACATTTTTGGATGCCGTGTTTATCGGCAAGTACACCAAGGATCGCGTGGTTTGGCGCTTTGAGAGTGATACTTCGACGGATTACGATTTCACCAAGATGAAACGCTGGGAATGATCCTCGCTCCGCGAATAATCCAATTCACGGTTCTCATACTTAGCAGTCCCGGGTTGAAAGCTGAGATTTGAGTTCGTGCTACGAGCGGGTAGTGGTTCAGTCTGGGCAAGATCCCTCTCTTCGTCAGACTGTGTGAAAACTCTTTAGGAGCCCTTCGACCAAGCTCAGGGCGAACGGCTAAATGCTTGATTTCTAATGTCTGACATCCGTTCGTGGTGAGCCTAGTCGAACCATGAACGGAGTTTTCGCACAGTCTGTCGTTCGGGATGACAATTCGCCGACCGTGTCATTTCGAGCCCTTCGGCTAAGCTCAGGATAAACTCCGCGAAAAATCTTTCTTGTTTTCCTGATACGCCGGCGATTTCTAAATGAACCACTACCTACCATTGCGCTTTGTCGAAATGCCGCGCGATTTGGTCTAAAATCGAGCGGGCGCGCGGAGAGTATTCTCCTGGCGCGAATACCGTATTGGGGGGAATCGTGATTCAAATCGCAAGAAGCTACGCTAGCTGTGCCGTGAGCGCCTTGGCCGTGATGTTCCTTTTATCGCGCCCGGCTACTTTGCCCGCGGCGGAATCGGCGGACAGTGCCGCGCCGCGCAAGATTCAAACCATCCCCGGCATGCCGCCGGTCATCGATCCAAACAATCTTTACAGCGAGACCCGCTCCGACAAACTCAACCCAACGGTGGCGAACCACCTCTCACGAATTTACGTTCCGAACCGCGCCTCCAATGATGTCTGGGTCATTGACCCGGCATCATTGAAAGTCGTGGATAAATTCAAAGTCGGAGTACACCCGCAGCACGTGGTTCCATCGTGGGATTTGAAGACTCTTTGGGTCAACAACAATGCCGAAGGCCGAAACGACGGCAGCGTCACACCCATCGATCCGGCGACCGGCAAACCCGGGAAATCCATCCCCGTAGATGACCCGTACAACATGTACTTCACGCCCGACGGCAGCGCGGCAATCATCGTCGCCGAAGCGCGCAAGCGGCTGGACTTCCGTGACCCTCACAGCATGGCGATGAAATACTCCATCGACACCCCCAACTGCCCCGGCATCAATCACGCCGATTTTTCCATCGATGGCCGCTACGCGATTTTCACCTGTGAGTACGGCGGCAGCGTCGCCAAGGTCGATCTGGTGGGCCGAAAAGTAGCCGCATATTTGAAGCTCTCCAAAGGCGGCATGCCCCAGGACGTGCGCATCTCCCCGGACGGCAAAGTATTCTATATCGCCGATATGAAAGCCAAAGGAGTCTTCGTCGTCGATGGCGATAGTCTCAAGGAGTTCGGCCACATCGAGACCGGTCTCGGAACGCACGGGCTCTATCCCAGCCGAGACGGGACCAAGCTTTACGTCGCCAACCGCGGCGTCGCCCGGGTTTATGGACCGCCCAAGGGCAAAGGTAGCGTGTCGGTGATCGATTTCGCCACCCGCAAGGTCACGGCCACATGGCCCATTCCCGGCGGCGGCAGTCCCGACATGGGCAACGTGAGCATCGACGGCAAAAAGCTTTGGCTTTCGGGCCGGTATGACAACGAGATATACGTTATCGATACGAGCGACGGCAGCATAAAGAAAATTCCCGTTAAAACCGAGCCCCACGGCCTCACGGTTTGGCCGCAGCCGGGACGCTACTCCCTCGGCCATACGGGGAACTTGCGCTAACGTAACTGATTCAAGTCGTTCGAAACAGTTCGAAACGATCAAACCGTTATCGAACTATTTAAAAGTCGCAACCCGGGCATCCACAACGTTATGAACGGCGTGCCACGCCGTGCCTTATTTCCACTGGCCGGGCATTTCCTGTCTATGTGCGCGCGCGAAGAGGAGCCATGTCAGAAGCGCCGCCGCGCCGGCGGCGGCTCCCAGAAGCTTCATAACCGGCTCGATACCCCACCCATCGGCCAACATCCCGACCGGCGGCAACACCATGGCTGCCGCCAGGCGAAACAACAAGACATTGAGCGATAGCACACTGGCGCGATCTTCCGGGGGCGCATCCTTTTGCAGGACGCTCGCCAGCAACGGCCCCTGCAAGCCGCGAACGGTCATGAAAGCAAGGTAGCAAATGACCCCCAGCGCCGATGCGCTCATCCCCAGCCCGAAGTAGCCGATCGCCGCGAGACCGCAACATATCAGCAGTGCCCGCGAGACTCCGAGGGTTTGTCCAGCGCGCGCACTCATCAGAGAAACGCCTGCAAGCCATATATGGGCGAATGCCCAAAGCGGCCCGAACCAGGCGATGGAAATGCCGCGTTGGCGCATCCACGGCTGAATCAACCAGACCGGTATGTAAGTGGATAGACCCAGCGAAACGGAAATCATCATCGCGCTGCGCAAGCGCGGCTGGCGCACCAGGGAGTGGCGAACTATGTCCCATGCGCGGGTCAAATGCCTGACGCGCTCCGGCGAGCTTTGCGATTTGATCTCGCGGGTAGCCGCCACGGATATAAACCCGGCCAACGCCAGGGGGACTTGCAACCAAAGCGGCAGTCTCGGGGATAAACTATAAAGCCACCCACCCAACCCCGACGATAGGGCTTCGCTCAGCTGGGCTGCGGCCCTCACTCTACCCTCCCACCGTGTGTATTGGCTCACGCGGTCGCTAGCCTTAAGTGATACGTACAGTAAAGCGCTGTCCGCTCCGGAAGTGAATGCGAGGCCGACGCCGAGCGCGATTTCAGCAGCCACCATCATGCCAAACGAGGTTCCCAAGGCATATAACGTCCAGCCCACCACCCAGAACGCTGCGCCGAAGCAGAGCGACATACGATAACCCAGCCGGTCGGCGATATAGCCGGAAGGAAACTCCAGCCCGACGATGGTCGCGGCAAAGATCGACTGCAGCATCATGATATCGGCGAGCGACATCCCGATCTGCTCTTGCCAGAAAATCGTGATCACGGGAATGGAAAACAGAGCGGCCCGCAGGGCGTGAGCAGCCGTGAGCAGCGCTGGGTTGCGCGTGACATTCGGAGTCAGAAGTGCTCTCAAATCAACCATCTCGCGGTTCTCGTCATCCGCTTATAGCATGATCTCTTTCTCGTCCGCAGCGGTGACTTGCGCTAACGCTATGGTTCAAATCGTACCAACAGTTCAAAACGTACAAACCGTTGGCAAACGCTCTCAACGAAGGACTTGAACATCTTCGTCGTCTGGAACGACTTGAACGGCTTGCCTTCGATAAACTGGCCCTGAGCCATGTCGAAGGGAACATTTTGAACGACGTCCCGCGCCGGAAAAACTCATTTTTTGCGTTGACAGCACAAGAGCCCCTTCGGTAAAAGAACTCTGTTCGGAACCTAAATATTCGAGGTGAATGATGCCACCTGAAATCACCCTAGATGAGTTGCGCGCGCGAGCCGAGCGCGCCGGAATAGAGTTGAGCGAGGACGAACTGGTAAAATTATTGCCGGGCGTAAACCGCGCTTACAAACAAGCGAACGACCTGCGTAAGCTGATTACGAATGCCAACGAACCGGCGGCGATTTTTGCGCCGGCCAGGAGCCAGAGGGAGTAAAGCGAATGACGACCAGCGAGCTTTGCCATCTCACGATCGCCGAAGCCGGCGCCGGCTTGCGTGCAAAGCGCTTTTCGCCGGTGGAGTTGACGAAAGCCTGCTTGGCCAGAATCGAATCCATCGACGGCAAGCTGCATAGCTTCATCACGGTGACTGCCGAACGGGCTCTCAAGCACGCAGAGCAAGCGCAACGGGAGCTTCAATCCGGCAAAGACCGCGGTCCGCTGCACGGTATCCCCGTGGCGTTAAAAGACCTCTACGCGACCAAAGGGATCCGCACGACTTGCCACTCCGCCGTGCTGCAGGACTGGATACCCGACTACGACGCGACGACGGTAACGAAACTCAACGATGCTGGCGCGATATTGTTGGGCAAATTAGGTATGCACGAGTTTGCCTTCGGCGGGCCTTCCATAGACGCGCCCTTCCCCGCCGTACGCAACCCGTGGAACACCGCGCATATTACCGGCGGGTCAAGCAGCGGTTCGGGGGCGGCGCTGGCCGCCGGTCTTTGCTACGGCGCCCTCGGTTCCGACACGGGTGGTTCGATTCGAAACCCGGCCGCTCACTGCGGTATCGTCGGCATCAAACCTACCTATGGACGCGTCAGCCGCCACGGCGTTATCCCTTTGAGTTGGTCGCTGGATCACGCCGGGCCGATGGCGCGCAGCGTCGAAGACTGCGCCGCTATGCTCCAGGCGCTCGCCGGCTACGATGCCAAGGATCCGGCATCGGCAAATGCAACCGTGCCGGATTTTTCCGCCGGCCTGCGCCAAGGAATCCAGGGCCTTCGCGTCGGCGTGCCGCGGGGCAATTGGTTCGACGAGAACTTGGGAGTCGCTATCGAGACCGAAACCCTCTTCAATGCTGCGTTGAGGATCCTGCAAGAGCTCGGCGCCGAGATTATTGAACTTGAGGGCAAGCCCTTTTCGTTGGCGCGCAAGGCGAATCAAACGATTCTCATCGCCGAAGCCTACGCCTATCATGAGAAAACTTATCAGAGCACGCCGGAAAAATTCGGCAGCACGGTTCGACGCCGCATGCTCGAAGGGGCATTTCTGAGCGCCGCCGATTACATCGCCGCGCAGCGAGCTCGCGCCGTGCTCAACGAGCAAATGCTAGCGAACTTTTCGCGCGTCGATATTTTCGCCACGCCCACGGTGGCCCGCCCGCCCGACGCTTTCGACACCATGGATCCCAACGAACAAAACCTACGGCCGAGTTTCACTAACCCGTTTAATTTGACCGGATTGCCGGCGATCTCGGTGCCCTGCGGCTTGACGGAAGGAAATTTGCCGGTGGGCCTACAGTTCGTCGCGCGGCCGTTCGACGAAACAACCTGCTTTCGCGTTGGGTATGCTTACGAGCAGGCGACGGAGTGGCGCAAGCAGCGGCCGCCGGTGTAGCGAATAAACTTCGAATGCCCCTGATCGCGCACAGGCGCACCCTGCCGACACTGACACTCGGCTGCGAATCATTGACTCTTTCCGAATACCCGAAAATACATCTCGGCCAGCGTCGGCTCGATTGTCCTGGCGGCGGCCATTTCGCGCTCAATCGATGGCTCGAGCCGGTCGCGGGCTCTCCTGGCGAGTCCAAGCGCCTCCTTTTCATCGACTTTCGCGCAGCGGCCTGCTTCCACCACCACTTCGCCGTCAACGATCACCGTATCAACGTCGCTGCCGTTTTCGCAGAAAACGATCTGGTTGACGGCATCGTTGAGCGGCGTGAACGCCGGCGTGTCGCGGCGAAGCAAAACCAAGTCCGCTAATTTACCCGGAGCGAGGACACCGGCATCGAGGCCAAAAGCGCGGGCGCCGTTTTGCGTCGCCATGCCCAGCGCCCGCTGGGGCGTAACCCAACGATTGAAATCGGTCCCCGCTTCGTTGTGAATCAATGCCGCCAAGCGCACCGCATCGAACATATTCTGCCCGTCGTTGGAGGCGGAACCATCCGTCCCCAGCGCGACATTTACGCCCGCGGCCAAGAATTCTTTAATGTGCGCCAGACCGCTGCCGATGCGCAGATTGCTGGCTGGATTGTGCACCGGCGTCGCCCCACGCTGGGCGAGCAGCGCCACGTCATCTTCTTCGATCCAGATGGAATGCGCGCAGGAGAGATAGGTTCCCACGATGCCGAGGGATTCCAGATGTCGCAGCAAAGAATGACCGTAAATTTTCCTGCCCTGAACCGCCTGCGCCTTGGTCTCGGCGAGATGAATATGCAGCGGCAGGTTTCCGCTTTCCGCCATCTCGGCCGCGCCGCTAAGAAGTTCATCGGTGCAGCGCTGCACCGCCGACGGCCCCGGACAAGCGGTGGTCAATTGCGCCGGCGCATGAAACGTTTCGATGAATTCCGCGCAATCATCGAGCCACGCCTTGGTGCTTTTGGCTTCGCTCGCGCTCATGCGCTTGATCTCGCCGGTAAGCGCCGACGCGGTTGCGCCGAGGGGAAGGGTGTCCTCATAGTTTTTGTCAGTGATCGTCAGAGCAACGACGTGGCGCAGGCCGAGATCGCGCATTGCTTGAATCGCCGCGCCTGCGCCCATGAAGCGGCAGGCCTGGTTTCCGGCGAAGTGATCGAGCACTGTCGTCGCGCCGTTTTTCAGCATCTCCATGCCGCCGAGCAGGGCGCTGGCATAGAAGTCTTCGTCGCGCATATCGCGCAAAGAGGCCCGGTAATAGGCCCGCCAAATTTCCAAGGGCTTGCTCGGCATCATGCCTCGGACCAGATTGGCGGGTGAATGGCAGTGCGAATTGACCATCCCCGGCATCGCAATCATGCGGCCAGCATCGACCGATTTGTCGTATGGCCCGGGCGGTGTCCACTCCGACGGACCGACGTACTCAAGCCGGTTTCCATCAATGACGATGGCGCCTTTATCGATGACCTCGTTCTGCTCGTTCATCGTGACGATCAGAGCATTTCGAATCAGCGTCCTCATTAAGCACCTCTGTGGATTATCGATCTCAAAACTCCCCTGGCTAAAATAATAAGGGCGCGGCTCACCGCACTCGTCCAGAATTCTTGCATGGCGAGAGGCTCGACAACGCAACGTTATCGTACTTTGCGATATCGTAAGAGCGGTCAAAACGGCTCAGATGCGAGACGCGCGAAGACCGATCCTTCGACTCCGCTCAGGACAGGTTCCCCAATCCGCCCCTGAAGCTGTAGGACGGGTAGAGCGGGGCGATACCCATCGCCTTATTTGGAGCGAGGCAGGCAAGCGCGATTATCTTACACGCCTGCCGGTGGCAGGCTTTGGCAGATGAGCCGTTTTCACCGCCCTTACACGAAGCCCATCTTGCGGCCCCAGTTCTCCGGATCTTTAAGAAATTCAATGATCTGCTTGTTTTGCTCCTCGGTAAAATAGTTTTTACTGGTGCCGGTGTCGAGCACGTCGTCCCAGTTGGCAAGCACGTGTAATTCGATATCGTTCTTGGCTAGGGCTTCCTTTCCTTCGTGTTGATTGAGCCGGTCGGAGGCATAGTCGAACACGCACAGGCAATGGGTCATCCTGGCTCCGGCGCCGCGCACGCCGATGTTGAAACGCAGCTTGCTCAATCCATCGGTGATCAGATCCTCCACCATGAGCACTCTTTGACCGGGCTCGAGAATGCCTTCGATCTGTTTCGTGCCGCCGTAGCCTTTAGGCAGCTTGCGAATATAAATCATCGGCTTCCTTATGATATGCGCGACGAACGCCGCGTAGGGAATCCCCGCCGTCTCGCCGCCGGCGACGACATCGATCTTATCGAGGCCGATGTCAGTCTCGGCTTTTCTCGCCATATGGGTCACGATGTATTCCCGCTCGGTGGGAAAGGACAACAACCTTCGGCAGTCAATATAGACCGGTGAAATGCGTCCGGACACAAACACGTAGGGCTTATCCTTGTAAACCGCAATGGACTCCGTCGAAAGCAACATCTCGGCGACCCTTTGCGAAACTTCGCTCATGGAAACGACCTCTCAAATCTCCGGATTACGCAGGTCATAACATAGCGAACTGCCCATTCCAAGAAATCCCGACGCTCCACATAGGTTCGATCTTGCCAATGGCATCCATCCCGATCCGTCGTAGTTCCCCACTACACGGTTTTTGCCGATAATCTCCGGGCGCCCGGCGTTGATCTCTAGCCCTTGATTTTCTGCTCTAGCCACAGGTTCACCAGAGCGTCGGAGCTAACCCATCGTTTACGCGCCTCCGACTCAATCTTGTCCGCCAAAGCTTTTGCGACTGGGACTTAACTCATCGTCTCATTTCGACCGTAACCGGCCGGAATGGCGCGAAAAATGCAGCTAGTATGTAGCAGACGAAGTTATAATGTTTATTCTCCGGCAGGTGTGGCTACGGCGCTGTTGGCCGATGGGCAGACCAGGGGCACGAGCTGTCTGGCCTGAGCTTCCGCCGCGACCCGGTTGCCGCGCACGGTCCAGTGCGTGTCCCGCAGCTTGTAGAGCGGCTCTGGCGATGCGCCGCTGGCGCGGACAAGAGAGGGTGTGAGGTCGATGCAGGCGATGCCGTGCTGAACGCAGTAGGTCATGAGTATCCGGGTCGGGAGGTTCGGGTCGATGCGTTCGGCTGTCAACCGTGCATAGCGCGGGCGCTGCTGCAACTGTGCCAAAGCCTTCTGCCGCAGCTCGGGATAGACTTGTACCGCCGATGGGTAGAGCGTGATTATGAGCCGTCGGCCAACGGCGCGAACTTGCGCGTGGATGTCGTCGAGGACGGCAAGAATAGGGCGCCAATCTCGCTCGAGACTCCGAGCATTTTCGGGCATATAGAGCCGCCCTAGTTCTGCAGCGATAACGTCCGCAAAGGCATTCTCCGTAAAGGAAGGGCCAACGAGCTGTGGATCGTCGACCGGGAGAGTGCGCTGCGCCTCGACCATGGCTCCACCACGCACGGCTGCAGACTTAGGTCGGGGATCGGCGCCGACATAAATCTGCGCGCGGGTGTGACTTTCGGAGGGGAGACCGCTCCAGAGCCGCACGGCATTCCTCAGGTACGACCAGAAAAAGGAGTGGCGCCAGTGCCGGCCGCTCTTAGGGAGATCATTGCTGTGGCGGTACGAATCTGGGCCGTCGTTGCCGAGGTAGATATTGACCAGTACGAGATCGGGATCATAAAGCGCATGACCGAGCTGGAAAATGGTCTTATAATCCCAGACGCCGGTCGCTGGGACGCCGAAATTCAGGAGGTCCATATCCACCCCGTGGCAGGCAGCATGCAGATTGGCTTCGAGGCGCGCCATGACGCTGTCAGGGTACGGCGCCGACCCGTAGGTAAAAGAATCGCCCAATGCCATAATGCGGAAGCGTCCCGGCGGCTTGGGGACAGCGAACTCCTCATCATACAGCCCCAGGGCATTGGCCCGATAATTCAGGAAGTCGCGGTGAGGAGTGACGTGAGCACCCTGCGCGGCGAGGTACTCGTCCAGGCTCCGGAACACGTGAGGCGCCTCGCGCATCCCGGCCGTGGCCAGGTATCTCACTTCAACGCTAAACACGGCGGCCAGGCGCACGACAAGCTCGCCAACCAGGACGGCGAGCAGAAGTCCCAGGCCCAGGAGCAGCGACGTTCTCCTATCCATGCAAGCCTCCTCGGCGCGGGAACTCTGGTCGTTGTCGTACCAGGCATCCCACGATAGCATTAATAATTATTTTCGAAAACCTAGATAGGGAAACGGCTCGGATCAGACTTTTACATCCCGACTATCTTGCTACACCAGTCGATGTCTCGCGTGACCATCGGATCGTGGGCGTATTCGATGAGTAACCGTTATGCTGAAACTTTCTGTTTGCCCTCCACACTTTTCTGAACCGTCGAGCGCTTCATCATGCGCGCCTTTATCAGTTGGTCCAAGAACCCTTCGAAAGCTTTTTAGCACAAGCTGTTGGTTTGATGTTGATTCAATGTCGGGAGAGAGGTCAGGTGACAAATTGTGACAGAGTCGTTGGATGGCGCGATTCCCGGCAAGGCTCGCGGGATTGTTTCTCGATACGCGTGTTTTGTTAACTGCCTGCGCGTCGACGAGCGGCGCGTCCCATGACATCTTCCGCCTAGCGCCTGATTATTATTGGATTCTGATCACGACTCCCTACGTGATCGGTGAAGTGCTCAACAACCTGACGGAGTTTCCAGCATCGGCGAGCGCTCAGTGGGCGAAATCGCGTGGTGATCTTCTACTGTTTGACGATGTTTTAGCCCTCGACCGCGCAGCGATTTGTCCCGCCGGTAAGGACCGTCTAATCCTATTCAGTACGCTGGTCTGGACCGATGTCTTTCTCTGCCGCGAGACAACGGGAATCTTGGTGTCGCGCTAGGGGTCTACGCGTGCTTGACAAGGCCAGTTTCCTCGCTAGAGTGCGGATGTGAGCAAATTCACGAGCAAACTGCAAATTACGCCGCCTAAAGCATTTGCGGACCATCTCGGGATAAAACCTGGCGACGAAATCGACTGGCAATTGGCGGCTGACGTTGTGTGGGTCATACGCGTGACGAAGAGGCGCGCAGCGAAAAACAGGTCCCTCCGATTGCGGTTTTTCGATTGGGCCACTCGCCGGCAGAAAGAGCGCCAGAAGGCTCTCGACCCGGCGCTGGTTCGATCCTCTAAAGCGGGGTTCGGGTGGACTCAGGAGTCACTCTATCTTTGTGGCGAATCGGGTCGACGCTAACGCGATCTTGACAACCTACATTCGTCGGTGACCATGGGACGTACCAAAACTCCCGCCCCCCGTACTCCGCTCGACGGCGTCACCATCAACAAGCGCCGGTTGATGCGCGATTTGAACGCCATCGGGCGCATCGGCATCGGCAGCCACGGCGCCGTCACCCGGCTGGTATTTTCGGTCAAGGAGCTGCGCAGCCGCCAGCTATTGATTCACTTGATGCGCCAGGCCGGGCTGATGATTCACATCGATGCCATCGGCAATATCTTCGGCCGGCTCGACGGCGCCAATCCCAAAGCGCCCGCGGTGCTTGCGGGTTCGCATCTCGATACTGTCATTCACGGCGGCAAATACGACGGCCCCGTGGGCGTCGTCGGCGCCCTCGAAGCGGTCAGAACCATCCATGAGCATTCAATCCCCATCCGCTCGCCCCTCGAAGTGGTCTGCTTCGTCGGCGAAGAATCGAGCCGCTTCGGCTTTTCGACCCTGGGCAGCAGTCTCGTGGCCGGCGAGGTTCGCGCCAGAGACCTGGCGAACGCCGTCGATCAACAGGGCACAAAATTGGCGGACGTGCTGGCGAGCCTAGGAATATCGCGGCGCAATCTCGGCGCCATCAAACGGAACCCCAGAGAACTCAAGGCGTATTTGGAGCTGCACATCGAGCAAGGACCGATTCTCGAAGCCAAAAAGAAACGAATTGGGCTGGTCACCGCGATCGCCGCGCCGAGCCGTTTCAGAGTGGTTTTCAAAGGACAAGCGGATCACTCCGGCACGACGCCCATGGAGATGCGTAAGGACGCGCTGGTGGCCTCGGCGCAGTTGATCGAATTTGTCGAAAAAATCTGCCGCAAGTTTTCTTCCATGGCGAAAGGCAGGGTCGTTGGCACGGTGGGTGCGATGAAGCTCGAACCCGGCGTGATCAATGCCGTGCCGGGCAGAACAGAATTGTCCGTCGATATTCGCGGCATCACCGCGCGCTCTAAGGATCAGGTAGCAAAGATGGTCAAACAAAAAGCCAATGCCATCGCCAGCGCGCGCGGCATCGGCGTAGAGATTTTGCCGATCCGCGAAGAACACCCTGTGCCGCTGGACAAACGCTTGCTGCGCGTGACAAAAGCAATATGCGATGAAAAAGGGCTGGACTACGAAATCATGCCCTCCGGCGCCGGCCACGATGCCATGCAGATAGCCAAAATTACCCCGGCGGGCATGATTTTCGTGCCAAGTACGCGCGGCATCAGTCATAATCCGATGGAGTGGACCGAGCCCGAAGATATCTGCCTCGGTGCGCAACTGTTGATGGAAACAATGATCAGAGTCGCCAATGAGAAACTCTAGCAGGCTGCTGAAAAAGCCTCATAGGCTTCGTTGCGCTCGATCGCCTCGCTCGAACGTGCATGCTGAGCACGCCTCCTCTTGTCGATCTATCGCGCGCCTCGCCTCTAAGATCTTTTTGAGCAGCCTGCCGAACTTTTTCACGGAGCTTTGATGGTCAAGCAAAATCGCAAATCGAAGAAAAGGCGCATCCTCACCGCAGCCCAGGTCAAAGCCATCTTCGAGCGCTTCGCCAGAGAGATGTTGCGCCATTACGGTAGTTTCGACCAGATCGTTTTCATCGGCGTCAGAACTCGCGGTCCCTACGTCGCCAAGCGCCTGGCCCAGATCATTAAGAAACGACAGGGCAAGGACATTCCGGTGGGTGAAATGGACATCACGCTTTATCGTGACGACTTGAACGCGCTGCTTCCCGGCGGGACCATCGATCACACGCGGATCCCATTCGATATCGCGAATAAAATCATCGTCCTTTTCGACGACGTGTTGTACACGGGGCGAACCGTGCGTGCGGCGGTCGATCATCTGATCGACCTGGGCCGGCCGCGCATGATACATCTCGCCGTCATGATCGATCGCGGCGGCCGCGAGTTGCCCATTGCCGCCAATTACGTCGGCAAGAAGATCGCTCTGGCGGCCGCAGGAAATGTTCAGGTGAGGCTCAAAGAGGTGGACAAGGTTGATGAGGTTTTAATCACTTAAGCGCGCCGACATGATGATTGGAAGAAAAGCGAAATCTTTATACGCTAATGAACGCACGTACCACGAACACTGATCACGCGAATTACGCGCCGCGCATCTGAAATCTCTTTAAGCAGCCTGCAGCCAGCAATTATCGGCAACTAGCCGGCATTTTTATAGTTTTGTAACGATCTCTTGACAGGATCGGGCCCTCGTGGTGACTTACCATCGTGAGGGTGGTTTTTTTCGACTTGCGGGAGGATTTATGCAGCGTTATGCACTCATTGCGATTTGTTCGGTTCTCTGGCTGCTGGCCGGCAGAGCTTCGGCCAGAGACGTGGTCGTGGTCACATCGTTTCCCAAGGAGTTATTCGAAACCTACAAAAAAGCCTTCGAGCTGAAGCATCCCGGCACCAACGTAATCATCAACAGCAAGCAAACCAACGCCGGCGTTACTTACCTGCGCGAGACTAGAGCGAAGCCGGAGGCGGATGTCTTCTGGGTGAGCGCTCCCGACGCGTTTCAAACATTGGATTCCGACGGCCTGCTGGAAAAATACGCACCGCCCACGGAGATCATGGCGAAAATTCCCGCCAAGATCGGAACCTTTCCGATCCACGACCCCGACGGCAAGTACTTTGGCTTCGCTATCAGCGGCTACGGCCTGATGTGGAACAGGAACTACCTCAAGGCACACAAGTTGCCGGCGCCCAAGGAATGGACGGACTTGGCCGATCCAAAATATCACAACCACCTCGTGATCAGCGCGCCGTCGCGCAGCGGCACGACCCACTTGACGGTGGAGACGATATTGCAGGCCTATGGCTGGGAAAAGGGCTGGGCCTTGTTGCTTAACGCGGGCGGCAACATGGGTTCCATCACCGAGCGCAGCTTTGGTGTCCCCGAGGCCGTCATCAGCGGTCAATACGGGATCGGCGTGGTCATCGACTTCTTTGGCTTATCGGCCATCGCCAGCGGCCAGCCGGTGGAATTCATTTATCCATCGTTGACTGCCGTCGTCCCCGCCAGCGTCGGCATCGTCAAAGGCGGGCCCAACCCGCAGGAGGCCAGGGCGTTCGTGAATTATCTCCTCAGCGAAGCCGGCCAGCAAGTACTGTTTGCCCCGGAGATCGCCCGGCTGCCGGTTATCCCGGACCTATACACCAGGGCACCTAAGGACTACCCGGATCCATTCAAAAAGAAAATGGGCGGTGTCAATTTCAACGACCAGCTTTCCTCCGCGCGTCGTGACGTGGTGAATTCACTTTTTGATCACGTCATTACTTTTCGCCATAAGGAGCTGAGGGATAGCTGGAAGAGCATCTACGCGGCCGAAGCCGCTCTGGCGAAAAGCAAGAGCGCCAATGCGGCCCAAGGCAAAAGTCTGACCGGCGAGGCTAGAAAACTCGCATCCCAAGTGCCGATCAATGACAAACGGGCAAGCGATAAAGAGGTTACTGGCGCCTTCAAGTCAAAATCCGGCCTCAAAGCCCAGCTGGAAACCGAGTGGGAAAACTTCGCCAGAGGTAACTTCGCCAAAGCTAAGGAACTGGCGGACAAGGCCGCTGCGCTGGCGCGCTAGTGCGGGTTCAAGGAGCAACGCTCAATGTCCTCGCGTCCTAACTTTGAACCGCGCCGAAGGCGCCATGTTGAACTTTGAACCGGCGCTGGGCTCGTGAGCAGCACCACGCGTAATGGCTCTTGCCGCAATTTCATTGGCTAGGATCAAGAATAGAGTCGACTGGTGGCAAGGAGCCCTCATGACCCTCCTCCTTGCACTGCTGGTCGCATTTATTCTCTATCCAGTGTTGCGGGTCCTGTGGATTTCCCTGCAAGATGACCAGGGCAGCCTGACCCTCGTGCACTTCGCCAATTTTTTTCGCCGTCCACTTTTTCGGGAAGCCCTTTGGAACAGTCTTTGGAGCGGCTTCCTCGTCGTTAGCTTCAGCGCCGCGCTTGCGCTCCCGCTTGCCTACCTGCTGGCGAGGTTCGAATTCAAAGGAAAAGTCTTCCTGCAAACTGCCGCCATCCTGCCGCTCGTTATTCCGCCGTTCGTGGGCGCCGTTGCTTTGCAGCTGATTCTCGGGCGTAGCGGCATGGTCAACTTGCTGCTGATGGAATGGTTCGACCTTACCATTCCCTTTATGGAAGGGTTGACCGGGGTAGTGCTGGTCCAAACTCTGCACTTCTTTCCATTCATTCTTTTGAATACGGTAGTTTCGTTGTCGAACATCGATTCATCCCTGGAAGAAATGGCGCAAAACCTGGGCAGCCATGGAATTAGACTCTTCTACCGGGTGACCCTGCCGTTGATGCTGCCGGGATTTATCGCTGGCTCGCTGTTGACTTTTATCCGGGCCATCGACGATCTCGGCACGCCGTTGATGCTCAATTACAAGAATCTGCTCGCGCCCCAGGCCTACCTGCGCATCACTACTATCGGCATCGACGATGTGGACGGCTATGTCGTTTGCGTGGTGCTGGTTATCCTATCCCTGGCGGCGCTCCTTGCGGCGCGAAAATACTTGAGCCTTTCCGAGTACGCGACGGTTCAAAGAGGCGCCGCGGTGACGCGCCGACTCCAGGGCGGACGACTCTTACTGGCCTGGCTCGCCATCGCGGTCATCTTGGCCGTGAGCTTATTGCCACATATCGGCATTCTTCTGCTGTCATTTACCAGGGTCTGGAGCTTTACTCTCTTGCCGACTACTTACACCCTCGGCAATTACGTGGAGATTCTCTTTCGAGTGCCGCACTTCGTTCTCAACACGCTGGTCTATACGCTGCTGGCCGCCTCTTTTGATATCGTTCTCGGCGCCGCCATCGCTTATCTCCTGTTGCGCAGTGGCGTGCCGGGGAGAAATTTACTCGATGCCGTGGCCACGATGCCCCTGGCGGTCCCCGGCGTCGTGCTTGCCGTCGGTTATCTGCGGGTTTTTCACGGCTGGGACTTTCCGGGCGTCGGCGCGCCGCTGACCTCTTCGTGGTTGATCCTGGTAGTCGCTTATACAATGCGCCGCCTGCCGTACACGGTGCGCGCTTGCTACGCTGCTCTCCAGCAGGTCCATATTACTTTAGAAGAATCGGCGCAAAATCTCGGCGCCAACCGGCTGCGGACATTTCTGCGTATCACCTTGCCCATGATCGCCGGTGGTTTAGTCGCGGGCGGCCTCATCGCCTTTGTCACTTCATGCGTTGAGCTTGCCTCAACCATCATGCTGGTGCCGCGCATCGAGCTGGGGCCGATTTCTTACGGCATCTATCTCTACATGCAAAGCCCGCTCGGGCGCGGCGCGGGCGCGGCGCTCGGCGTGGTCGCCATCCTGCTGGTTTCGCTGGGAACCTACCTCACCCATCGCGTATTCGGCGGCCGCGCGGGCAACGCCTTTCGAATCTAAAGATGCAATCCGCTGAAGTCAGACTGGATAAAATCGGAAAATGTTACGGCGATCAATGGGTGGTGCGCGGCGTGACATTGCATATCAGGCGAGGCGAGTTTTACACCTTTCTCGGTCCTAGCGGCTGCGGCAAGACAACGCTACTGCGCATCATTGCCGGCTTCGTGATGCCGGATGAGGGGACGGTGTTTCTCGACGGCGAGGCCGTAAACCATATCCCTCCTTGGCGCCGCAACGTCGGCATGGTGTTCCAGAATTACGCTTTATGGCCGCACATGACGGTCTTCGAAAATGTCGCCTTCGGCCTAAAAGAGCGCAGGATCGCAGGGGGCGAACTGCAAAAAAGAGTTAGGCAGGCGCTGGCACAGGTCGATCTTGAAGGTACCGAAACCCGGCGGCCTTCGCAACTCTCCGGCGGCCAACAACAACGGGTCGCTTTGGCGCGCACGCTGGTTATTCAACCCCGAGCGTTACTCTTGGACGAACCGCTCAGCAATCTCGACGCGAAATTGCGCGCCGAAATGCGTCTCGAACTCTTGAAGCTGCAGCGCGATCTTGGGCTAACGACGATCTACGTCACCCATGACCAGGAAGAAGCCCTCGCCATGTCCACCCGGGTCGCGGTGATGAGCCGCGGGCGAGTGGTGCAGGAAGGCACGCCGCGCGTGATCTACGAACAGCCGGTCGATGAATTTGTCGCCGCCTTCGTGGGCAAGTCGAATTTGATTTCGGGGAAAGTCGCCAATCTGCCCGGCCAATGGCTCGAGGTGAATTGCGGCGGGGGTATTATCGTGCGCGCCGCCCTGCCGCGCTCAGCAGCCCCCGCACAAGCCGGTGACCGCGTCTTTCTCAGCATTCGTCCAGAAGCCGTCGAGATTACCCCCCCGGGCGCGGCTGCAGGCGAGCGTAACGCAATCTCTGGGAGGATCGCCGCCTGCGCATATCAAGGTTCCTACGTCGAGTATGAAATCACCGCTTTGGGCAAGGCGTGGAAAGCCCACACCGCCAACCCCAAAGGAAAAACGCTCTTTCAATCCGGCGATGAGGTCGCGTTGAGGTTCGCGCCGGACGACGTCGTTATCGTGCCGGCAGAGGGCGGAGAAACTTGACTTTGCACGGCTTGCGCAGCTTTTGAGCCGCTGGTCGTCACATATCTTTGACTACGCCCGTTCTTCGATGGGGAGTTGGCGGCGCAACAACAATGTCATCACGTCCGAGCCATCGCTGTGCGTTTCAATGAACCGGCGCAATGCTTCCACTTCGCCAGAAGTAAATTGTCCGGCGCACAGTTGGAGCAAGCAATCTTTGGTGCGCGCTTCCAGCGCCGCATACGAGATGTTGTCATTTGCGTAGGAAGGCTCGGTGACTGTAACCGCGCGCGCGTCCACTTGACTGGCGGCGTGGCGAAAAAGGGCGATAAAGAGATCGACTTTCGCGTCGCTCAACATGGGGCCAGAGGCGTGGCCAAAGCGCAGTCTTAGCTCCTTGCGAATCTCCCGCTCCTGAATTTCAAGAACCACTACCGGCTCGCCAAAACGCGCTTCTATGGGTTCGTAGCTGAGCGGCTCGTCGATGCTCCGGCGTGAGCGGCGCAAGAGAAAATTCCGATGCCCGTTGGTCACTTCGAGATACGCCACGGCCATGGGATCAGCGGCTGTTCCTTCGGGAAAATACAGTTCGCCGAGGGCTTTCAGGGCCTCCAACCCGTGGTCCGCATGCCGGATCATAAACCGGCGCCAATCATCGGCATGATTTTCGTGGACGTCGCCGGCGCTGACAAAATAATTCGGCGCGGTATCGAAAGCGGTGACGTGATGTACCGCGCCGCAGGCGCGGCACAGGATGAATTTGCGATTATGCATAGCGGCGCTCCGTAGCCACGGCGGCCTTCGCGCCGTTTTTGCGCGAGTGAAATTTCATTTTGACCGTAGTGCCCACGCCGGGCTGACTCTCAATTTCCAAGGTGCCGCCAAGCAATTCGGCCAGCCGGCGTGCAACCGTAAGCCCCAACCCTAAGCCCGCGCAGGCCCGCACGACGGCCCCTTCGACCTGTTGAAACGGTTCGAAAACCGACGCCAGTTTGCTCTTCTCGATACCAATTCCGGTATCAGTGACCGCTAATTCGACGCCCACAGGATCGGCGCTCGGGCGCGCCGTCACTTTCAATGAGCCCTCATTGGTAAACTTTACAGCGTTATTAAAGACATTCTGAAAAATCCGTTCGATCTTCAAGCGGTCGCTGGCGATTACCATCGCGGTGTCCGGCATCTCGGTGATAAGCGTGAGTTTCTTTTCGCTGATCACTGCTTCGTGGCGCTGGGTGGCCTCCCGGACGACGTCTCTGATATCGAATTCATCGATGGCATCATCCGTATCTCCGGCATTGAGTGAAGTCGTCCACAATACGTTGTCAATCAGCTCCAGTAATTCCTCGGAGTTGCGGTAGACGGTTTCCAGGACTTTGTGTTGCTCGTCGGTGAGTCTTCCGAGGACTTGATTGAGCAAAAGGTGGACGAAACCAACAATGACGCTCAGGGGCGTCCTCAGTTCGTGTGAAACAGTCGATATGAAGTCGGATCTGACGTTTTTGAGTCTGGTGCGGGAACGCCGCCGCTCCAGACCGCGCTCGACGAGGGAAAGGATGTGATGGACATCGAAGGGTTTTGCAATGTAATCGAAGGCGCCGAGCCGCAACCCCTCAATGGCAGTATCGAGAGATCCATAACCGGTAATGATGATCGCCTCGATGTCCGGGTCATGCTGCTTCACTTTTTGCAGGACGTTGATGCCGGTCATGCCGGGCATCTTCAAGTCTAGCGTGACTAATTCGACCGGATATTTTTGGAGCATTTCCACGGCTTGGGAGCCGCGTTCAGCGACATGCACGTTGTAAATCGGGTTGAGAATCATCTTGAGCGATTCTCGCGGCCCAATCTCATCATCAACGATTAAAATATGCGGTCTATTGTCAGCCATTCGATACTTATGCCGAGCAACGCCCATGCCACGGCGCCTAGAATTCTAAGATTCTAATTTATAATAAAAATTTGCTCGAGGGAAGGGAAGTAAGCGGACTTCTCGGGGCAATTTTGTGAACTCAGTCGTCGCCGGCTGCAAACCGGGCAGTTCATCCCCCCTAATGGGGTCGAAGCCAACTTGACTCCCAGCTCCCGCCGCCCGAGCGAGTTCGCCGTGAGTGAATCCAAAGGCTACCACCCGGTCCAATAGGGCTTGTCCTGAGCCCGGATTCCGCGGTTAGTCTGATGAGACGGCAAGCAAGGTGGAACCCTGGAGTAGCGAAGGCGTCCAACTGTAAAATATCAAAGTCATTTTCCGCTTTCGCACTTCGTTGCTACGAGCTTTAACGTTCCGTCGAAGCACCGCTCATCGATGTCTGCTTAGAGGCAGACGGCATCTCCGCCACAGGCGGATCAGCCTTCGGCTGAGACTTTGCTACGGAAGGGTTGCGCCTCGCGCTTCCTGTCGAGCGCAACCGCGGAATCGGGCTGAATCCTTCTGGGAAATCCGCACAGAGCATTTCGGCACCGTGTCAGGTTGAGAGTTTTGGCTCGTCCCCCATCTCGCCCGGTTCGGTGATTTTGAGCTTTTCGATTCGGTATTTGAGTATTCGCCTGCTCGTCCCGAGCAGCATCGCGGCCTTGGTCTGGTTGAAACCCGTTCTCTGCAGCGCTTTGACGATCAACTCCCGCTCGAACTCATCCACCGCGTCGCTCAGGGGACGGTCCCCGCTCAATACACCCTCCTTGACGGCTGCCGTCTGATCGCTGGCGCGCATGTTCGCCGGCAGGTCGCGCATGGCCACCGTATCCTGGGGGGTAAGAATAGTCAGGCGCTCGATCAGATTTTCAAGCTCGCGGATGTTTCCCGGCCACGCGTAAGAATAACAGAAATCGACGACCTCGGGGGACAAAGTCTTGGGAGCAATGGAATGCTCCTGAGCTTTGAGCCTGAGAAAATGATCCAACAGCAGCGCGATATCATCGCGGCGCTCCCGCAGCGGAGGCAGGTAAAGCGAAACGACGTTCAGCCTGTAGAACAGATCCGGCCGAAACTCCCCCGCTTTGGCCATGGAGTCCAAGTCCCTGTTGCTGGCGGCGATGATGCGCACGTCGACTTTGATTTCATCAGTGCCGCCGAGGCGCGTAAAAGTCTCTTGTTCGATGGCGCGTAAGAACTTGGCCTGGGTGCCCAGGTTGAGCTCGCCAATTTCATCGAGGAAAAGCGTTCCGCTGTGCGCCAGCTCGAAGCGGCCGATTTTCTTTTGCGCCGCGTTGGTAAAGGCTCCCTTCTCGTAACCAAACAGTTCGCTTTCGATCAACGTGTCTGGCAAGGCGGCGCAATTAACCACCACGAACGGTTTGGAGCGGCGGTCACTGTTGTAATGAATCGCCCGTGCTATCAGTTCTTTGCCCGTGCCGCTCTCGCCGGTTATGAGCACGGTGCTTTTTTTTGCCGCCACCATGCTGACCGCCTTGAACACATCGATGATCTTCGGCGACTTTCCGATAATGTGCTCGACGCCGTACTTTCGCCCTACTTCTTCTTTGAGACGCTCCACCTCGCGCGACAATACCACTTTTTCCATGGCACGCTCGACGCGCATGCGCAGCTCTTCGACGTCAAAAGGCTTGGTCACATAGTCGAACGCGCCCGTGCCTTTGGCGGTGAAGGCGGCGCGGGCCGTGTTGAGCGCGGAAAGCATGATGATCTGGCAGTCCGGTTGAACCGCTCTCATCTGTTTCAGCACTTCGAGACCATCGGTTCCCGGCATCACGATATCCAGCAGCGCCACGTCGGGCCGCTCATCGGTGGTTTTTTGAATCGCGTCGGCGGCCGACGTCGCCTCGACGACCCGGAAGGTCTTGTTGAAGACGAGCTGCAAAGATTGGCGCACCCCGGCCTCGTCATCGACCACCAGCATCACCGGTTGGCTCATATCGCGTTTTTTTTCGCTGCTAGACAACCGGAAACTCCATCGTCACGACTTCACGATCACCGTCCGTCTGATCCATGCCGAACCTTCCGCCGCTGCGTTCTACGATCTCCCGCGCCAACATAATACGCAGCGGCAGTATGTTTTCCTTCGCCGGTGTGGTGGCATCGCTGAGATAGTTGGCCAAGGACTGAATCCGCTCTCCTTCCCGGAGATACGAAATGGTAAGCGAGCCTCGCTCGCCCAAAGCCAACTCTATCTCGCTTCCCATCCGGGTCTGGGACAAAACCGCGAGCATGGTGTTCTTAAGCGCGTACTGCAACTGGGCGGCGTCGGCCATGATTTTAACGCCCTGACCGTTGCCTTTCCACCCCACGCGGACCTGGCGTTTGGCACAATCGTCATTGATCGCTTTTAATGTCGAATGCAAATAGTCTTTGAGTGCGATGCTATTCTTACGCGGCTGATCGAAACCGGCGAATTCGGTTATCACCTTTAATAGTTCGTCCATGCGCTCGATATCGCAGTCAACCACGTCTTGAAAACGGGCCCTGAAGCTTGCGTCGTCGTAACGCTCGGCCAACAGCTGCGCAAAAGTTTTAATCGTAACCATCGGATTCTTCAGCTCATGGGCCAGCTCGTGAACCAACAGACGGAGAGCCGGGGCGCCGCCAGCCAAGCCCTGCGATGCGCCAGCGTCGAGGGAATCGGCGATGGCAATCAATGAACTCTGGGGCACAGTGGTTTTTTTCTCGCTGCGCGACGCAGACTCGACCGTCGCTCCGGATTTTCCGAATCCCGTCGCATCCTTCAGTGCGCCAACATCAAAAACCAGATCCGCCGCGTCGATGCGCGCTTTGCCGTGAATCGCCAACGTCCGCGCGATCACCATGTCGAATTCGTTGACGTTGCCGAACCATAGATAATCACCCAGCCGGTCCACCGCTGCAGGCGTAAATCTGATCTTGTCCAACCCGAGGCAGGCGCCATACGCTTGAGCGAACCAGCGGGCCAACGCGGCAAGATCGGCGCGCCGCTCGCGCAGCGGCGCCAACGGTAGGGTGAGCGTGGCCAGCTTGTAATACAAGCGGTCCAAAAATTCGCCGCGATAGACCCGCGCCAATAAATCGGCGTTGGCGGTCGCTAGCAATCGCCCATGGGATCCTTCAACTTCGTCGAGAAAATTGAGCAGCATCGACTGTCCGGACAGTGATAGCCGCTCCAGTCCGTCGATCAAAATGATTGGCCGCACGCCCCTCGCGTTCCGTTCGGCGGCCAACTCGGAACGCTTTTCCTTTAAATAATCGGCGCCGATATCCACTCCGTTAAGCGGCAAAGCGGCTTTGCAATCGACCTCCCCGCTAAGCATCGCCCGCGCCACCCGGTCTTGTCCGCAACCCAGTTCTCCCCAGATCAGAACCGGCAGCGAAGATGACGCGAAGCGGCGCGCTAGATACGCCTCGGTCCGGCTAACAAAGGGAAATTCAAGGTATGACCGTGGGGCAGCGACCGCCAGCGCCGACGCCGCAGCACTGAGAGTGATCCGGTTTAGGAGTCTTTCCACCGTAGCCTTGAGATCATAGGGAGTAAACGGCTTGACTATACAGCCCAGACCGGCGCTTCGGACGAAAGATTTCGCGACCGCCTCGGTGTCAGCCAGGAGCAGCACCGCTACCTTGTCCTCGGCCGCCAAGCGCGCCAGCTCCGCCGTCCACGCCGCAGGGCCGGCGCCGGCGATCACCAGATCCACCTTGGCGGCGGTATCCGCCAAGACAGTCTTTTCCGGCGCGCCATCATACCGAATGATTTCGTATTGGCCCGCCAAGAGCAGCGCTACGGTTTCTTTCACCGCCGGCGACGAATCGACCAACAAAATGCGTTTCATGATGCTCTCGCGAGGCCTTCAACGGCGGCATGAGCCGGCCTTTCAAGCGGCAAATTCACGAAGAAAGACGTCCCTTCTTTGATCTTGCTTCGAACCAGGATGCGCCCGCCGTGCTCTTGAATGATCTGGTGCGAAATCGACAGACCGAGGCCGCTGCCGCCGTCCTTGTTGGTAAAAAACGGATCGAAAATACGCTCCAGGTTTTCTTCCGGAATACCGATACCGGTATCGCGAACCTCGACCTGAACACATGGGCGGGTTGCGTTGCCATCGCCATCGGCACTGACACGGGTCGCGATTACCAACGAACCGCCGTCTCGCATGGCTTGGATGGCGTTCAGAATGAGATTCATAAATACCTGCTTCAGTTGTTCCCTGTCAATCCATACCTTCGGCAGATTGGGGACGAACTCTCGCGCGATTTTAACCTCTCTATCCTTTGCTTGGGATTCGAGAATCCGCGCGACGCCATCGACAACCTCGTTCAAATTTTCCTCTGCGATATTCGGACGGGAAGGTCGGGCGAAATTGAGGAGATCATTGATCAGGCCGCAGATGCGGTCCACTTCCTTCAAAGCGAGGCCCTGGAAGACCTCGCGGAACTCGGCGTCGTCGTAACGCTCCGGCAAGAGCTGGGTGAACGTGCGAATGGCCACCAGGGGGTTGCGGATTTCGTGGGCCAGGCCCGCGGTCAGCAATCCCAGCGATGACAGGCGGTCGGCGCGGCGCAGTGTTAATTGGGATTGCTTCAAATCCTCGTAGAGGCGGGCGTTTTCGATGGCGATGGCCGCCTGGTTCGCCAATGTCGAGAGAAATTCCAAATCTTCGCTAGAGTAAATTTTCCGGTCCACTTTGTGTCCGAGATTCAAGATACCGGCCAACTTATCCTTCGACACGATGGGGACACTGACCTCCGCCCCAAGTTGGCCCATTCTTTGTGCCGCCCCCTGGTTCCCGTTCGCGGCCGGAGTCATGGCCAACTCTTCCCGCACAAAGCCTTCGCGGCTGCTAGTGAGAGCTTGAACCAGGGGGTCTCCGTGTCCCAAGACCGGGTCGCAGGTTTGCCGCAATTCGAAGCCCACCGTCGAGGCGAGGCTGAATTTATTCTTGGCTTCGTCGTACAAGTATAGCGCCGCTTTATCGATGCCGACGGCGCGGCTTGCCGTCCGCACCAGGCGCTCGGATAATTCACTGAGGTCTACAACCGTAACCATTTCCCGACTGGATTGGAGCAGTGTTTCGTGGTGGTCGGTCTTTTTGTGGAACAGCGCTCGCTCCAAGGCCTCCTCGCCGATGAAGCGAAACCTGGGGAACAGGAATCCCGCGGCAGCCAATAGCGAGAGTGTGAGCAGTGAAAAGGCGATGTCTATTGAGCCAAAGGCCATTTGCTGGCTCGATATTAAAATCACGTAGCAGGGAAACAGCAGGCCGGCCAAAATGAGGGCCGAGATGAGACTGCGCTTGAGCGCCACGTTGATATCGAGAAGCCGGAACTGAACGATTGCGTAGGCGATGATTGCGGCGTGGAGATTGGTAAACAACAAGCCGACTGGATAAAAACCGGCGCCATAATTCGCCAGGAAGTCGAACGCTGCCAGGGAGTAAATAACCGTGGACGCGATTATATAGTTGATCTGATTTACTTTGAGCCGCTGCTCGAAAACGCGGCGGCGATAGGCCAGCAAAGCATTCAAACCGAGGGCGAGCATGATCCCCAGAAGCCCCATAAAGACCGGATGCAGCGCGCCGGCCCTGGGATAAAAGCCCCAGTCGTATCTATAGACGCCCGCAATGTACTGTTCCCCCGTCCAGGTTAAGACCAGAAAAGTCGCGCCGATCGCGTAAAAGAGCCGAGAAAGCTTTTTCAGGATCGGATTTTCGGTGAATTCGGCGACGAAGTGAAAAAACACGATGGGGATAAACGTTATCCCCGAGTAGCCTGCGCGCGCCAGGAGCACCGCCAGACGCTCGTCGTTGACGTTAAATAGCAGCGTCCAGTAAGCCTGCCAGTAAGCGGTGAGAAAACACCACAGGGCAAATGTCCAATTGAGTTTGGATCTGTTTCTGCGAAGAACGAAAATGCCGAGCGCAAGCGAGAGAGTCGCGGTTACAAAAGTTGGAACCGAAGCGAGCGTCATTTGTCCGAATTTTACATCATTTCCTAATCATACTCCATCGAATGAGCGGAGCACGCAGGCTGCGTTATAGCCGCCGAAACCGAAGGAAACCGACATCATCGCGTCGACCTTCGCGGGCCGGCCGTGGTTCGGGATGAAGTCGAGATCGCAGATGGGATCGGGTTCGGTGTAATTGATGGTCGGATGGAGAAATTCATTTTCCATCATCAGACAGCAGCCGATCAATTCCAGCGCACCGCAGGCGCCGAGGGTGTGGCCGGTCATCGGTTTAGTGGCGCTCACGGGGATCTGAAAGGCGGCCTCGCCGAGCGCTAATTTTAATATCGTCGCTTCGCCGTGATCACTGTCGGGAATGGCGATGCCGTGGGGATTGATGTAGCCGAGATCGCCAGGGCGAACCTCCGCTTGAACGAGGGCCGCATGTATCGCCGCCACCGGCCGCTCGAAACTCGGCTCGAAAGCCATAACGTGGTACGCATCCGTCGTCGAGCCAAATCCGCCGATCTCGGCGTAAATCGGCGCGCCGCGCCTGAGGGCATGTTCCAATTCTTCTAAAACCAGGATGCCCGCGCCCTCGCCCAACACGAATCCGGCGGCATCCTTGCAGAAAGGTCGGTAGCACGATGCCGGAGAACCTGTTGGCTGCGCCAATAATTGCAGCGATCCCAGCGAAGCCAAAACCGACGGCGTGATTGGCGCTTCCGATCCGCCGGCGAGCATGACGTCCGCCTTACCGAACTTTATCGTTTCGAACGCCTCCCCTATCGACCAGGTTGACGACGCGCAGGCAGTGGTAACGGTCTTGCAGGTCCCCTTGATTTTCAGCTCCAGCATCACCTGAGTCGCGGCGCTGCTGGGAATCACCGATGTCGGAAAGAACGGATTGATCCGCTTAAGCCCTTTCTCATTCAAGAGCGCCAGCTGCTGTTCCAAGTAGCAGAGCGTTCCCAAAGAAGTTCCCAATATCATTCCCACCGACGATTGATTGGCGGGGGTGATTTCCAGCCCAGCGTCTTCGATGCCGAGCCTGGCCGCGGCAATCGCCAGTTGGGCGAATCGATCGATCCTTCTAGACTGCTGGCTGGTCATGAAGTCCGCCGGATCGAAATCGGTGATCTCCCCGGCGATGTCGCAAGGATAAGAGGTAGTATCGAAAGACGAAATCTTTTTGATTCCGGATCGCCCTTCCTTCAGTGAGTCCCAATAGGCGTCTCGACCGATGCCGATGGCGGAGACAGCGCCCAGGCCGGTGATCACCACGCGACGCCCGGTGAACGCGTTACAATGCATGTACATTCGCTTTGCTCCCGCTTCCTTAGTTGAAGACTTTTTAGGCCGATTTTCCGCTATCGCAAAAGCCATGCCCGCAGGGTTCTTACAGTTTGGAAGAGAGTCTCAGACGCTATGCGGGAGGCATACGAAACGTCCGAGCGGACCCCATCAACAGGAAACTCCGCGGGTCTGGGCGCGAACGAAGTAACCTTGCGAGGCAGGCAGCCATGTGCCACTATCGCGAAATATTGGATCGCCACGGTAAACAAAAGCCATTGTGGGAGAGATCGCGTGACTAAAACGCGTGTCCTCCTCTCTGTGCATTTGGTGTGCGCATTGCTGATTTGCGCCGGTGCTCGGGATTCGCTGATCGCGGGTGGCTTCATGATCCCCCATCAAAGCGCGATAGCATTAGGGCTTGGCAACGCGATGACGGCCGGCGTCAACGATCCGTCGGCGGTTTACTACAACCCAGCCGCCCTGAGCGAAATCGAGGGCGACAATCTATTGGTGACCGGCACCTATGCCGGCATTTATAATAGCGTTGAAAACAGCGGCCGCCGGGCCGTGAACAAGCACGACGATAACTTCCTCGCCACGCTATTTGCCAACTATCATGTTCCGGGAACGGACCTCACGCTGGGCATAGGCAGCTATACGCCGTTCGGTCTCGCCACCAGCTATGATCGTGAATTTACCCGCTTCGCTGCCGAGCGCACTGAGCTCAAAACGATTTACGTGACTCCCGCCATGTCGTGGCAGCCATCGACGTATTTCTCCGCTGGCGGCGGTTTGAGCTTCGTTCACGCTTCCGGGCTTTTCACCAGGACACTGTGCCTTGCCGGCGGCGGCGCATGCGTCTCGCCGGTTGCTCAAGGGAGGCTGCGGCTCACCGACACAGCGAACGCGTTCACTTATAACCTCGGATTGCTGGTCAAGCCCGCGGCGAATTTAAAAGTCGGCTTGAGCTATCGGGCTCGTGCCGATATCCGGTTTGACACCGCTAACGTTAAACTCGGTGGAGCCCTCGCGCCGCTCGGCAATCTGCGCGCCAAGGTCCGTCCAATTCCAATTCCGCCGGTAGTCAATGCGGGTGTATTCTGGCAGATCAATCCTTCCTGGGGCGCGGAACTCGTTTACGAATACGCGCGCTGGAGCGAGTTCGACAGTTTCAGCGCAACGTTCTCGCCCGGCGTGCCGCTCCCCGGTTTCAGCCTGCCTGAAGACTGGAAGAATACGAGCACGTTGCGATTTGGCAGTTCTTACAAAATCAACCGCAGCTGGGAAGTTCGCGGCGGTTTAACGATCGAAGAGACGCCGATCCCGAACCGAACTTTAAATCCGGCGATTCCCGGCGCGGATCTTCTGACGATCAACGCCGGCGTCGGTTACCAATGGAAGAATTTCGGAATCGATATGGGCTACATGGCGGTTTTTTATAAAACCAGAAAAATAACCAACAACGAACTGGAAGGATTACCGGCAACGGGGTTTGCCTTTCCCGGCGCGCCCGGCAAAGACAAATACGAGACTTTCAACAACTTCGTCTCGATGTCGTTGAGTTATAAGTTTTAGCGCGTCGAATCCGTTCAACGTTCAAGGTTTCGAAGCCAATTTAACGCGCGCTCGCTCTCCTCCTCGCCTTTTCCGACTTCTCAATTTTGGCCCAGGTATCGCGCAGCGTCACCGCGCGATTAAAAACCAACTGGCCGTCAGCGGAATCCACCGGATCAACACAGAAATAACCCAAACGCTCGAACTGATAGATCTCACCCTTTCTCGCGTTACTCAAGAACCGTTCGACGCGCGCGTCTTTGATAACCTCCAGCGAATTGGGATTGAGATTGGCGAGCCAGTCGGTTCCCTCCGGCACGTCGTTGGGATCTTCCTTGGTAAAAAGATGGTCGTAGAGACGCGCTTCGGTGTTCAGAGCGTGTGCCGCCGATACCCAGTGAATGGTCGCCTTGACTTTGCGTTGCGCCTGCGAGGAACCGCTTTTGGTTTCCGGGTCGTAGGTGCAGCGCAACTCGGTGAGAGCGCCGGTTTTAGGATCTTTGATGGCGCCGAGGCACTTAATGATATAGGCGTATCGCAGCCGGACTTCTTTGCCCGGAGACAAACGGAAGAAGCCTTTCGGCGGCTCTTCGCGAAAATCCTCTTGTTCGATGTAAAGCACGCGGGAAAAGGGCACCTTGCGTTTGCCCATGCTAGCGTCTTCGGGATTGTTGACGGCTTCCAGTTCTTCCACCTGTCCCTCGGGATAATTCTCCAAGACGACTTTGATTGGACGCAGCACCGCCATGACGCGCCGCGCTCGCTTATTCAGATCCTCGCGCAGGCAATGTTCGAGCATGGCAATATCGATGGTGCTATTGCGCTTGGCGACACCGATGCGTTCGCAGAAGATGCGAATCGCCTCCGGGGTATAGCCGCGGCGCCGAATACCCGCCAGCGTCGGCATTCTCGGATCGTCCCAGCCGGTCACATGCTGCTGCTGAACCAGCTCGAGCAGTTTGCGCTTGCTCAACACCATGTAGGTCAGATTGAGCCGGGCAAACTCGATCTGCTGCGGATGATGAATGCCCAGCTGGTCGAGATACCAATCGTAGAGCGGGCGGTGGTCCTCGAACTCCAATGTGCAGATCGAATGGGTGATCCCCTCGATGGAGTCGGACTGGCCGTGCGCGAAATCGTAGGTCGGATAGATACACCACTTATCGCCCGTGCGGTGGTGCGTCGCGCGCAGCACCCGGTACATGACCGGGTCGCGCAAATTGATATTCGGCGACGCCATGTCGATCTTGGCGCGCAGCGTCCGGCTGCCGTCGGAAAACTCGCCCGCGCGCATGCGTTGAAAAAGGTCGAGGTTTTCATCGACAGAGCGGTCGCGATACGGACTGTTCTTCCCCGGTTCCGTCAACGTCCCGCGGTACTCGCGAATTTGGTCTGCATTCAGATCGCAGACGAACGCCTTGCCCGCTTTGATCAGTTGGATCGCGAATTGATAGAGTTGTTCAAAATAATCGGAAGCGTAGTATTCCCGGCCCTCCCAATCGAACCCCAGCCAGCGCACGTCTTCTTTGATGGACTCGACGTATTCGACGTCCTCCTTGCTCGGATTGGTATCGTCGAAACGGAGGTTGCACTTGCCCTCGAATTCCGCCGCCAGGCCAAAATTTAAACAGATCGATTTGGCATGGCCGATATGCAGATAGCCGTTGGGCTCCGGCGGAAACCTCGTGTGAACCCGCTTCTGGTTCTTGCCCGCTGCCAGGTCCTCCGCGATGATATTTCGGATAAAGTGCGACGGCGCAGCCTCACCGGCCGGGTCCGCATCTTTAACCGTTGATTTGGAATCATTGCGATCCACAGCCTCTCCTCCTCGTGCTTTGAGCGCATACTAGCATATTTGCGGCGGTTTTTTAACGCGCCGTTGACCCTCCGGAAACTCCTTGTTACCTTGCGGCTATGGCCCAAGTCCGCACCCGTTTCGCGCCCAGTCCTACCGGCTATCTACACATCGGCGGCGCGCGCACGGCGCTGTTCAATTATTTATTTGCGCGCCATCACGGCGGTAAATTCATTCTCAGAATTGAAGACACCGACCGCGAGCGTTCGACTGTCGAGGCCATCCAGGCGATTTTGGACGCGCTGCAATGGCTGCATCTCGACTATGACGAGGGACCTTATCATCAGACCGAGCGCTACCCGCTATACAAAGAAAAAATCCAGGAGCTGCTCGCCAACGGCAAGTCGTATCCCTGTACCTGCACGCCACAGGAGCTGGATTCCAAGCGCCAGCTCGCCATGAAAGAAAAACGCAAGCCGTCCTACGACGGCACCTGCCGGCCGCCTGAGGGTGTGGTCGCGTCATTACCCACCGGCAAACCGTACACCGTTAGATTCCGCACGCCACGCGAGGGCGCTACAATCGTTCATGATGTGGTCAAGGGCGACGTGGTTTTCGACAATCGCGAACTCGATGATCTGATCATCGCCCGCTCCGATGGCACCCCGACCTATAATTTTTGCGTTGTCGTCGATGACATAGAAATGGCCATCACGCATATTATTCGAGGCGACGATCATCTGGCCAATACGCCCCGGCAGATCCAGTTATACCAGGCCTTCGGAGCCGCATTGCCTGAGTTCGCCCATGTACCATTGATTCTGGGATCCGACAAGGCGCGTTTAAGCAAACGGCATGGCGCCACATCGCTGACCGCGTATCGTGACATGGGCTACCTGCCGGAGGCCGTAGTCAACTATCTGGTGCGTCTCGGCTGGTCGCACGGCGACCAGGAAATTTTCTCTCGCGAGGAATTGATCGAGAAGTTTTCCCTAGAATCAGTCGGCAAATCCGCCGGGGTCTTCAATCCCGAAAAGTTTCTGTGGCTCAATTCCCACTACCTAAAAACGCGTTCGCAGGCACAACTCGCGGATGAAATCGTACCCTATATTCAGGCCAAGGGATATGCCGTGCCGCAAGACAAGGCGTGGCTGCAAAAGATGGTCCGGACTTTGCAGGACCGGGCAAAAACGCTTGTGGAACTTGTCGACGCCGCCAGCTACTTTCTCAGTGACGATATCGTCCTCGACTTAAAGGCGGCCAGGAAATTTTTGACTCCTGACATCGCCGCGCCCCTCGAGAGTTTGATCGAGAAACTCTTTGCCCTCGAAGACTTCAGCGAAGCCAATATCGAGAAGGCATTCGCCGACGTCCTGCAACAATCGGGACTCGCCATGGGCAAACTTGCCCAACCCGTCCGCGTCGCGCTAACCGGGTCTATGATAAGTCCGGGTATTCACCAGGTCATTGCAGTGCTCGGCAAAGATCGCACGGTCCGGCGCTTGCGCGCGGCGTTGGAATCAGTACCCAATCTCACAGCACCGATTCCTCAAACTTGACTCCAACCGGCAATTCTTTTACTTTGAGTGCGCTGCTCAAAAATTGAGGAGTCGGCTAATTGGTAAGCCACCTGACTCTGGATCAGGCGATTGAAGGTTCGAGTCCTTCCTCCTCAGCCATGGTCCCATCGTCTAGCGGTTAGGACACCGGCCTCTCACGTCGGTAACGCGGGTTCGATT
>DATBLC010000162.1:0-5297 GCA_036555515.1 Binatia bacterium
TGCCGGCGGGCATTTCCACCTATGGAGAGGACGGGGTGGTGGCCGGCAAGGCAGAGAACCATTGACCGCGATCGGAAGGGCTCGCCTCTCGGTCGCACACTAGCGACATAGTCTCTAAATAACGAACTCATTAGTAACTTCGGAATCCGGGCTGAGTTCAGCGAAGTTACCGGTTCACCGAAGAGATTTCAGCTAGCTCAATCCGGCAACTGCCGGTGAAAAACATTCTTATACTGCAGCGCTAGTTTTTCGCCGCGATGACAATGCTTTTGAGCTTGGCCTTTAGTTCCTTTTTGAGGTTATACAACGCCGCAAACTGCTTGGTGGCCGCGGGACCATCGAGGGCTTGAATATCTAGTTTTGCCTTTTTGGCATCTTCCAAGAATTCCTTGTCCTTCATCGTATCCATGAAGGCTTTTTGCAGCAACTCCAAACGGCCCTTCGGCAACCCGGGTGGGACCGTATACGGTCGCGCCAGTTGTCCATAGGGACCGCTCACGATGTCGAGCAAGGCGCGTGCGTCGTCGGTCTTTGCATATTTTATCGCAAGCGGCACGTGCTTGAGCTCGGGATGCGACTCCGTCATGGTCTGAATTACTATATTCACACTGCCGGCTTCAATGCCTTTCTGCCAAGTCGGCTTGATGGATTCCCACGCCCAACAACCCCCGTCAATTTCTCCGCCATCCGCCGCTAGACGAATATCCGCCGTTCCTTTATATCCCGAGATCATATGAATCGGCAGACCGATGGCCTCCGCGACGATCTTGGGCACATCGTCAGTCGTCGATCCGGGCGCCGTACCTCCCAGCTTGATCGGCTTCTTTGACGCGAGCCACTGTTCGGCCGACGTGATCCCGCTTGCTTTGGTTAGCGCGCAAACGCCGTTATCTGCCACAGGCACGCCGAGGTAGCCGAATTTTCGCCCGTCGAATTTTGCTGCGGGATTGCCAATCGCGTGCTGAAGCACGAGCGGGCCGATCCAATTTCCGATAGTCAGACCGTCCGGTTTGGCGGCGTTGAATATATGGTTGGCAGCGATCAAACTCCCGGCGCCGCTCATATTTTCCACCACGACGGACGGAATCCCGGGAATGTGTTTACCTAAATGCCGCGCAATCGCGCGCGAATAGGTGTCAAATCCGCCGCCGGCCGCAAAGCCGACGATAAGACGTATCGTCTTGCCCTGGTAAAAGTCGTCGGCCCCTGCCACAAAGGATTGCGGCATTAGTCCCGCCACGATTAGCACCAGGAGAGTCAATTTCTTTCGCGCTACCATGGGTACCTCCCTAATGTTGCGGCCAGGCACGGCGAAAACCGGCGCCGCTCAAGTCCTGGAATCAAAGTTCGTCTACAAAATCCGAATCCGATTCCGTCCTTCCCGCCGCCGACCGCGGGTTAGCTCCGGCGCGAATCCACGAGCCTTCGATTTTCCTGGATTCGGGTACCGCTTCCGTCGTGAAAGCGGGCATCATGCCGGCTTGCCCGGAACGGCGAGTGAATTATGTAACAGCACACTCTGAAACTTGTGTCAAACCCAGCGCCAGGGCCACGACAAAGTCAATTTCACTCCACTGAATTGAATTCACAGTCTGGCGTTTGTCCAAACCTCCCCCCTTCGCCCCCTGGAACTGTGAAAAATCCTTCATGGTTCGAGAGCCTCACCACGAACCGTTTGCACGACGAAGTTTTAGAACATTGAGCCGTCCGTCCGGAGCCTCGTCGAAGGGCTGACGGCGACTTTTTCACAGCTTCCCTTTTTCAAAGGTGTGGAATAAAAAGTCTCCCTTTGTAAAGGGAGATTTAGAGGGATTTGCATCCTGCTCAAGCGACTGTGACGCGACTCTGAACCCAGCGCCGGCACGGCGGACAAGAAGGTGCTATGTTCGACCGCCGGCGCAATGGAGGCGCGAGCGGAGATCAGCTAATACCCTCGATCGAGGTTGCCCCCGAACAAATTCTCTGACTAAACTGCGTTATATGAGTGACACGAGCAAGCAGCAACCGAAAAAAGCATCTGGCCGCAGGGAAACGTCGCCGGCCAAAACAGACGCGCGCAAAGTGTTATTGCTCGACGGCCACTCCTTGGCCTACCGCGCTTTTTTTGCCCTGCCCGACACCCTGGTCACCTCTTCTGGGCAAGTGACCAATGCTGTTTACGGCTTCAGCGCGATGCTTATCAAGCTGTTGGCCGATGAGCGACCGCAGGGTGTGGTCGTTTGTTTCGACAAGGGCATGCCCCAGTTTCGCCTCGACCGATACTCCGAGTACAAAGCCGGACGAGCGGAGACCCCGGACTTGTTTAAACAGCAGTTGCCGTTGATCCGCGAAGTGCTCGAGAGCTTGCGGATTCCCATGGTCGAGCTGGAAGGCTTCGAAGCCGACGATTTGCTTGCGACCTTGGCCCGGCACGCGCGAGAAGAAAACTGTGAGGTGACAATCGTCACCGGGGACCGCGATATTCTGCAGCTGATCCGCGACGGCGTGTCGGTCATCATGACCCGCCGCGGTATCTCGGATGTGATCCGTTACGACGCTCCAGCGGTTCTGGAGCGTTACGGCGTCGCGCCGGAAAAGTGGACCGACTTTGTCGCGCTCAAGGGCGAAGCCTCCGATAACTTGCCCGGCGTTCCCGGCGTGGGCGACAAAACCGCCGCGCAGCTGATCAACAAATACGGCGACATCGAGCAAGTGATCGCCCATGCCGACGAGCTGACGCCGAAACTGCGCGACGCGATCAAGAAACACGCCGGCCAGGTTCGAATCAACAAAGAGCTCGGGCGTTTGCTCGACGACGTGCGGCTCGATCTCGATCCGGCGAAACTTCGCCTGGAGGCATGGGACGACGAAGCCGTCCGCAAGCTTTTCCTCTCGCTTGAATTTCGCACCCTGCACGAGCGGCTAAAGCAACTCAAATTTCATACTGCCGAGGCGCCGCCCGCGCTCGAAATGACTTCGATCTCGGATTTCACGTCGGAGACCGAGTTGCGCGCGGGCGACGCGATCATCCTTGCTCTGAGCGACAACTGGCTCGCCGTCAGTGATGGACCCGGCGTGGCGCGCATTTTGCCGTTCGCCGATGCGCTGGTGCGGCTAGCTGGTTGTCTCAAAGACCCCAACCGGCAAAAAGTTGTGCACGACGCCAAGGCCCTTTTCCGCGCGGCTCTCAGCGCCGGTGTCGAAATCCGCGGTCTTCATTGCGATACAAGGATCGCTGCCTATCTCCTCGAACCCGGCGCCTCGTCAGGGTACGAGCTGCGCGATGCCGTCAGGCGTTACCTCGGCATTGGCCTCGACGTGGAAAAGGTACAGCCGCAAGTAGGCGAGCAAGGAACGATGTCTTTCGCTGTCGACGAAAAGGACCGTGTGTGCCGGGAAGTCGTGGCGATCCGGGCGTTGGCGCCGGTTGTGGAAGCGCAACTCCGCGCCCAAGGCGTCTGGGAGCTCGCAACCACGCTGGAGTTCCCATTGATTCCCGTGCTCGCGCGCATGGAGCATGCCGGCATTCTCGTCGACCGCGACTATCTCGCTAAGCTAAATTCCGATTTCGGACACAAGATGACGAGCCTGGAGCAAACGATTCAGCAGCTCGCGGGCGAGCAGTTCAACGTGAATTCCAGCGTTCAGCTGCAGCGCATTCTTTTCGACAAATTGACTCTGCCGAAGACCCGAAAAATCAAAACCGGCTACTCAACGGACGCCGCAGAATTGGAGAAGCTCACCGGCCGACATCCAATCATCGCCTCGTTGCTCGAATACCGCGAAGTCTCCAAGCTCAAGACCGGTTTTAGCGAAATGCTGCTCGGTCTCATAGATCCGAAGACCGAGCGCATACATACGACCTACGAGCAGACTACCGCTGCCACCGGACGTTTGTCGTCGACCGCACCCAATTTGCAAAACATTCCCATTCGCGGCGACCTCGGGCGCCAGATCCGCCGCGCGTTCATCGCGCCGCCGGGGCACGTGCTGCTCTCGGCGGACTATTCACAAATCGAGTTGCGGGTGCTGGCGCATCTTTCCGGGGATGAGATGTTTTGTCAGGCGTTCGCCCAAGGGCATGACTTCCACGCGACGATTGCGGCAAAGGTCTTCGGCGTTCCATTGAGCGGCGTCACCTCGCAGATGCGCAATCAGGTCAAACAGTTCTCCTACGGCATCGCCTACGGCATGTCCACCTACGGCGTCTCGCAGCGGCTCGGCGTGGAAATGGACGAAGCGGCCAGTTTCGTCGAAGCCTACTATGCGCAGTTTGCAAAAGTGAAAGAGTTTCTCGCCGCGCAGGTGGACAAGGCAAAGGTCGACGGATTTACCACGACCATGTTCGGCCGGCGCCGCTATCTCCCGGAATTGCAGTCAGCTAATTTTCGGCTGCGCGCACTGGGCGAGCGCATGGCGCTCAACGCGCCGATCCAGGGCAGCGCCGCTGACATTCTCAAGAAGGCGATGATCGACGTCGACAACGCGCTGCGCAAGGAGCCGGTCGCCAAAATGCTTTTGACGGTGCACGACGAGTTGGTTTTCGAAGTACCGGAGGACAAGCTCGTTCGAGCGCGCGAGTTGATTGAAAGAGAAATGACCCGGGCCGCCGATCTCCGCTGCGGGTTGGCCGTAGAAGTGCACACCGGGGCCAACTGGGCCGACGCCCACGCGTGAAGCGCGCTAGATTTCCCACATCTCGTCTGTCTTTCCCATTCCTCCATCTCCAGACCGTGTCTGAACCCAGATTTCGCAGTTAGGCTGAGAAGACAGCAAGCGAGGTGGAGCCCTGGAGTGGCGAAGGCGTCCAACTGTGAAATTGCAAAGTCATTTTGCGCTTTCGCACTTCGTAGTTACGAGCTTTAACGTTTCGTCTAAGCACCGCTGCTCGATGTCTGCTCAGAGCCAGACGGCAGGTCCGCCACAGGCGGATCAGCCTTCGGCTGAAACTTTGCTACGGAAGGGTTGCGCCTCGCGCTTCCTGTCGAGCGCAACTGCGGAATCCGGGCTGAACTAGAGAAGGTTGCGTTGCTGTCATGCTGAGTCCTTCGGCGAAGCTCAGGCCGAACGGCTAAATGCTTGGTCTATAATGTCATGCATCATTCGTGGTGAGCCCAGTCGAACCATGAACGGAGTTTTCACACAGTCTGGCGCAGCAAAGATCTCGCGTTATCGGTCGTTATTAAGGAGTCCACAATTAAGTAACCAAACAGCGACCGAGGGGTGAGACCTGGAGAGCGCGGGCACAGGAGCGCAAAGGTTGTTTTCAGGCCCTGCCGGCGGGCATTTCCACCTATGGAGAGGACGGGGTGGTGGCC
>DATBLC010000163.1:0-12407 GCA_036555515.1 Binatia bacterium
CTGCCGGCGGGCATTTCCACCTATGGAGAGGACGGGGTGGTGGCCGGCAAGGCAGAGAACCATTGACCGCGATCGGAAGGGCTCGCCTCTCGGTCGCACACTAGCGACATAGTCTCTAAATAACGAACTCATTAGTAAGTGTCCAGTATCGCGAGCAACGTCGAACGCCGCACGCGAGCACATGTCAGCGCATTTCGGTGGGATTTGAAGCGGCCATTTGGGTATGTTATAAAGAGTTTCTAGAGTGAGGAAGTTATGAAAGAAGGTATCCATCCGGCGTACAAAACCGCGATCATTGCTTGCGCCTGTGGCCATACGGTTGAAACCCGGTCTACGGTGGGTAATATCCATGTCGAAATCTGCTCCAATTGCCACCCTTTCTATACCGGCAAGCAGAAATTGGTCGATACGGCGGGTCGCGTGGAAAAATTCCGGAAGAAATACGGTCTCAAGAACTGATCCGCGCGGAGGTTTGAGGCTGAATGTGATCCATTAGGCGTTTTAGGTTCTGAAAGGGCAAAGGGCGGATCGTTCCTTTGCCCTTTTTTTATTCTCTAGTCCCAACTGAATCGCGGTAATTATGTTCGAGAAGCTCGCCGAAGTCGAAAATCGTTATCAGGAGCTGGAAGGTCTGATGTTGGACCCCAACCTGCTCAACCAGCAAAAGGAGTATTCCAAACTCGCCAAGGAGCGCTCGGAGTTGGAGGAGATCGTCAACTGTTATCGCGAATGGAAAAAGGTGGAGCGGGAAACCCAAGAGAACCGCTCGCTGCTTGAGGAAAACGATGAAGCGATCCGGGAGCTGGCCAAAGAGGAATTGAACGCGCTGCGCGAGCGCAAGGAAAGGCTCGAGGGCCAACTCAAAGTTCTGATCCTTCCCAAAGACCCCAACGATAGCAAGAACGTTATCCTGGAAATTCGCGCCGGCACGGGCGGCGAAGAAGCGGCGCTTTTCGCCGCGCAGTTATTCAGAATGTACAGTCGCTACGCCGAATCGCGCGGCTGGCGCGTCGAGATGATGAGCTCCAATCCGACCGGCCTGGGCGGTTTTAAGGAAATCATCGTCAGCATCGAAGGACATGGCGCCTACAGCCGGCTCAAGTTCGAAGGCGGGGTGCACCGCGTCCAGCGAGTGCCGGTAACGGAGGGATCGGGGCGTATTCACACCTCGGCCGTGACGGTGGCGGTGTTGCCGGAGGCTGATGAAGTAGAAATCGCGATCGATCCAAAAGAAATCAGAATCGATGTCTTTCGTTCCTCCGGCCCCGGCGGGCAAAGCGTCAACACGACGGATTCGGCCGTGCGCATCACCCACATCCCCACGGGCATCGTGATCTCCTGCCAGGACGAGAAGTCGCAGCATAAGAACCGCGCCAAGGGAATGAAAATCCTGCGCGCGCGTTTGTTGGAAAAAAAGCAAGAAGAACAGCGCTCGGAGATCGCCGCGACACGTAAGTCCATGGTCGGCAGCGGCGACCGAAGCGAACGCATTCGCACTTATAATTTCCCCCAGGGTAGACTCACGGACCACCGCATCAACTTGACGATTTATCAATTGGACCGGCTCATGGAAGGGCAGATCGACGACGTCGTGGAGGCGTTGATCACGCACTATCAAGCCGAGGCGTTGAAGGCCAGCTGATCTGAACGGCGATTGGTATGAATGCGCCATCAACCGCTGAATCTCCCCTTGAAAGTCCGACGTTGCGTGCCGCGCTTCAACTTGGCGCCGCGCGGCTATTCGCCGCCGGCATCGACAGCGCAACGCTTGACGCTGAGGTTTTGTTGCGTCACGTGCTTGAATTGGCGCAAGGCGAACTTTACCTCCGGCTTCAGGATCGGCTGGGCTCGCGTGATCAAGAACAATTTCAGGGATTATTGGCACGGCGGGGCGCGCGTGAGCCGTTGGCCTATATCACCGGGAACAAGGAATTTTGGTCTCTCGATTTCATCGTAACGCCGGCGGTTTTGATTCCTCGGCCGGAGACGGAGCTGCTGGTGGAGTTGGCGTTGGCTTGCGCGCGCGAGTTGCCAAGCAATCAGCGGGTGAAAATCCTCGACATCGGTACCGGTAGCGGCGTCATCGCCGTGAGTTTGGCCAAGCACTTGCCGGAGTCGGCAGTGTGGGCGGTGGATATTTCCGCCGCGGCGCTCGGCGTCGCCCGGGCAAACGCCAAACGGCATAACGTGGAAGGGCGGATCCGCTTTCTCCAAGGCGATCTGTTCGACGGCGTGGACGAGGCGGATGCGAAGTTCGATTTGATACTCTCCAATCCTCCCTACATTCGCAGCGCGGAACTGCCCGGCCTTGCGCCGGAGATTCGCGACTGGGAGCCATGGGCGGCGCTGGACGGAGGCGCGGACGGTCTGGATTGCTATCGTAAGATCGTTGGCGCTGCGCCGACCTGTCTCACCGAGGGCGGGCGATTAGTTTTGGAAATCGGCAGCGACTTGACCGAAGCCGTGGCTGATCTCTTTGCCCGCGCCGGCTGCTACGGGCCGGCAAGCGTCCATCGTGATTGTGCGGGCCGAGACCGGGCCGTGGGCGCGGTGAAAGGTGCGAGCAGTGGATAAAATCGTCATCGAAGGGGGCCGCCGCTTGCACGGCGAAGTGGCGGTGAGCGGCTCAAAAAACGCCGCGCTGCCGATCCTGATTTCGTCCTTGTTGACTGCGGACCGTTGTGCCTATCAAGGTGTTCCCCATCTCGCCGACATTCGCACGACGCTGCGGCTTCTCGCCGGCCTGGGCGTCGCGGTGGACAGAGACAAATGGAACCACGGCACAGGGGATATCATCACCAGCGCGGGGCAAGTAAGAGATTTTCAAGCGCCCTATGATCTCGTGAGAACCATGCGCGCGTCGTTCTTGGTCCTTGGACCCCTGGTGGCGCGTTTCGGACACGCGCGGGTTTCTACCCCCGGCGGCTGTGCCATCGGCGCGAGGCCGGTCAATCTTCACCTCAAGGGTTTGGAGGCAATGGGCGCCAAGATCGAGCAATCGCACGGTTACGTCGAAGCCAAGGCGTCGCGGCTTAGCGGCGCGAAAATCTATCTCGATCTTCCATCGGTGGGCGCCACAGAAAATCTCATGATGGCCGCGGCGTTGGCCGATGGAATCACAGTCATTGAAAATGCTGCCAAGGAACCGGAGATCGACGATCTCGCCAGCGCACTCAACAAGATGGGCGCCAAAATCGAAGGGGCCGGCACGGACATCGTCCGAGTCGAAGGCGTCACGGAATTGCGCGGCGTGACCCACCGGGTAATTCCGGACCGAATCGAAACCGCGAGTTTCGTCATCGCCGGCGCATTGATGGGCGACGAAGTTCGTGTCACCGGAGCACGCCCGGATCATCTCGACGCGTTCTTTATTAAATTAAAAGAAGCGGGCGTCAATCTTGAAACAACTGCGGACAACATCACCGTCACAGGCGGAAGAAAGCTAAAGAGCGTCGATATAACGACGTTACCCTACCCTGGTTTTCCCACCGACCTGCAGGCTCAGATGATGGTGCTCATGACGATGGCCGACGGGGTCAGCGTGATCACCGAGACAATCTTCGAGAATCGCTTCATGCATGCCCAGGAACTTATCCGGATGGGTGCGGACATCCGTCTCGAGGGCAACCGCGCGATCGTGCGCGGCGTCCGAGAGTTGTCCGGGGCACCGGTGATGGCGAGCGATCTGCGCGCCAGCGTCGCGCTGGTGCTGGCGGCTTTGGCGGCCAAGGGTAAAACCGAAGTTGCGCGCGTCTACCATCTGGACCGGGGCTATGAGCAGATTGAGAAAAAGCTCTCGAAGTTGGGCGCGAATATCGCGCGAGTGAAGGAATAGTGGAGGCGGTTCAAGGTGCAAAATTCCCACTTTGAACCTTAAACAACGATTGTTCAATGGGTCGGAATCAAACATCCAGCATAGCCAATAGCGGATGAAGATCAGAGTAGTCAGGACCGCAGAGCCGGGTTTCAATGCGCTGATGGCGCGCATCATGCGCCGCAGAGGTAACCGGCAGAGCGAAATTGAAAAGCGCGTCGAGGAAATCGTCGGCGCGGTCAAGTGCCAGGGAGACCGGGCGTTGCTCCGTTACACCCGGCTCTTCGACAACGTGCGCTTGAACCCCGCGACCATGGAAGTGAGCGGCGCCGAGATTGCTCGCGCTGTGGCGCGTACGGCGAAAAAAGACCTAGACACGCTGCGGCTTGCCGCCCGGAGAATCGCCGCCTTTCACCGCCACCAAATACAAAAAAGCTGGCAGTATCACGATCCGCTGGGAATCCTCCTGGGACAGCGGATTTCTCCGTTGGAAAGAGTCGGTGTCTACGTGCCCGGCGGTAAAGCTTCCTATCCTTCGACGGTGTTGATGAATACGATTCCCGCCAAGGTGGCCGGCGTCAAAAATATCATCGTGACTTCGCCAATCGGCAACGGCGGCGATATCATTCTTGCGGCGGCGCATATCGCCGGCGTCGATCGAATTTTTCGCGTCGGCGGTGCCCAGGCGGTGGCGGCATTGGCGTTCGGCACCCGAACCATTCCCAAAGTCGATAAGATCGTTGGACCGGGGAACATCTTTGTAGCTACGGCAAAGCGCATGGTCTTCGGCGAAGTCAATATTGATTCCATCGCAGGGCCGAGCGAGATTTTGCTGGTGGCCGACGCGTCCGCCGATCCGGTTTATGTCGCTGCCGATATGCTTTCGCAGGCCGAACACGACGAACTGGCGTCCGCATTGTGCGTGACTCCGTCCATGACGATGGCACTGAGAATTCAAAAAGCCGTTGAAAATCGGGTGCGCGCCACCAAGCGTCAGGCGATCTCCCGAGAGTCGCTTCGGCAATTTGGCGCGATCATCGTGACCCGCGGCCTAAGCGAAGCCGCCGAAATCGCAAATTTGATCGCCCCGGAGCATGTCGAGTTGGTCGTTCGACGGCCGCAAAAGCTGGCGCGCTCGATTCGCAACGCCGGCGCGATGTTTTTGGGCCCGTATTCCGCGCCGCCGCTGGGCGATTACCTCGCGGGGCCGAATCATGTCCTGCCCACGGGCGGAAGCGCTCGGTTTTTTTCCCCTCTGGGCACCTATGATTTTGTCAAACGGACGACTATTATCCAGGCGGAAAAACGCGGGTTGCGCGCTTTGGCGGCGCGCATCACCCAGCTGGCGCGGCTCGAAGGACTGGACGATCACGCCCGCTCGGTGGAGGTCCGGTTTGGAGAAAGTTTCTAATTCCTGGTTTCACGTTCCTAGTGAGGCGCAAAATTACATCGATCCACATGGGAGAAATTCATGGGACGGACAGCTAAGGTGAGCCGCAAAACCAAAGAAACCGATATCACGGTTTACGTGGATCTCGATGGCAGCGGGAAAGCCGAGATCGAGACCGGCATGCCGTTCTATAATCATATGCTCGACGCCTTCACGCGCCACGGCTTGTTCGACGTAAACGTGCAGGCGAAGGGGGACATCGAGGTGGACTATCATCACACCGTGGAAGATGTCGGCCTCGCCTTGGGACAAGCGTTCAAGGACGCGCTGGGCGATAAGCACGGCATTCGCCGCTTCGGCGAGGCGAGCTGCCCGCTCGACGAGACGCTTGCCAGAGTCGTCGTCGATCTGAGCGGACGGCCTTATCTGTCTTACAACGTCAAAATACGGCCAGGCCGGGTCGGCAATTTCGACACCGACTTGCCACACGAATTTTACGCCGCGTTCGCCAACCAATTGGGCATGAACTTGCATATTGACGTGGTGCGCGGCGAAAACCCGCACCATATCATCGAGGCCTGCTTCAAGGCGTTTGCCCGCGCGATGGATCTAGCCACGCAACTCGACCCAAGGGTACAGGGCGTGCCTTCGACTAAAGGGAGTCTCTGATTCCAACGGCTTGAACGTTTTGAACGGCTTGAACGATTTGAACTATTTCAAGACATGATCGCAATTATCGATTACGGCATGGGCAATCTGCGTAGCGTGCAGAAAGGCTTCGAGCGCACCGGCTTTGACGCGGTGGTCACGCGGCACGTCGGTGAAATTGAATCAGCCTGCGGCGTGGTGCTGCCCGGCGTCGGAGCGTTCAGCGCCTGCATGGAAAATCTCGAACGATTTGGGCTCATCGAGCCGATTCGCAAAATCGTTAGGCAGCAAAAACCGTTTCTGGGAATTTGCCTGGGGTTTCAATTGCTTTTCTCCGAAAGCGAGGAGTTCGGCAACCGGAAAGGTCTTGATCTGTTTCGGGGAAAGGTCGTCGGTTTTCGTCCCGGTGAAAATTTGAAAGTGCCGCACATGGGTTGGAACCAGATCGAAAAGGCCAAGGACTCGCCGTTTTTACGCGGACTTTCCAGTGGCGATTACCTCTATTTCGTGCATTCGTTTTATGTGGTTCCCGACGATAGCTCGTTGATCGCGACAACGACGGATTACGGTAACTCCTTTGTCTCCAGCATCGCCACGGATCATTTGTTCGCGTGCCAGTTCCACCCCGAGAAAAGCCAGGAGCTCGGATTGCGCATCCTGGCTAACTTCGGTCGCTTCGTCGCGGCGAACTAACATCATGCTCATTATCCCTGCCATTGATATCAAAGACGGCCGCTGCGTGCGCCTGTTTCAAGGTGAGATGGACCAGGAAACGATCTATTTCGAGAAGCCAGTTGACGCAGCGCGGCATTGGGCGAAAGAGGGCGCGACCTTCATTCACATCGTCGATCTGAACGGCGCTGTCGAAGGCCGCCCGGTGCACATAAAAGAAGTCGAAGCGATATGCCGGGAAACCAGTTTGGTGGTGGAGTTGGGTGGCGGGTTACGATCCACCGAAGCCGTTCAGGCGGCGCTTGATCTCGGAGTGTCACGGGTCGTCATCGGCACGGCGGCTTACGATAACCGGGAATTCTTGCAGGCACTATGCAAAAAATTCCCCGGCAAGATCGTTGTCGGCATCGACGCCCGAAGCGGCAAAGTTGCGATCAAGGGTTGGAAAGAAACGACGTCCATGGACGCAGTCGAATTGGCAAAGCGCTGCGAAGCCGACGGCGCGTCACGGATTATCTATACCGACATCAGCCGCGACGGCACGTCAGAAGGCGTGAACCTCGATGAGACACAAAAGATCGCAGAATCGGTAAACATACCAATCATCGCCTCTGGTGGCGCAGCGACGCTCGATGACTTTCGCAGGCTCCTGCCGCTAGAAAAAAAAGGCGTGGAAGGCGTGATCGTGGGGCGGGCGCTGTACGCAGGGGCGTTTACGCTGAGAGAAGCTTGTATCGATGTCAGAACTAAATTAACTGATTGACCCGCCCATCCTCTGCTCCGCGCCCTGTGTTCGATTACAAAAATAGCTTTAGGCCGGCTCGAGAACTCTCAAGGCGAAGTGTTTGTGTTTTTGTTTGAACCCGGATTCCGCATTTGCGCTCAGCAGGAAGCGCGAGGCGGAACCCTTCCGTAGCAAAGTCTCAGCCGAAGGCTGATCCGCCTGTGGCGGAGATGCCGTCTGGCTCTGAGCAGACATCGATCAGCGCTGCTTGGATGGAACGTTAAAGCTCGTAACAGCGAAGTGCGTAAACGCGAAATGACTTTGAAATTTCACAATTGGACGGCTTCGCTAGTCCAGGGTTCCACCTCGCTTCCGGCTTTCAGGGTTAACTGCGGAATCCCGGTTGCCCCCACTTTAAGTGCGCAGAGTGCACTCGGAATGTCGTTTAGCAATCCAAGTAGCTTCGATCGCCAACTCCCGGTCCTTCCAGTTCCGAAGATAACGGATAGACAAATTCGAAATCATTCGCTCATCTTTCTTCGGTTTTCTTTCTCCATCGCGCTTGCCAACAATTCTATTATGAGTAACGGAGGTAACAACGGTCAAGGCATGCCACTTTTTTCCCCAATCCTCCATAAATAGATAGTGTGGTAATGCAGGTAACCGCCGTTTTTGATTTCCGGTTCCGGGAGTTTGATCGTCTTGTCCGGCTCCCAGCCCTCGATGCCGAAGTCGTGGGCGACGATGCGGGCGCCGGGCTTTAGGTATTTCTTAAAGCTCGGTTTCATTGCCTCGTTGAACCAGGGAAGCATGTAGAGCGTCACCACCGTCGCTTTCGACAGATCGGCTTTGAGTGCGTCCTCGGCGCGGAACTCCACCAGGTGGCTGACTCCGGCCGCCTTGGCGTCCTTTTTCGCTTTGTCCAGGAGCAAGCTATCCATCTCAATTCCCACGGCGCGGACGCCGTATTGTTTCGCCGCGCGGATGACGATCCGCCCATCGCCGCTGCCCAGGTCGTAGATGACGTCGGCTTTTTTGACTTCGGCGAGTTCCAGCATGCGGTCGACGACTTCGATAGGCGTAGGAACGAAGGGAATCTCCTCCTGGTATTGGGCTGCCACCGCGCTGGCGACGAAAGGGAAACAAAGCAGTAGGACGGAGGAAAACAGTCTTCGCATGGCGGCCATTCATAACATGTCTGGCGGAGCGGTGGAAATAGCGTGTGCTTTTGCTCCTAGCGCGGGTTGTGATTTCGGGCCCGGGCGGATATATAAAATGAGATAAGAAAAGATACCCACACAATGGATATGCAAAGACGCCCCCCGATTTCGCTGCCTTTTTATTATGGTTGGTTTGTCGTCGGCCTGTGCTTTTTGACCACGATCACTAGCGCCGGCGTGCGTTCGTCGCCATCGGTGTTGATTCACCCGCTTGAGGCGGAGTTCGGCTGGAGCCGCGCGCTGATTGCTTCGGCGATCAGTATGAATCTTTTGCTCTTTGGCGTGGCCGCCCCAATTAGCGGTTTTTTGCTCGACCGGTACGGACCGCGAAAAGTTATGCTGGGGAGCCTGTCGCTGCTGATCGTCGGCGTCAGCGGTACCATTGCCATGAACCAGTTCTGGCAGTTCTTTTTGGTCTGGGGAGTTATTGTCGGCATTGGCGCAGGCGGGGTTGGGTCTGTTCTCACCGCGACGGTGGGCAATCGCTGGTTCAATGCCCGGCGGGGCTTGGCATTGGGCATTCTCGGTAGCGCGAGCTCGACGGGCCAGCTTATTTTTCTCCCGTTCTTTATGGCTATGATCGCCTATTCCGGGTGGCGCATCGGTTCCATGGCGCTCATTGTCCTGGCCATCATATTATTGCCGCTGATTTTTCTCTTCATGCGCGATGATCCGGCGGATGTCGGACTGGAACCTTACGGTGCCGGGCAGGCGGGCGCAGCGAAATCCGCAGGCACCGCTTCATTGCGCGGTATGTCCGCGAAACACGCAACGATCACGGCGCGGGAGATCGTGGGCCACCCGACCTTCTGGTTGCTTTGCGGGAGCTTTTTCGTCTGTGGTGGCACGGCGAATGGTTTGATCGGCACGCACCTCATCCCTCACGAGATCGAGATTGGCATTCCCCAAGTCGCCGCCGCCTCTCTCGTGGGCATCATGGGGGCGCTCAACATCGTTGGCACGACATTTTCGGGGTGGATGATCGACCGAGTTCAGCCCCATAAATGGCTCGCCCTAGTTTATGCGTTGCGCGGGGCGTCGCTGCTGCTGCTGCCGTTTGTTCATGATTTTTCCGGCTTGGTGATCTTTGCCGTTATTTACGGCCTGGATTGGTTTGCCACGGTTCCGCCATCGATGGTGATCACGGCGGATACGTTTGGGAGGCAGAACGTCGGCAAGGTCTATGGTTGGATTTTTATGTCGCACCAGATCGGCGCAGCGATCATGGCTTCGGCGGCGGGCGCGATTCGCGATTATGTCGGCGACTACAATTTCGCCTTTTTATCAGCCGGGGTGATCGCCATGATCGCGGCTGGTTTGGCGCTCCAGATCAAACCGAAGCCCAAGAAGGAGGTGCCGCCACCGGTAACCGCGCAACCTGCCGGGGCGTGATTCTAGTTTCTGGTTCAGGTTTAAACAACTGAAACGAGGAACTAGAAACCAGGAACTGGTTTTTACTCGGACTCGGTGAAATTCGAGACCCGCCAGTCACTTCCTTCCTTGCGCGCGGCGATGAGCCATTTGCGCGTGAACGAAGTCCCGTCATCCGAAGTAATCGTTCCCTCGTATAGAAACGACGCCCGTCTATCGCTCTCTCTTTTTTCCAAGAGTTTGTAGTTGATTCTCGGCTTTTGCGTCGATGCGTCGATGTTGTGGCCCGCGGTCAGACGCAGCTCTTCGTTTACTTTCTCCAGGGCGATACTCACGGCGTAAAGCTTTGCTTTGGCCAGATCGAATTGCACGAAGCGCTGATCGACGAACTCCTCGACGACGCCCTGCGCCGTGGTGAGGTCGTTGCCGCAAGCGCCGAGCAGGATAGCGAATACGAAGCACCAGCCGCTGACGATGGCATGTCCGTTCTTCATGGTGCCTCTCCTACCCAATATGTTCCGTGAGCCAATCGAGCGCCTCACTCATGGCGCGCCCCATCGTTGCTGGACTGGAAAGTCGATGATCGGTGTCCTGCAAAATCGACAGCCGTTTCGGGCTCGCCAGGCAGTCGTGCAACCGGTACGCCTCCTCCACCGGCACGACGTTATCGGCGTCGCCATGCAGGATCAGCACGGGACAACTGACCCTGCGCGCGCAAGCCGGCACATCGATACTTTCAAGGTCCTGAAGCAGCGAAGCATTGAACCGCTGGCCATTGTAGAAAATGAAGCCCCGCTCGCGCCACTCCCGAAGCTGGGCGGCCGTAAGAATTCTATCAGGAAATTTCTCGGGATGAAGCGGCGCCGACACGGTAACGAGCGCCGCCACCGTGGGTTCTTGTGCCGCGAACATCAGCGCCACGGTGCCGCCCATGCTCGAGCCAAGTACTGCGGTTTTGCCGGTGTGGCGGTTCCTCACGAAGGCGTATGCGGCCTTCAGGTCTTCGAGTTCACCGCTATAGGTGATATTCTCGAATTTGCCGCTGGACTCGCCCACGTAGGAGAAATCGAAGCGCAGGGCGAGGATTCCCATTCGGGCGAGCTCGCGACTCAAAAAAACCAGCTTCTCACTGTTCTTGTCCGACTCCATGCCGTGACATAGAATGACGGCGCCGCGGCTAGGGATATTTTCCGCATGATGCAGCACGCCGCTCAGTGCGTCCCCGCGGCCGTTGGTAAAGGAGATTTTTTCTTCGCGCATGAATTCCGCCCGATTCCCTCGACAATACGCACGGAATAACATAATCGCGAAGGGACCGAAAGCGAGGTCTGGGATGGCCGAGATGGGGGGTGCTTTTGCCGCTATCCTCCGCTTCCGGTGATTTGAATCTTGATTGAAATTATTTGGGGTATTTTAAGCGATAGTTTCAAAGATCGGGACCCTGTGTTAAAATTTTTCTCGCTAAACGCGCGTGTCTAGTGGACGATCTCATTCGAGCATATGCGGATCATTTGCGGGGGGAGCGTCATGTCTCGCCGCACACGTTGAGGAACTATGTAAGTGACCTGGCGCAGTTCCGCGAGTTTCTCGCCGAGCGCAAGCTCTGTCTCGATGATCGCGATGCAGTGGATGCAAGTAAGGTCGACATTCACGTCGTGCGGGCTTATCTCGCTGCGCTGACCAAGGATCGCAAGAAAAGCTCCATCGGGCGCAAGCTCGCCGCGCTCAAAAGTTTTTTTCGTTACCTGGTCGCGGTTCAACGGTTGCCAAAAGACCCGTTGCTGTTGATTCAAACGCCCAAGCAGGATAAGCCGCTGCCAGGTTTTCTGTCGGTGGATGACGTTTTCCGACTGTTGACCGGCATCAAAGTGAAGAACACTTTGGGCATGCGCGACCGGGCGATTCTGGAATTATTTTACTCCACCGGAGTGCGCGTGAGCGAGCTGGTAAGCTTGAACTGGGCGGCCATTGACTTTCAACTCGAAATTATCCGCGTCGTCGGCAAAGGCTCGAAGGAACGCATCGTGCCCTTTGGCAAAGTAGCGAAAGAAGCGTTGGAGAAATATGCTTTGGAGCAACGGCAGAGATGGCATTATGCGTGCAAAGGTGAAGTGCCGGTGTTTTTAAATAACCGGGGCGGCCGTATTACCACCCGGAGTGTCGCGCGCATTGTCGAGAAGCATCTGCGGCAGGCGGGGATCGCCGTAAAGATGGGACCCCACGGCCTGCGCCACACTTTTGCGACCCATCTCCTCAACAGCGGCGCCGATCTCAGGGTGATTCAAGAGATGCTCGGCCACGCGAGCTTATCGACGACGCAGCGCTATACGCATTTAAATCTGGACCAGTTGACGGCGGTGTATGACAAGGCGCATCCAAGGGCTTAGCAGACCAGTGAAAAAGACTCATATGCCGATGGCCCTGAGCATTGTCGAAGGGTGCGCTCGTTCGTCTCTCTCCGACGTATACGCAGAGTACGCCTCCGCTCGTCGAGTGGTCGTGCGCCTCGCCTCTGAGATCTTTTTGAGCAGTCTGCGAGAACGATTTTGCTGTGGTAATTGAAGAATT
>DATBLC010000164.1:0-7114 GCA_036555515.1 Binatia bacterium
GCTCGTTCGCCCGGCGCTGCCATCGTTCTTGAATGATCTGGAGATCACCAATCTGCGGGTCGGGGCAGCCGTCATTGATCTGCATTTGACGAGACACGGCGACGATGTGAGCGCAAAAGTGCTGCGCCGTGAAGGAGAGCTGGAAATCCTGATCTCTCAATAAACCGAGATCGCAGTAGATGAACACCGAGAGGAGATGCCGTGACAATATTGGAGATTCGCATACTAGTCGCCGACGACCAACGCAATGTCCGCGGCAATTTGAAAATGATCCTTGAAGCCGCCGGATATCATGCGGATGCAACCGGCGATTGCGAGGAGGCCCTCGCCCGATGTCACGGGCGACGTTACGCCATTGCGTTCGTCGATATTAATATGACTAAGATCAACGGCCTTGACTTAATTCGGTGCATCCGGGCTTTGAGCCAAGACACCACGGTAGTAACGCTGAGCCAGGAGGGAGTCATGACCAGAGTGGTTGAGGCCATGAAGCTCGGCGCCGTAGACTTCGTCGAAAAACCTATCGATCCTAGAAAAATCCAGCTGCTTTGCGAGGAGATTCTTCGACGTCGAGCTTTGATGACCGATGACACGGTCAGCGAACTTCTCCAATTGGCTGAGCTGGCATTCGAACAGAAGTCTTTTGTGGAAGTGCGCGTCTATCTCAAGATGGCGATGCTCCGCGATGAAAACCGTGCCGAGCCATACTATTGGATGAGCGAATTGTGCGAAAGCCAGGGCGACATTCGTGAAGCATTGCACTACTATTGCAGAGCTCTAGACGCCGGTCCGACTTTCCAGCCCAGCCGCAAAGCACTCTATCGCCTCAAGCAGCTAGCTACCCGGGACGAGCGCGTAAGGGTCAAACAAATTAGGAACTCATTCCGGCGCACCCCCGGGGGCGCACAATAAAGACGCACAAACGGTTAGCCGTAAGACACACAAATCCAGCATGGACGATTCAGAGCACGTTTCGGATCCCAACCCAACTGTTGCCGATGCGAGTCTTGGATCTGCGACAACCCCGCCGGTCGCAACCTTGCGCGAGCAACTTTGGCCGGCTTTCGCCAGCGCTCTTATCCTTACCTTACTCGCCGGAGGGATATTTCCACTGGCGCTCTTCCTTCCTGCCACACTGTTCCCTCGCCAAATCGACGGCAGTCTAGTGACGCGAGATGGTGTCGTCATAGGTTCTGATTTGATCGGACAAAACTTCACCTCACCTGCCTACTTCCATCCGCGACCGTCAGCCGCGGGAGTCGGATACGACGCGGCTGCTTCGGGCGGCACGAATCTCGGTCCGGCCAACCCTAAGCTCAAAGACGGAGCGATTGATGATCCAAAGACGGCTGAGGTGGACGAGTCTTTTGCGGGCGTTCGACAGTTAACGGAGGATTACCGGAAACAAAACGGCCTAAAGCCGGAAATGGCGATTCCGATTGACGCCGTAACCCGCTCCGGCAGCGGGCTCGACCCGCATATCAGTCCCGCCAATGCCGCGCTGCAGATCGAGCGGGTTTCCCGAGCACGGGCACTCAGTGCAGAAATCATTCGCGGCCTGGTCGCCAGGCACACTCAGGGCCGTCAACTCGGTTTTCTCGGCGAGTCTCGCGTCGCCGTCTTGTCGCTGAATTTGGAGCTGGACCGAACGGCGCCACTGCCGAAGTCTCTTTCGCCTCAAAACTCTTCACAGTCGGAGTCGAGGTAATGCGCTGGCTGGAATACTTCATTTTTCTTGCTCTCGTCCTCGGCCTGGTCAAACCGGTCGGGCTTTACCTCGCGCGGCTGTTTGAGCGCAAGCCCACCTTCCTCGATCGGGCGTTGTGCCCCGTGGAAAGGACACTCTATCGCTGCTTCAAAATCGCGCCCGAACGCGAAATGTCGCCGGCGGTGTACATCTCTAGCTTTATACTTTTCACAGTCGTGGGCACGGTGTTGTTGTTCGCCTTGCTACTTTTTCAATCATGGCTGCCGGGCGGACCGCACGACCGTTACCTCACCACGTCGATGACCGTCGATCTTGCGGCGAACACGGCGGTGAGCTTCGCGACCACAACAACTTGGCAGGCCTATGGCGGCGAAACCACCCTGCGCTACTTGGCGCAGGTATTCGGCTTGGCAGCGCAGAATTTCCTCGCCGGTGCCGCGGGGCTGGCCGTCGGCATCGCCTTTATTCGCGGCTTCGCCCGCGAGCGATCGGCCACCATCGGCAATTTCTGGTTTGACCTCGTGCGCGCGACGCTGTGGGTACTCTTGCCGCTTTCGCTCATCGGCAGTTTTGCCTTGGTCTGGCAGGGAGTGCCGTTAAATCTTGCGGCCTACACCGAGGCGCACACTTTGGAAGACCAGCTCCAATCGATCGGCCAGGGACCAGTCGCCGCCTTGGAGTTTATCAAGAACTTGGGCACCAACGGGGGCGGCTTTTTCAACGCCAACGGCGCACATCCCTATGCGAATCCAACGCCGCTCACGAACTTCCTCGGCCTGCTGGCGATTGCGGTCTTGTCGGCTTCGCTGACGCTCACCTTTGGGTCCATGACCGGCCGGCCGCGCGCCGGTTGGACGCTGCTCGGGGTCATGGTGGTAATCTTCATCCTTGGTTTGGCGCTGTGCGACTTCGCCGAGAAATCGGTGCCGTCACAATTGAGCGAGCTAAACCTTGTGGGTGGAAACATGGAAGGGAAAGAGGTTCGCTTCGGTACCGGCGGCTCGGTCCTTGCGACACTGGTGACTTCGAACGGCGCCACCGGTTCGTACAACTCGATGCTCGACTCGTACAAACCGGTGGGAATTATAGTGCCGCTGATGAACATGCTCCTGGGCGAGGTCGTTTTCGGCGGCTTGGGGACCGGCCTACAGAGCATGATCATGCTCGCCTTGGTCGCGGTTCTGTTGGGAGGCCTGATGATCGGACGAACTCCGGAGTATTTGGGCAAAGCGATCACGCCTGCCGAAGCAAAACTCTTGGCATTGTACGCTTTGGTTACGCCCGTGGTGGTCTTGACTCTCACCAGCTTGGCCATCAACATCGACGCGGGCCGAGCGGGACTCGTCACGAACACCGGGCCGCATGCTTTGACTGAAGTGTTGTTCGCCTATGCCTCCAATGTGGCGAACAACGGCATGACCATGGCTGGCTTGAACGCTAACAGCGTCTTTTATAATACGACCACCGCCGTCGCCATGCTGGCGGGACGGTTCGGCTTGGTCGCTTTGGCCCTCGCGCTGGCCGGCCGGTTCGCGGCCCAGCGGCGTCGACCGATGTCGCTCGGCAGCCTGCCAAGCGACACAATGACTTTCGGCGTGTTGGTTCTCGGCACGGTGGTGCTCGTCGGCGCGCTCTCGTTTCTGCCGGCTTTGGCCCTGGGCCCCGTCATGGAATTCTTGCAGGGATGATACCGCGACCGCCCGATCGTGGAGATCCACACGCATTGAGATCGTTTCATTGACGAATCGACGGAATTTTTCACAAAGATGAAAAAAGCCTCTCTCATATTTTCGCTGTCCATCGTCGTCGTTTTGTTGATGCTCGCCGTTTTGAGCCGCTTCCTGGTCGGCATGCTTTGGTTCGATTCGCTGGGGTTTGGAGCGGTCTTCACGACCACTTGGCTCACGATGCTCGCGGTTTTTTTCGTCGCGACCCTACTCTCGTTCACCATATTGCTTGTCAACGGACTGATCGCCGTGGCAAGCGCCTCTGTAGTTTCACGCCAGGGGCGCGGTTTCCGAATCGTCGGCCGCAACGCCCAAGGCTTACCCGAGGTCATCGAGTTTTCCACGGAAAACATTCCATGGCGCTTGCTTATTGCCTGGGGTTCTTTGGTACTCGGGCTCTTCGTCGGTTCCGCGCAGACCACCAACTGGGATACCTTCCTCAAGTGGCTATATGCCGTGCCTTTTGGAAAGTCCGACCCGATCTTCGGGCTCGACCTGGGCTTCTATCTGTTCTCGCTTCCGGTTTATGAACTGTTGCGGGACTGGGCGATTTTCATCGTCTCGTTGAGCGCCGTGATCGCTGCTTGCGTATATTTTGCCCGCGGCGACTTGCGCATAGAGCCATCGGGATTGCCGACGCTGCGGCCTTCGGTGATCAGACATCTTTCGGGCCTGCTGGCGATTTATTTTCTCGTCAAGGCGGCTGGTTATATTTTGCAGCGCTACGACCTGCTGACGAGCAACAACGGCATCGTTTTCGGCGCGGCCTACACCGACATCCACGTCCGGCTGCCACTGCTGGCCGCTCTGGCGGGCACGTCCGTACTGGCCGCCGCTCTGTGCATCTTCAATCTCCGGCTTGTCGGTTTTCGCTTGCCGATCCTGGCCGTGGCCATCGCCTTCGCGGTATCGACCCTGCAAACGATTGCGGGAAGTCTGGCTCAGAGCTACTGGGTCAAACCGGACGAACTGAAGCTCGAGTCGCGCTATATCGCCAACAATATCGAATTCACTCGATTCGGCTTCGCGCTCGACCGCATCACCAGCGCGCCGTTTCCCGCTAAGGGCGCGCTGACGCCGGAGGTGATGGCCGCCAACCAGGCGACGATCCAGAATATTCGCTGGTGGGATCCGCGCCCGCTTACGGACACCTATCGGCAATTGCAGGAAATCCGCCTTTACTATGACTTCCACGACGTCGATGTCGACCGCTACATGATCGATGGGAGTTACCGGCAAGTGACGCTTTCCGCCCGGGAATTGAATCAGTCAAAGCTCCCGGCCGACGCGCAGACTTGGATCAATCAGCGCTTCAAGTTCACCCACGGGAACGGGATCGCCTTGAATCCGGTAAACCGCTTCGACGCCGAAGGGCTGCCGGTCTTTTACGTCAAAGACATTCCACCCGTGGCGCCCCTCGAGTTGCGCATCGAGCGGCCGGAGATCTACTTCGGCGAGGCGACCCGAAACTATGTCGTGGTGGGCGGCGACGCCAAGGAGTTCGATTACGCCAAGGGCCAGGAAAACGTTTATAACACCTATCAAGGCCGCGACGGCGTGTCGTTGCGCGCTCTTTGGAGGCGCACGCTGTTCGCGTGGTACTTCGGCGACTTCAAACTGCTGATCAGCGAAAACATAACCCCGGCCAGCAAGATTCTTTTCCGCCGCTTGATTCAGGACCGCATTCGGCAGATCGCACCCTTTCTCCGTCTCGATCACGACCCCTATCTCGTCGTAAGCGACGGGCGATTGGTCTGGGTGCAGGATGCCTACACCGTGAGCGACGCGCTTCCCTACTCGCAGCGCAGCCGGCCCGAAGGCATCAATTACATTCGCAACTCCGTGAAGGTGACGGTGGACGCCTACGACGGCAATCCGGTCTTCTACCTTGCCGAGCCGCAAGACCCGATCGCGCGCACCTACCAGCGCATCTTTCCGACTCTCTTCCAGCCGATGGATTCGATGCCGGCTTCGTTGCGCGGTCACATTCGTTATCCGGAAGATTTCTTCGTCCTGCAGGCGGCTGTCTACGGCACCTACCACATGAAAGATCCGGAGGTGTTCTACAACAAAGAGGACCTGTGGAGCTTCCCCAAGGAGAGCCACAAGGGCCAAACCGAGTTCATGCAGCCCTACTACACGATCATGCGTTTGCCCGGCGAGCCGCGCGCCGAATTCATCTTGATGCTGCCGATGGTGCCGAACAACCGCGACAACATGATCGCCTGGCTGGCCGCCCGCTGCGACGGTCCGAACTACGGCAAGGTGATCGAATTCACCTTTTCGAAGGAAAAGCTGATTTACGGTCCGGCGCAGATCGAGGCCCGCATCGATCAGGACACAACGATCTCCCAGCAGCTTTCGCTTTGGAACCAGACGGGTTCCCGCGTCATTCGCGGCAACCTGTTGGTGATTCCGATCGACGACGCTCTGCTATACGTCGAGCCGCTCTACCTGAGCGCCGAAAGCCGCCAGCTGCCGGAATTGAAGCGCCTCATCGCCTCCACCGGGGATCGGGTCGTCATGGAGCAGAACGTCGAAAGTCTGTTCGCCGCGCTGGTGAAACAGGAACGCAAGCCGTCCGCCGCCGTGGCTTCAACAACTCCGCCGATACCGGGAGCGCCCACAGAATCGGGGGCCAATGCCGCGGCGCTCAACCATTATCGCCGGGCGTTAGACGCCTTGACCAAGAGCGACTGGCGGACCTTCGGTGTCGAAATGGACGCTATGCAGAAGGTTTTGCAAGGAGGCAAGGGCAGCCCGCCGGGATAAGGGATACCCACGGACCGACGGCGCCGCGCCGGCGGGACTGCCCTGCGCCATCGAGGAATGTCACCACTGGATTTCAACCCTGACACCTCAACCCCGAGAGAATGAAATCCATGCCGCCTTTGGAGATTCCCGCACGACTCCCCGATGAACGCGCCGCGCGCGGTAATTTGAAAGGGATCGGTAAGCCCAGGATCAAAACGGACGGAGCGCGTGCTCGAAATGACATTGGACAACCGATTTAGGAGCCGCATGAAAGCGATTGTCCGGTTCCTTACAAAGCGCGGCGTCGGCGTGATCGCCGTCGTGCAAGCCTTCGCACTCGCGGCGGCTCTGCTCGGAATTCCTTCCGACGAGTCACTGGGATCGGTCGAGAACCTTTCCCGCGAAGAGAATGCGCTCATTAGTACAGATTGTCTCGGGACCTTCACCATAAGTCGGGGCTCGAAGTCCTTAGATCGCCAGCCGGCTGGAAGCATCTTAGCAACCGAGTTGTTCAACAGAAAACCCGACGACGCGGTCCACCCAATTCCAAATTACGCTGAACGTGCTCATCGGTGCGGTATTTTCTTCATTTCACTGATCCGCTCGCCTCCCGCGATCTCTTCCTGATAGCCTTCTATCCCAAGACGCAAAAATGATCGCGGTCGCCCGCTCGGGAAAACAGCAATGGTTTGACCGCGGTCCGTGTCAGTATCGGCCGCAGATGGTTAGCTGCGGCATAAAACGCGGGTGTAGAGATGAATCAAAAGCTTCAAAGGGAAGGGAAAAATTTATTTGCGTTCCAGCAGCAAGTTGCCGAGGGTCTCTGGTTTCGCCGCACAGACGGCGTGATGCTCAAAACGACCGGCAGAAGCGCTCCGCTCTTTTATGATTCGAGTTGGCGCGTTCGCGTTTTTAAACATGAAGT
>DATBLC010000165.1:0-8172 GCA_036555515.1 Binatia bacterium
TTGGCAGCGGCCGCCTCTGCTCGTGGGTTTGGTTTTGGGAACCATCACCGAAAGAAACTTCTGGATTTCCACCCGGGCTTATGGGGCTGGCTGGCTCACGCATCCGGGAGTTCTTATTATTGCCGTGCTCATTGTCGGGGCTATTGTTTACTCCATCCGCCAAATCCTTCGGGAGAAGAGACAATCCCCGTCCGCCGTCGCGGAAGCAGCGCCGGAGCCCGAGATGGTCATGCTTAATAGCCCGGTCTATCGCCCCCTCTTTGCGCTGTTCTTTGTCGGGCTGTTTGTCTACGTGCTGCGCGAGACTTTTTTCGAGATCCGCCCCATGGAGGAGCGGGCCGCCCTTTTCCCCATGTTTCTTGGCGTTCCGTGTTTAGCTTTGGCCCTTTTTGCTTTTGGCCAGGAGCTGTTCAACGTTCTTCGACGCGCGCCCGGCGGAGCAAATCCCGGCGCAACTTTAATTCCTCTCGAACCGGCCATTATACGGACTCGTGCAATCTCTATCGTCAGTTGGATATTAGGTTTTTTTCTCGCCATTTGGCTCCTGGGCTTTGTCATCGCCGTGCCGGTTGCAAGTTTTCTCTACTTTCGCTTCGCTGGCGGCGAGAAATGGCCAATAGCCGTCTCGTTGAGTCTCGCGGCGGGGGCGGTTTTTTATGGCTTGTTCGATTACTTCCTCCACCTGCCGTTTCCTGAAGGAACGTTGTTGGTCTGGCTGAACCTTTATGGATAGCTATTCCCACGGTTCATGTGGTTCTCAGCGACCTCAACATCGGGGAGGCGTCTGCGGGACGGCAGAATTATCGAGATGAAAGTGCTGATTCTAATATGCGCGTGACTTAGCAGTAGGTGACATTTCTATTTGAGAGCGGCCAGTGCCAAAAGAAGAATATGCAGGAGGTGCTATGAAAACCTTTTTTTCGGCACTCTTGGCTTGTCTGTTATGGACTTCGAACCTCACCGCTCAGACGCCTTACTATGAGGGCAAAACCATAAGAATCGTCGTGGGATTCTCCCCCGGCGGTGCTTATGACGTCTGGGCCCGGCTTATGGCTTATCACATGAGCAAATACATTCCTGGAAGCCCTACCTTCGTGGTGCAAAATATGACCGGCGGAGGCTCTATGGTCGCGGCCAATCATGTCTACAACATTGCCAAGCCGGACGGCTTGACCGTCGGCTTCGTCAGTCCCACGATTTACATCGAACAGCTTGCCGGACGAAAAGAAGTTCAGCATGACTGGCTCAAGCTTTCCCACGTCGGCTCGCCGGAGAGCACCGCCCGAATTTTTTATATTCGTGCAGACACCGGCTACAAGGTGATCGAGGATATTCGAAAGGCGGCAGAGCCGCCCAAGTGCGGCGCTACTGGGGCGGGCACTGCAAGTTATTATTGGCCCAAACTGCTTGCAGACACCTTTGGATTTAAACTGAACGTCGTGCCGGGTTACCCAGGCGCAGCCGATGTTAATCTAGCTATCGAGAAAGGAGAAATGCACTGTTGGGGCGGCACGGTTCAGAACTATTTCGGCACGGAGCCGAGCCGCACCTGGGCCAAGACAGGATTCGTGCGCGTGCTTGCTCAAGGCGGGCAAAGGCGCGATCCAAGGCTCTCCGATGTTCCAACAATGTGGGAGCTTATGGATAAGCATAAGACAGTTGAAGCAACGAGGGGGCTGGCCAAGGTGCTTCTCGCTCCTGACGATCTGGGTCGCTCGTTGTTTGGTCCCCCGGGAGTTCCGGCCGACCGAGTCAAAGTTCTTCGCGACGGTTTCATGGGGATGATGAATGATCCTGATGTCTTGGCTGAGGCCCGCAAGAAAGGGCTGGAACCAAATCCAATCAGCGGGGAAGAGATTGAACGCCTGGTAAGAGATCTCGTTCAGCACCCAGAAGTCATCCAGCGGATGAAGACATTTCTACAAAATTAAGCGATAGGCGGTTCCTCACCACCGCCCGGAAATCACAATGTCATCGAAACTTTGACCCGAAGGTGTAACGGGCTATACGGAAAGGAGAGCGCTATGAAGAAAGTTCTCCCTGGCCTGTTTATTTTACTGGCGTGGAACTCGGGATTACATGCGCAGACGCCGTACTATCAGGGAAAGACAATTACGCTCGTAGCAGGCACCACCCCGGGAAGCCAGTATGATGCTCATGCGCGCCTCATAGCCCAACATTGGGGCAAGCACATTCCAGGAAATCCAGACTTCATCGTGCAAAATATGCCGGGAGCCGGCTCTTTGATCGCGGCGAATCATCTCTACAACGTGGCAAAGCCCGACGGTCTGACGATCACGTCAATCATCCCGTCCATCTATTTCAATCAACTCGCAGGACGCAAAGAGGTCCGGTTCGACTACGCTAAGTTCAATTGGATCGGCAGCGTGGACCGCTCCGCAAACCTCGTTTATATGCGTTCCGACACGCCGTTCAAGACGATCTATGACATTCGCCGCGCCGCGCAACCGCCCAAGTGCGCCGCCACGGGAACCGGCACAGTCGGCCACTACATGCCAAAACTTTTAAGTGAAACGATCGGGACGAAATTTGACATTATTTTAGGATATCCGGGCGGCCCGGAAATGGATCTGGCGGTGCAAAAAAACGAGGCACAGTGCCGCGCGTTTACGCACGCGGCTTGGTTCAGCGGTGAGCCCTATCGAACCTGGTGGAGCTCCGGATTCGCCCACGTGGTAATTCAAACCGGAAAAAAGCGGGACGAGAGGTTACCGCAAGTCCCGACCTCAACGAGCTGATGGATGAGTTTAAAACCGAGGAGACGGGGCGCCGCTTAGCCAACGTGGTACTTGCTTCCGGAGAGCTCGGTCGTCCCTATCTGTTGCCTCCGGGAATACCCGCCGAACGGCTCAAAATCTTACGAGAAGCCTTCATGAAATTGATGGCTGATCCTGGCTTTTTGGCTGACATCAAAAACAGAGGGCTGGAGGTCAAACCCTCCACCGGAGAAGAGCTCGAAAGGTTGGCAAAAGAAGTGATGACCCAACCGCCGGAGGTCATTGAAAAGGTGAAAAAACTCATGGGGCAATGACACTGGAGAAGAGTGCCGTCTGGTCGGGAATTAACAAATTCGAAATTCAGCCCGGATTCCGCAGTGAGACTGAGGAGAGGGCAAGCGAGGTGGAACCCTGAAGTAGCGAAGGCGTCCAACTGTAAAATTTCACAGTCATTTTGCACTTTGGCGTTTCCTCGTTATCAGGCTGAACTGGCTCTCACAGCACCACTGATCGATCTCTGCTTAGAGGCAGTAACCCATCGACTTCGCTACGGAAGGATTGCACCTTGCGCTACGCCATCGACGCCAACTGCGGAATCCGGGTTCAATCGGTGGGAGACCAGGATAAAAAGACCGAATGACGGCAAAGCTTGTTTCGTGATCTATTGGAGCTGTCTAACGCAAATGGTTTTCCGGGACCGCTGCGAGACCCGTAGAAAGTAACTTTCTCGCTGGGGAGGATTGCGATGGAAACGAAACCCGCGCACTTTACTGTCTCTGTCGAGGCTACGATCGCTGCTTTACTGGTCTTTTATTTCTTCGTTACTGAACTTGCTCTGGCACAGACACCATTTTACCAGGGCAAGACCCTTACCATTGTTCAAGGCCGCGATCCCGGCGGCACCGGTGATATCAGGGTGAGAGCTTTGCTGCCCTTCCTGCAGAAATACATTCCGGGAAATCCGACGGTTGTCAACGAGTATATGCCGGGCGGCGGCAGCCGAAAGGCCGCAAACCATATTTTCAAATCGGCCAAGCCGGATGGGCTCACCATTGGAAACTTGGGTTCGGGGATGGTTGCCGCCGCTGTGCTGGGAGACAATGGAGTGTTGTACGATCTCGATACTTTCTTCTATCTGGGATCACCCTTCAGTAGTCATCAGTCGATCTTCGTCACCAGGAAGGACGCGGGCCTAAGCAATTTAGAAATGCTGCGTTCCGCCTCAGGGATCAGGATCGGCGGGCAATCCGTCGGTTTCTCGACCTACATCGAAGGCCGCCTGTTTGCGTACATCCTCGGTCTAAGACAGCCAAAGTTCATTACCGGTTTTGGCGGAGCTGAGCTGGATCCGGCGCTGATGCGCGGTGAGATCGACGCAAGGGCGACGAGTGCGGACACCGTCTTCCGGCGCAACCCGGAGTGGCTCGAAAAAAAACTGGTGGACTTTCACGCCATCATTGAGGTTCCCAAAGGCGACAAACATCCCCAATTCGCGCATCTGCCGGAGCTTGAGAGCCTTGCCAAATCCGAAAGAGATCGCAAGCTGATGACCATGCAGCGCGCTTTCCGGGTTACCGGACAGCCCTTCGTCCTGCCTCCCGGGACAGCGAAGGATCGCGTAGACATTCTCCGGGACGCCTTCCGCAAGACCTTTAAGGACCCGGAATTTTTCCGCGAGTATAAAAAGATGGCGGCCGACGACGCCACGCCGCTCATGCCCGAAGCGCACGAGAAAGTGATTAGAGAAATTCCGCGCGATCCCGAAGTCGTCGAGATTTTCAAAAAGATCGTGGGCGCCGGCCCGCTGCCGCCGCATTAGGAAGCTCTAAAGTCCAGCAGCACCGCAATGGACAATGGATCCCGGATTCCGCAGTTAAACCCTACGGCCGGGCGTGAGCGAGGAGCGAACCTGGAGTAGCGAAGACACCCAACAGTGTAGTTTCCAAAGTCGTTTTCGCTTTTTCGCACCCGGTGGTTGTGGTTTTGACATTTCTCATAAACCGCGGTTGATCGATGTCTGCTTAGAGGCAGAGGCCCATTGGCTTCGCTACGTAAGGTTCGGTACTCGCGCGCTGCGTCAATCGCATCTGCGGAATCCGGGTGGACTTCAGACCGGCAGAGTAGGTTGCCGATTGGCAGCGGAACCGATCTTATGGACTGATCATTAGATCGCGGTGGTGCAGCCAGAAATATGCTGCCATCGAAGCGGCCGCTAGCAGATTACCCACCAGAACCGCAGGCCATGCCAAAGCGTGAAGTATTGGTTCGGCAAAAACCATCGCCGCGGCGAGAAATCCAAACTCAAAGATAACGAATAGAAGCAGGATGCCAAATCCAACATTAAGATTACGCTCCGCTATCGAGAGTAGTTTCGAGGCCAATCCGCCAAGCGCGCAAAACACCAACCCATGAACCCACGTGTAGAAAATGACCGTTCCAAACGAGATGGGGAGGGTGTTTAAGTCGGGGGCCGTTCCGGAACGGAAGAAGATCGCGCCTAAAACGTTGGGCGTGTAAAACGGTCTGCCGTAATAAAGATCCAGAACAAAAAACCAGATGGCGATAGTCATCGCTCCAATTACGCCGGCTACGATGCCCTCGATATATACTCGAGAGATTTCCGCGGGTTGGTATTCGGCCGCAGGTGCGCTGGTAGTGTGAGATTGAACCGCCATAACAGCTCCTTCCCGGGCTAAGGACGGCCCTAGTTCACTCCTCCTCCGCAACGACTGTTCGAAGGTTAGCCTCTACCGTCCAAAACGCTAGCACTCGAGGACGATGTCGTCAATCCAATTTTTTAACTCGTCGTACCGTTGCAATTTGGCATTCCGGGTCGCCGCCAAGAATAATGAAAGGGGTTAAAGAGGGTTTCTGTTCAATTTTTGCACAGACGGCATATTTTTGGCTCGCCATACTACCACCTGATTCTTAGAAAGGTTGCGGCCTTTCACATTGTATCCGGCCACTGAGGCACGTATCGTCATACTTAGTCTGAATCCGGATTCCGCAGTTAGACTAAGGAGACGGCAAGCGAGGTGGGGCCCTGGAGTAGCGAAGGCGTCCAACTGTAAAATTTCCAAGTCATTTTGCGCTTTCGCACTTCGTCGTTACGAGCTTAACGTCAGACTGTGTCAGTATTCTTTAGGAGCCCTTCGAAAAAGGGTGAACGGTCAAAATGCTTGATTTGTAATATCTGACATCCGTTCTTGGTAAGCCATGAACGGAGTCTTCAAACAATCTGACGTTTGGTCGAACACGGCCAAACCGACCGGGATCTCCTGTGTTATTTTCACACATTAACTTTCCTAGACAAACTTTTCGCTGTGTAAAATTCACACACTAAAATAGTGTGACTGGAATTTTGCCGTGACCAGTAAAGGCTAACCCTGCGTTTTCCAGAGAGATTGATGCACTTGGCCGATCAATTGCTTTTGCTCATCAACAAGCGGTGGCAAAGGAGAGTGTGCATTTCCGGGGATCGAGCTGCATAGCGTGGCGAGCAGCCTCCAAGGAGGGGACTCTCATGGACTTTCTGTTTTACGATAATGTCCGCCAAAAACTGCTAACGCGCCGGCACAAGATTGCCTTGATACTTAGGAATCTGCAAATTCAGAAGATCGACATGAGCAAACGAACCCTGGATCACCTTGAGATAATGGAACCGAGCCGCGCCAGCCTGCTCGATACCCTGGACGGTTGGTACCGTAAGGAACTGAACGACGTTGATAGCGCGTTGGCGCGCGCGCGCCTCAGCCCTTTCGGCATCTGCCTGGGTTGCAACTCGGAGATCGACCTGAATTGGCTGGAGAAATGTCCGGAGGCGGAATTTTGCCGGAGCTGCGAAGATTTAAAAAAATGGATGGAGCTTGGTTGAGCTGCCTAGGGATTAACCTAACGGTGGCGCAAGTAATAATTCTCTAATCGGGTTGGAGTTTAAGTTGTGCGATCACGAGCCGCACTCGGCAAGGATACTGGAGAAACGCGCGCCGCCCGACAGAGGGAAAAGGAGGCTGGCGACAGCGATTTCGCGCTACCAATGGCGGCCGAGCAGAACTGGGGGTTGAGCTCTCAATCGCAGGATGGGCACGAGCAACGACGGTTGGACGGCTTTCGGCCCAATCTGTATCACCAGCCGGAAAAATTGCTGGTGCTGGCGGTGCTCGAAGACGCCATCTTGTGCTTTCAAAAATACCCATCCGCCAAAGACCAGCGGCGCAAGAAAATGTACCGCGATGCCAAAAATTGGCTGTGGAGCGACCGAAACGATTGGCCATTCTCGTATCGAAACGCGTGCGATGTGCTGGGTTTTGACGCCCATTATCTGCGCCAAGGGCTGCTGCGCTGGAAACAGAACCTACCTTTGGCCAAGATCGGCGACGGCCGAGACGACCCTGTCCGATAGCTAAAAGACGTACTTCAGGGGCCGCCCAGAGGGTTTTATGACGTTCGCTAAGCGTAAAGTCATGATCGTCGGTTCGGAGGTAAGCGAGGAATTGGAAACTCAACTGGTTGGCAAGGGTTGGGCGGTGCTCTGGGTGTACGACGCCAAGAGCGCGATCGCAAAAGTGCGCCGGGAGCGTTTCGATCTGGTAGTATTGATCTCCACCGGCAAGGAAATGGACGTCATGGAGACCTTTTTTAATTTGGCAGATATCCGAAAAACGCTCCCTGTCGTTTTTGTACGCCCGGCCAAAGGCGCCGACAACGCCATCGAAGGTGAAATTTACGTGTTGCCGGATGCCGGGCTCAGATTGGTGCAAGGATTGGACGGCCTTATCAGTTTGCTAAACGACGGCAAAGTGCAGAGCGGGGCGCGGCCGGATTATGTCGTCCGCAACCCATAGGAGGCGCCCGCAATGAACGAAGAAAAGGACCGCTATGGCGATTTTATTAGACTACTGGAACGAGCCAGAGAAGATGTTTACTTCGCGGAAAAGGACCGCGAACTTCTCGACAAACTCAAGCGTCGCTTAGAAAGGTCGCAGCAAGGCCGGTTGGAAAATCCCACGATGAAATGCCCGCAATGCGGTATTAACCTACACAATTCTACCTTCATGGATTTTTCGGTCCGCCGCTGCTCCGCCTGCGGCGGAATCTGGTTTGACCGCGGCGTGGTGCCGGAACTCATGAAAATAAAAAGGACAATGCCCGCTATTGAAAGGCGCTTATCTACTGATCCGCGGCGAAACATCTGGCCTGCCGGACTGAGCGGTATGGGGAGATCGCTCGGTGGCGGATAAAGGCAGAAAGCAAGCGAGCCGGCGGGAAGAAACGCATTCGGGAATCACTCGGGAGTTATTAAGGAGTCCACAATTAAGTAACCAAACAGCGACCGAGGGGTGAGACCTGGAGAGCGCGGGCACAGGAGCGCAAAGGTTGTTTTCAGGCCCTGCCGGCGGGCATTTCCACCTATGGAGAGGACGGGGTGGTGGCC
>DATBLC010000166.1:0-12473 GCA_036555515.1 Binatia bacterium
GCCCTGCCGGCGGGCATTTCCACCTATGGAGAGGACGGGGTGGTGGCCGGCAAGGCAGAGAACCATTGACCGCGATCGGAAGGGCTCGCCTCTCGGTCGCACACTAGCGACATAGTCTCCAAATAACGAACTCATTAGTAATCGCCGAGCAGCTCGAGGACCTTCTTCGTCTCGGCCGCCGTCTTGCCCTTCACAACGAGCTCGTCCGCCTTGTGCTCGACTTTGCCCGAGAAGAAGAAGCCGGCGTAGCTCGCGAAATCCTCGAGCTTGTCGATGCGCTCTTTCACGAGCGGGATAACGCGCTTCAAGTAGGCGTCCGAAAGCACGTGGCTGCGTAGCGCCGCGAGGTAGCGATCGTCGTCGAGCTCACGCAAATACAGGCCGTTGAGCCACGTGAGCTTCTGCAAATCGAACACCGGTTCGCCGAGGCTGATGCGATCGAATCTGAAGTGTTCGATCATGTCCTTGATCAGAAACTTCTCGCGCTGATCGGGCAGCGTCCACCCCATCAGCGCCAAATAGTTCAGCATCGCTTCAGGCAGAAATCCTGCGCGCTCGTAGAAGTTTAGCGACACGGGATTTTTGCGCTTGCTGATCTTCGACTTGTCGGCGTTGCGCAAGAGCGGCATGTGGATGAACTCGGGCGCCTGCCAGCCGAACGCTTTGTAGAGCTGCACATGCTCTGTAGGGGCACGCGAGTCGCACCGACCAAGACTCACGCAGCTTCTTGGGACCCTGGTGGAACCCCGAACCAGTCCGCGGTTGGGCGTAGGGGATCGCTGGTTCGAATCCAGTCGCCCCGACGACTTCTCTTCCGCGTCTGGTCAGCTAAGCCCCCACTGAACCCTGATCCGGAATAGCACACGTCTCGGCGTCGTGTTCACCCAAATGAAGCGGCTCACTCGGTCTCCGCTGGACCGTGCGATGTCGCGCTGAGCGAAACGAGTTCGATGGTGCGAAATACGCAATCGTTCACATCCGTCCGTGTTTCCACTTCGCCGCTCACGGTCACATCGGTACCTGGGGTCGGCGCGTGTCGACCCAAGGCGTGAACGTCCCTACAGAGGGTTCCGTTCCTGGTGAGGAAGTAAGGCGTCGGGCCCACGACAATCGCCAGCGCCATCCCCGGCAGGCACGGCCGGGTCGTGCAGGGATTGGGGACGAGCGTGAGGACGCCCGTCAGCGTCTGGGCCCGTTGAGTCGCCATGCTACACGGTGTATTTGAAGTATTGCCAGTCGGACCACGGGCACGTGTGGCCGGCAACCTTGGCGCGGACGCGCCACCGGCCTCTCTGAGCTCCGACAAACACATGCTCGAAGTTGCTGTCGCTCAGCGCGCCGGACACGAAGAACGTGCTCCCGACTTCGGCGGCCCACTTCCCTGCCGCGACCGCGCCGAACGCATCGATCTCGACGTTGTAGACCACCCCTGACAAACCGATCGGGTCCCACGTGAAGTGAGTCAATCGCGGGAAGTGATCGAACACATCCTCCGTACGAGGCGTGCGCGGCTGCGGCACGACGCCAGTCCACCAGTTGAGCGTCGGATCGCCCAGCAGCGTCATGCCGTAGTACCAGCGACGTTCGCCCAGGTCGTGGTCGGCACCAAGCGCTGTCCACCAGTCCACAAATGCAGCGCCAATGGTCTTGCCGCTGCCCATCGGGCCGTAGAAGTTTTCGAACAACAACATCGAACCGGTCTTGGTGCTGCCGACCGCCGCGAGACCGGAACAGGTCGAGCCGCCAGCCTTGTCGAAGATGTACCACCCAGCCATGTAGTCGGCTTGCGTGAAGAGAGCGTTGCTGCATGCAAAGAGGTTGTAGAAGTACGCATTGGGCGGGTTGGTATCGCGCAAATACGCGCTGGGAATCCACTCGCCGCCGCTCGGCGCACTGATCGAGTGGCCACCCGGCGAGCTGTGGGCGTTGATCTGTGCCCACGCGCGATGCTGCTGCACTTCGGCCTTGTAGCGCGCGCCCGTGGTCGCCGATGGGTCCTTGATGGTTTCGATGTTCGACGGACTGAACATCGAATCGAACGCGCAGTCGTCGAAACCGATCCAATCGTCTTCGACGAAGGCCAGCGCCTTGTTCGAGTAGCCGAACAATCCTTTGCGGTAGGCGTGGTTGCGGGCGAAGTAGTCGTTGATCAGCGCGGCGTCGTTGCCGTTGGCCGTGGGCGTCCAGAGTCGACCAATCCAGATTTCAGGCTCGACGTTCGTCGGATGCTCGCTGAACTTGCCGTCCCCGTCCGGGTCGTTCCACGCGCCGTTCAGGTCCATGTAGTACAGGTCGCAGGGGAACTCGGTGGACGAGTCATAGAAATCGTCGCTCATCTCGAACCAGGCCGTTGGCAAGGCCCCAACCAGTACGGCTCCCAGCGGGTTCCTGCTCTTGATGAAATCGCGCAACTCGCTCGGCGTTCCGCCATTGATCGTGTGCACTTCCGCCCAGTAGCCTTCATAGGCCAGATCCGCCACGTACTGGTTGATCGATGCAGCGACCGATGGATACAGCGTCTGCTCCACCAGTACCAACACGCGTTTCTTCAAGAAGAGGCCAATTGACAGGTCGTTGAGGTATCGGAGATCTTTCGTCAGCTTCGGCCGCGCTTTTTCGGCCACTCTCAGTTTTCGTGCCGGAACGAGCCGCGTGTATTCCTTGAACGTCTGAGGTCGACGATTGTTCTTGTCGATGAAGCGCAGAACCTGCACCTGGCGATAGTCGATCTTGAACGGCCTCAGCTGCCTCACTTTCGTGATGTCGATGCTGTCGACGATCACCGGTGTCTCTTTCCTGGCCGAGAGCGTCGTTCGTTTCCGTTTCGCCATGTGTGCCGCCTTTCTATTGCATTGTCGTGACTGGTAAACGAGCGCGGGTCATCATAGTCGCTACCCATGCGTGAAGAACTTCGATTCGCGATGCTGTATAGGAAATTTAAACAACCTTTTTTCTGATCGGAGCTATATCGCCGAACCCCCGAGCCGTCAAGCGCACGTGCGTTTAGTGAAAATCTCGGTGTTGCTTCGGATGGCTCGGGCGAAGCAGCGGTCGGAAGCGCGCGATGGGCTCGCCGTCGCTGCGCTCGCTCAAACTCAGAGCAAACGGCAGCGTTCGGCTAGCGTTAGCAACCCGTTTGGGCTCTCAGGCCGTGTTCTTCGTTGCTCAGCGGAGGAGATGTTTCATGAATAACCAGCTGCTGAATCGAGAGGAAATGAAGGAAACGAGGCGTAGTAGAAAACCGGGATGAGAAGAAAATTCTCGACGGCTTCATCGGCATGTTCTTTCCTTGGAACCGCACGTAGAGCCACGAGCAATGGTTAGACTACCTATAATGACGCTATCACGCTTTTGAGCTGCGTCAAGTTAAATTTTCATGAATGCTATCGCCCGCGAGCTTAAAGGAAAGAAGATCGGCGGGGCGACTCTGTTGGCATCGATTTAAATCGAATCAGTAAAAATTCGTCTTGTCTAGGCCTCGGTATTTTTCAGTGACAGTACGCTTCACTTGAAGATTCTGTTAAAAACCCTCCGTTCATCCTTCGAGAACCTGGACGAACGGAGGAGCGATTGAAATCATTGATAATCTTCCGTTCTACTGAGCTTGCCGAAGTACGAGCTTAGTCGAAGCATTCACAGGGAATTTCGGCAGACTATTATGAAAGCCTCTACACCGTCCCCTGGAGTCTCTTCCTGAAGAGATCGAGGGTTTTTGCCCAAGCCTCCTTGGCGGCTTCCGGATGGTGACGCTCGGGATTGGATTCGCTGTAAAAGCCATGTTGCGCCCCGGGATAAATCTTATAGGTGTAAGCCTTGTTAAACTTCTTCATCGCCAGTTCGGTGGCGGGTATGTCCTGATTGACGCCCGGATCTTTTTCGCCGTAATGCGCCATAACTGGCGCCTCAATTTGTTTCACCAACTCGATGGGATTGGGGCTGCGGCCGTAGAAGACTACCACGGCGTTGAGCCCGCGCACGCGGGTTGCCGCTGAAAAGGTCATCTCACCGCCCCAGCAAAATCCGATGAGGCCGCGCCGATTGCTCCGCACGTCGGACAGGGCTTGAAGATAGGTGAAGCCCGCATCGGTGTCTTCAGCGACCTCTTGCCATGGAGCGAGTTCGCGAATATCGGACAGCCCTTGACTCTTTGGATTTACCTTGGCCGTTCCGCCTCGGCGGGAAAGGAAGTCGGGGGCAAGCGTCACATAGCCTTCCTTAGCCAAGCGTCGGGCTACGTCGCGAATATGATTGTTCAAGCCCTGATTGGCGTGAATCAAAACCAGTCCGGGATACTTTCCCGCGGCCGCGGGACGGGCAAGATAGCCGAATACCGGACCGGCTTTACCGGCGTACTCGATATTGTGCCAGAGAATCGCCGGATCACCCGGGTCAACCTGGGCCGTCGCGCTGTCTTCCATGAGACCGGCAATCAATGCATTTGCGCCAGCGACGCTCCCCGTCAAGATCGCCACACGGCGCAAAAACCCCCGCCGCGTTATCTTGCCCTGGCGGTAGTCTTGGATCAGCTCTTTTATCTCTTCAGACATGGCGTCAACCTCCTATAATTAGAATTTGTAATTGTCATCGGAACGGGCCACGAGCATGGCAACTGTCATTTCCGGTGGACTAGCAGCAAGACCTGGACGAATCAAATTTTGCCTTCACCCTTCAACTTTAGCGTGATTCGTTCGGTGAGATCTTTTTTGGAAACCTTGCCGAGCGGGGACAGCGGAAATTCGTCTAGAATCTCCAGACGCTCCGGCAGCTTGTGCTTGGAGATTTCCTCATTCATGAGAAAGGTGACGAGTTGTTGCAGGGTCAAAGCAGCGCCGCCGCGCAGGATTATGTAGGCGCACATGCGCTCGCCGAGAATCGGATCGGGCATCGGCACGCAGGCGACGTTTTGAACGGCGGGATGAGCGAGAATTAGATTTTCGATTTCTTCGGCGCTGATTTTTTCGCCGCCGCGGTTGATAAGATCCTTTTTTCTGCCTTCAACCATGTAATTGCCTGAAGGATGCCGGCGCATCAGATCACCGGAGCGGTAAAAGCCGTCGGAGGTGAACGCCCTGGCGTTATACTCAGGAACGCCGAAATAGCCTCGCAGGGTGTAGGGACCACGGGCGAGAAGTTCGCCAACCTCGCCCGGCGCCACTTCGTTGTCGTCATCATCGACAAGCCGTACTTCGTCGTCGGGACTAACCGGCCTGCCGACCGTCTCCATTCTCACGTCGTCGGGATCGTCGGCGCGAACAAACATCAGCAGGCCTTCGGCCATGCCGAAGTTCTCCTGAACGAACGCGCTCGGAATCAGCTCCCTGGTGCGACGGCGCACTTCCGGTTGCAGACGCTGGCCGCCGCTCTGGATGACTTTGAGGGAGGTAAGATCATAGTTCGCGATGCATGGCTCATTGATCAAACGGATCAATAGCGCCGGCACGACGGCTATGTGACTGACCCGGTGGCGCTCGATCAAGGCGAAAATATCTTCGCTGCGCGTCGAATTTCCCAGCACGACTTTGCCGCCATGCAATAGGTATCCCTGCAAGCCCGGACAGGCCAGCGGCAGATTGTGCGCCAGCGGCAGCACGTTCAACAGAACTCTTTCTGGTCCTACCTCGGTCACGGCGGCGGCCATCTTGGAATTGTAAACATAGTCGTTATGGGTGCGCGGGATGAGCTTGGGAATACCGGTGGTGCCGCCCGAGAGCTGAAAAACTGCCGGATCTTCGGGATCAATGGTGATCGCCCGTAACTCATCGGCGGAGCGCTTGCTTTGCCGTGCGATAAGCTCGGCCAGGGACAGATAGCCATCCGGCGCATCGCCCAGAACTATGCCATAACGCAAGGTTTTGCTCGCCGGCCGAATGCGCCGCACCAGCTCCCGATAATCGAAGTCTTTGGTCTTGTCCGGGGTGGCGCAGGCCACGGCGCCGGATAGCTCGATGAATTGACTCATCTCCCGGAAACGATGTGTCGGCAGAGCCATGATCGGGATAGAGCCGATTTTCTGCAGCGCGAAATACAGGTAGGCGAACTCGACTACGTTGGGCATCTGCACCACCACGCGGTCGAGCGGCTTGAGGCCCTCGTCGAGCAAATTGAGCGCTAACCGCGTCGAGCGTTCGTCGAGTTGGGCATAGGTAACGAACTGGTCGCGGTCGATGACGGCGACGCGGCCGGCAAACTTGCCGAAGACCTCTGCGAAAGTATCCGCCAGGGAACAGTCCTGCCAATATCCCTTGGCGCGATAACGCGCCGCGAACTCGGGGGGAAATCGGACCACGCCGTCTAACATTTATCTCCTCGCTGACGCTCGTCGCGTTCAAATAGTTCAAAAAGTTCAAGACGTTTGAAAACGGTCTAAACAAATTGAACCTCCGAAAACACTTTGAACGGCTTGAACGACTTGAACGTTTTGAACGGAGGTTTTAAGTCGTACTGGAAAATCCGCCGTCGACAATGACGATCTCACCGGTGACGAAGCGGTTGTGCAAAATCAGGCTCAGCATACTGTCGGCGACGTCGTCCTCCGTGCAGCAGCGCTTGAGCGGCGTGTACTTCGCGCGGCGCGCCATCAACCCCTCATAGTTCTCCGCCAGTGCCCGCTTCATCCACTCACCCTCGATCCATCCAGGCGCCACCGCGTTAACGCGAATCTCAGGCCCCAGCGCGTTGGCCAGAGTCTTGGTCAGGTTAGCCACCGCTGCTTTGCTCGCGGCGTACGGCAAGGGTTGGGCGCTCGGTCTCAGGCCGGCGATGCTGCAAGTGTTGACGATGCAGCCGTTGGGTGATTTTTTCAGCAGCGGCACGGCCGCGCGGGTGACCAGGAACACGCCAAGTACGTTGACGTTGAAAACGCGGTTCCAGTCTTCCACCGTCATGGCTTCCAGATTTTTGGGTTCGACATCCACCGTGGTGCCGGCATTGTTGATCAACGCGTCAAGCCGGCCGAATTCCTTTTCCGTCGCCGCCAGCATGGCGCGCACCGAAACGTCGTCACTGACATCGCAGCGGTAAAGCAGCGCGCGCGCTCCGGCGGCTTCGCATTGGCGCGCCGTAGTCTTCGCCGCCTCCTCGCTGCGACTAAAATTCACGATCACATTGTAACCATTTTTCGCCAGCACCACGGCGGCGCTCCGGCCAATTCCCGTCGCCGCGCCGGTCACCAGCGCTACAGGTTTCTCATTGTTTGTTGAAGCCATCAACCGACCTCATACGAAACTCGTTCATAGCGCCCATTGACTCTTTGTGCCCTGTCAGGTTTCAGGGTTCGGGATTCAGCTAACTCGAAACACTGAACCCGAAACTCGAAACTAATCTGCGCGCCGAGCGTATAAAAACCTCAGTTTCAAGTCAACGCAAGACGTTTTAGCACCGGTTCAAAGTTCAAGGTTCAATGTTCAACGTTTTCGATCCCGGACACAAAAAATCGATCACCGTTTCGACTCGGCGACTTTCGCGGTCGTGAGAAAAAATCGCCATTCGCCCTTCGACGTACTCAGGACGAACGGCCAAGCACTTGATATGCCAATTACAGCTCCCGTTCATGCTGAGGCTCTCGAAGCATGAACGGTTTTTTTTCTCACGACCCGCGCCTCCGCGGCGAGATATCTGACCATGATTTCAGCGCAGTGCCACACGGAGGAGATCCCGATCTTCTACTGTCCACCTTGAACTTTGAACTTTTGAACCTTGAACGGGCCCTTGGGTCACGCTAGACATTACATCCGCGTTGCAGTATTGGGGTCTCGTCGGGAGGTTGCCAGAAGATGTTTACAACCAAGTGGTCCACATCGGAACGCAACTATGACGTCCTCGTTGACCGGGATGTAAAAGTCCGCATGCCAGACGGCACCTTGCTCGACGGCAACATTTACCGCCCTGCGTCCAATGATAGATTTCCGGTAATTCTCGGCGCACATGCTTATAATAAGGATCTCCAATCGCCGCCGATGCGTCCCGTGGGCTTCACGCCTATGCGCGGTTACATGGAAAGCGGCGATTCGACTTTCTTCGCGCGGCGCGGTTATGTCCACGCCGTTTTCAACTCCCGCGGCAGCGGCAAGTCCGAGGGCTTTTATCAATTGATGGGACCGCTTGAAGTCCAGGATATCTGCCATCTCATCGATTGGCTGGCAGCGCAGCCGTGGAGCAATGGCAGTATCGGCATGTTCGGCGTATCTTACTATGCGAGGCTCGCCAAGGCGGTCGCCGCCGCGCGGCCTCAGCCTTTGAAGGCAATTTTCTCGCCCTTCGCGGGCACCGATGACTATCGCCATCGCTGTTACCACGGCGGGATTTTGGCCCACGGCTTTATCACCCATTGGCGCAATAGCCTGTACCGTCCCAACTATCGGAGCCTTTACAAAGAGCAGCATGGCGAAGCAGCGTACAAAGAAGCCATCGCCCAAGCCATGCGCGACGAAGAAATCATGGCCGTTCCGGCATTGCGCGAGGCCTTACAAAATCCCGGTGCGGGAACCAACGCGTTGATCGTCGATATGCTGCTCCATCCGTTTGACGGACCGTTCTGGCGCGAGCGGAGCGCCAAAGATTCCAATGGCCAGATTCCCGCGTTTCTCGGCGCCTGCTGGGGCAATTATGGCTTACACCTGCCCGGCGCGTTTAAGGCATGGAAAGAGTGGCAAGGCCCGAAGAAAATGGTCATCGGCCCGCCGATTTATCTCGACCGTCCGGTGTATCAGTACCAGGACGAATCCCTGCGCTGGTTCGATCATTGGCTCAAGGGCATCGACAACGGCATTATGAATGAGCCGCCGATCCGTTGCTTCATTCCGCCCACGGGCGAATGGAAAGCGATGCCTGACTGGCCGCCCGCCGAGGCACGCTGGACGACGTTTTATCTGCACAAAGACGGGATACTCAGCGAGCATGAGCTTTGGCCCGCCGAAGGCTCGGACTCCTTCGACGAATCGAACTTCGAGCACGGTGTGCTGACTTACGCGACCCCGCCGCTGATTGAAAATACCGAAGTGTTGGGGCCGAGCGTTCTGACTTTGTACCTGTCGACCACCGACACCGACGCGTTATTGTTCGCGACGCTGCTGCTCATCGATTGCGAAGGTAAAGAGCATGAGCTTACGCGCGGTTGGCTGCGCGCCTCACAGCGCAAATTGCGCGAGGACAGCAAACTCTGGGAGCCGATTCAGGCTCATCAATCGAGGGAACCCCTGGAACCGGGAAAGATTTATGAAGTTAAAATTCCCATCGTGGCGACGGCGCGTTTGTTCCAGGCGGGCGAGCGCATCGCGCTGCGCATCAAAGGCGCCGACGATGAGCCTGCGGTAAATTCCTTGCAGGCCCTGGCGCGCAATCATTTGCGCCGCCCGCGACCACTGCGCATAACCGTTCATCACGACGAGTCTCACCCGTCGCATCTCGATCTGCCGATCACCCGCGGCAACATCATCGGAACTTTTTTCTCCGGCGGCGACATCAGCTCGTTCGACCTGTCGCACTGATAAAGTCTTGTCTTTATAACCCTCACTTCTTCCCTCTCTCGCACGAGTCGGTGTTGCGATTCGCGAAAGCTCATCAATGTCATGCTGAGCAACGCGAAGCATCTCGCATTTTCAGTCACTTACAAAAACGCGATCCTTCGGCGAGTTTATCCTGAGCGTGGCGAAGGGCCTCGGAATGACATTACGACACCGCTCCATGCGAGAGAGAAAGGCAACTCGGGCAAATTCGAAGAGTGAGTAGTGTTCGTCCGAGCACGAGAGACGAGCACGATTGCTTCGCGCGTCTTGACCTTCGGCCCGCACCTGACTTATTGTCTGGCCGTCTTTCCGGTACCCCCTAAATATATATAAGGAGGTCCTTATGGGATTTCTCAGCGCTGAAGAACTAGAACAGTTGTTACCTGCGGAGACGTCGGCGTTTTCCTCGCCTATTCCCACCCAGTCGGTGTCCAGCGATGAGTTCATGCCGGCGCCGCAGACGGAAAAGCAGCGCGAGTTTGAAACGCGCATCAAAGAATACGGGAGCGCGCTGGCGCGCCATCAGGGCATGAGCCGCCGTGCGTTCTTCAAAACCGCGGCTGGCATGGCAGCGGCATTCGTCGCCATGAACGATACTCATGGGCCAGTTTACGAAGTCAGCCGCGCCGAGGCCGCCATACCCGAGATGGCGAGCGAGCGCGCGAAGGCGTTATCCAAGCAGTTCGTCATGGATATGCACACCCACTTTTTGCGCGACGACACGCGCATCACGAACTTCGTGCGCCAGCGCGAGACGGTGGGCAAAGCCGGGTGGAACCCAGCACTGCAGGGCAAACCCCAAACGTTAGAGGATCTCAAGTTCGCCAACTATTTCAAAGAAGTATTCCTTGATAGCGACACGCAAGTCGCGTGCATCAGCGGCTCGGCATCCGAGGAGCCGCGCGACTGGTTCCTCACCAACCAGATGAAGTTTGACGCGCGCGCCAAAGTCAACAAGGAAGCCGGGACGAAGCGCATGTTCTCCCACGCGATCATGACGCCGGGTTGGCCGGGATGGCTCGATAAGGTTGATGAAGAGATGGAAAAGCTCAAGCCCGATTCGTGGAAGGGTTACACTATCGGTGATAACACCAACAAGCATCTATCGAAGCATCCGTATCGCCTGGATGACGAGAAGCTTATGTATCCGTTTTATGAGCGGCTCGTGAAGTGGAGCAATGACCACCCCGGGATCGTGAACGTATGCATTCACAAAGGGCTGTTCCCGCCGTCGGTGGAGCACAAGTTCCCGCACCTGGTCGGCTACTGTCACGTCGGCGACGTTGGCAAGGCGGCCAAGGACTGGCCGCAGCTGAATTTTATCATTTATCACTCCGGCTATCGCTGGGCCGGCGGCGGCACGGCGGAAATGGCGTGGGAGCAACTAAGCCGCACCGGCCGCGTCGAGTGGGTGAACGACCTAGCCGAGATCCCCGCTCAATATGGCGTAAAAAACGTGTACGGCGACCTTGGCCAGATCTTCGCCCAGAGCACCATGGCCGATCCGCGGGTTTGTGCTTTCATGATGGGGACGCTCGTCAAGGGTCTCGGCGCCGATCACGTGGTGTGGGGTTCGGATGCGGTGTGGACCGGTTCGCCGCAGTGGCAGATCGAGGCGCTGCGCCGTCTTGAAATTCCCGACGATATGCAGAAGAAATTCGCCTTCAAGCCGCTTGGAGCGGCCGACGGACCGGTCAAGCGCGCGATCCTCGGCGAGAACAATGCGCGGCTATACAAGTTCACGCCCGGGCAGCGTTCGGCGCTGGAAAACGACCGTTTTGCTCGGCTCAAGGAGGATTACCAGAAAGACGGCGCTGCCCGCAGCAACCTGACGTACGGCTACATTCGCAAACCAAGAGCGTAACGAGTACCACAGACGCGATTACTTCGCACCATATCCAATTCCATCCTCACCCGCTTGCGGGACAAGGGCTCGGGTGAGGGCCGCGCCTTACGTCAACCCTTAACTTCTTGCCGCCTACCGAGGCACCGACACACCGCGAACGCCGGCTTTTTCGATTGATTGCGCGACCAAACCCGAAGCTTTCATGTCCTCGATAAACTCGCGCAGGTACTTCGCTCCTTCCTCGTGGCCTCTGGGAATACCGAGCGCCTGTTGTATCGCCATGAACCGGTCCTCAAAGACCCGCGATCCGGAAAGCTTCGCGGCGTTGGCTACGAGGTGCTGCCGCACGCCCGCGAGCACATCGACCTTGCCCGCAACTATCAGTTCGAACGCAGCGTCCGGGTTTGGCGCCCGCACCAGCTGAGCGTGTTTCAGGCTGCGGCTCAAAAACAAATCGTAAGCGCTGCCGCCCGATATTCCAACGCGTATTCCGTCGCGGTCAACGTCCGCGCTGGCGCGAAGCGGCGAGCCGGAAGGCACAAGATAGGTTCCTTCGATTTCTATATAAGGAGCGGTAAAATCAATCTCGCTCTGCCGCCCAGGGTCAACGGCAAGAAATGCGACATCCCAGGCGCCGACTTTCACCGCGTCGAACATTTTCCCCGCCGATTCGAAGCCAACCAGCTCGACGGGCACGCCCACGCGCCGGCCGAGCTCGCGCCCCAGATCGGGCGCAACGCCTTGAAGCTCGCCGCTTGCCGGATCCTTTCTCGCCAGCACCGGGTTGCCATAGTTGATGCCAACGCGCAGCTTGCCCGTCGGCGCGAGATCGGCAAGTAAAGATAAAGTAATCATAAGTTTCGATTCTTTAAATGGACGGTCAGATTGATCAGTAATTAAGGAGTCCACAATTAAGTAACCAAACAGCGACCGAGGGGTGAGACCTGGAGAGCGCGGGCACAGGAGCGCAAAGGTTGTTTCAGGCCCTGCCGGCGGGCATTTCCACCTATGGAGAGGACGCGGTGGTGGCCGGCAAGGCAGAGAACCATTGACCGCGATCGGAAGGGCTCGCCTCTCGGTCGCACACTAGCGACATAGTCTCTAAATAACGAACTCATTAGTAA
>DATBLC010000167.1:0-27460 GCA_036555515.1 Binatia bacterium
CCACCTATGGAGAGGACGGGGTGGTGGCCGGCAAGGCAGAGAACCATTGACCGCGATCGGAAGGGCTCGCCTCTCGGTCGCACACTAGCGACATAGTCTCTAAATAACGAACTCATTAGTAACTTCACGTGCCGAGGAAACATCTCGGCTTTCGAGTGTCGGCTCACATAGTGGTTCAAGGTTCAACGTTCAAAGTTAAGGATTAGCGGTATGGGAATTTTAGAAAATCCGAGTACGTTGAACCTTGAACTTTGAACTGCACACGCAGTGTGCCAACGGTTGACCGAATCGACGGCCAATGTTATGCGCGTACCAGAATTGCAATCTTTCTATTGCGAACAGAAAGGATCCACCATGATCAAGGAAGGAAAATATACGATTTTGGAAACCCGCGGCGCGGTGGCCAAGATCACCATCAATCGGCCGGAGAAAAGAAACGCCCTGAGCCGGGATACGATCCGTGAAATCCTCGCGGTCTTTGAAGGGCTGCGCTCGGATGATTCCATTGCCGTCGTGTTGACGACGGGGGCCGGCGACGTCGCCTATTGCGCCGGGCGCGATTTGTCCGAATTTCCCACCGAGGGCGGCCAGAACCGCGGCACCGACCGGCGGGGACAACCGCGCGCGTATCACGTCGCGGAGGTTATTCGCACGTTCCCGAAAGTGACGATCGCCGTCGTCAACGGTTACTGTCTCGGCGGCGGTATCACGTTGCTGTTACCGCACGACCTCGCCATCGCGTCTGAACAAGCGCAGTTCGGCTTGCCGGAGATCATGCGCGGGTTTCTTCCCTATCCGATCATCGCGACGATGTTTAAGACGCTGATTCCGACCAAGCTGGCCTTCGAAATGATTCTCACCGGGAAAAACTGGGATGCCAAGAAGTCGATGGAGGCCGGGTTGATCAACCGTGTGGTTGCCCATGAGCAGTTGCAGGACGAGGCGTGGAAGTGGGGCGAAGAGATCGGCAAGTTCGACAAGACCACTTTGAAATATTGCAAGATGGCCGCCCATGCGTCCATGGAAGCGGCCAGTGTGCCGTTGGCCGCGGAGATCGCCTGGCTGATGCAGGAGGAGCACGCGCTGGTCAATCCGCGCGCGTACGCGGGAACCAAGGAGTTTCATAAATAGCGCGCTTCGCTCACGATTCAACCGGGATTCCGCAGTTAAACTGAGGAGCCCGGAAGCGAGGTAAAACATTGGAATAGCGAAGGCGTCCAACTTTGAAATTTCAAAGTCATTTCGCGCTTACGCACTTCGCTGTCACGTGGTTTAACGTTCCGTCCAAGCAGCGCTGATCGATGTCTGCTCAAAGGCAGACGGCATCTCCGCCACAGGCGGATCAGCCTTCGGCTGAGACTTTGCTACTGAAGGGTTCCGCCTCGTGCTTCCTGCTGAGCGCAACTGCGGAATCGGGTTTCAATGGGCGGAGCAAGGGTCTCACCTTGGAACGATGGAATGGCTGGAAAGGATTACTAATATGAAAATCAGGGCACCGATGATTTACTTGATCGTGGCGGTTTGCTGCATGGCAGATCCAGTTCGCGCAGCGACAAAGACGCATCTTCGCGTTGCCTACAGCTCGATTTCCGGATCCGCAGTGGTGCCGTTCATCGCCCTCGACAAGGGCCTCTTTGCCAAGTCCAATCTTGACGTCGAGCTGATCTACGTGGCGGGCTCCCAGGCCATGCAGTCTCTTCTCAGCGGCACAACACCCATCGGCATCCAGGGCATCGAGCCGGTCTTTCGCGTAAACGCGCATGGGGGGGACACGGCTATGATCTTGGGTTTGGTGACCAAACCCCCATTTTCGATTATCTCGCGTCCTGAAATCAAAGATTACCTGGATTTGAAAGGCAAACCTATGGGTGTCAGCCGTTACGGCTCGTCTACTGATTTGCTCTTGCGCCTGGTGCTGGACAAGTGGGGCTTCAAGCCCGAGACGGACGTGCCCATTTTACAAATGGGCGGTGTGCCGCCGATCCTGGCGGGTATGCAAGCGAAAAAAATCTTCGCAGGACCGCTTTCGCTGCCCACCCTGGCAAGAGCGAAACAAGAAGGTTTTCGCGAATTGGCGGACGTGGCGGAATTGGTGCCGGAATACCAGGTGGCTGGAGTTGTCACTCGTCGGGCATTCATCAAGCAGAATATGGAGGTGGTTCGCGGTTTCGTCAGGGCGATCGCGGAGGCCATCGTAGTGTTTAAGAATGATACCCCGTCGGTAGCGAAGGTCATGAAAGAACGACTCAAGATCGATGACCCGGCGGTGGTCGAGGAGACACAGAAAAGTTATCCGCGCTACATGCCGAATATTCCGTATCCGAGTCGAGCGGGGATCGCCGTGATTAAAGCGTTCATGGAGAAAAGCGAGCCGGCGCTGCGACAGTTATCCATCGACGATCAGATCGATAATCAGTTCGTGCGCGAGCTTGAGCAGAGCGGTTTTTTTAGCAGTCCTTATCGCGCCAGGTGACCGGCTAGGGAACACGTTTATCCCATGCGTCAATCATACACAGCCGCTATCAACGTCGCTACGTATTTTGCCGGGATGATGGACCATTTTCTCGTGCGCTCACAGCAGGTGCCGGAATGCGAAGTAAAGGTAATTCGCGACGCGATGGAAAAATTTGGTATATTTAAAGGTGTTTCTCACCCCGGACTAAAGGACTTTGTACGCGATGAAATTCGCGCCACGAACGCCGTACTTGTGCGCTATTCCCTCCTTCGTTGTTCCCGAAAAGCTATCAAAGAAATTACGCGCACGTGCGTTTCGAAACCCGGCTTGATGCAGCGCTTCGATCATCTCTGCAACCTGCAGAGCGCCGGCGATTCACTCCGTCCAGAGATCAATGTTGTTGCGGACCTCTTCGGAAAGTTCGGTGCCGACGATGATGTCGGCAAATTGCAGGCACCCGCCCGGCCTTATCACCCTGTAGAGTTCGTTAAACACTGCCTCTTTGTCCGGCGCAAGGTTGAACACTCCATTAGAGATCACCAGGTCAACAGCGTTCGATTCCAATGGCAGATCGGTCATCTCGGCCTTTTCAAACCGCACGTGACTTAATCCAGCCTCTGCCGCGCCGGTGCGAGCTCGCTGAAGCATGGCCTCGGTCATATCAAAGCCTACCACCGAACCGGCCTGCCCGACCCGTCCGGCCGCCAGAAGACAATCCATACCGCCCCCCGAGCCAATATCAATTACAGTCGCACCCGGGGGAAGCGGATCCATGATGAAGGGATTACCCACCCCTGCGAAAGAAGCGGTCGCGGTCTGCGGCAATTTATTGAGTTCGGCCAGGTCGTAACCAAGAAGCCGCGCGGCATATTCCGAACCGCGGTGGAAATGAAAGTCGCCTTGCGGATTTTCTGCAACCTTCGCGTAGATTGCATGAACTTCAGACTTGAGCCTTTCCTTGTCTAGAGTAGCGGGACATGCGAGAGACATAGTGACCTTCTCCGTTTCCGTTAAGCGTTTCAACCGTGCTGTACATGGCGGTGTCGCCCTGGTCAGTGGATCTCTTCAGAAGCTTCCTCCCGGCCAGGCAGGTCCGCATAATCACAACAATAGACCCTGCAGCGGTAGGTGGACAATTTCCTTCCTTTCCGAGAGCCCGTGGTCCACCCAAGGCGAGTTTCTCCGACTATTTCTTTCTCGGATCATGGGCGGGGTTGAGATAGGTCAAGCCCCATGGGCCGATCCCGTGCAGTTGGATGACGGTGTCTTCTTTGGTGTAGCCGAACATCGGTGTATTAGGCGGCATGATCGCGACGCTGCCCGGACCAAGCGCGGTGGTTTTCGTTCTTTCGTAAGTATCGCCATGGGAAAAATAAAAGGTGCCTTCGAGCACCGTCACGCGCTCAAAGGCAGGATGCGTGTGTGGCGCGATCTTAGAGTTTGCGGGGATCTTGAGCCTGAAGGTAAACGGCACCGCCTTGTTGAGCGGACCTTCGATCACAGCAATCTTCGCCCCTGGGGCAACGGCTGGCGCATCTGTCCAGGTAATCTGATCTGACGTGACCATGTGCGGGCGCTCCCCCGAATAAACCGACTGGGCAGCTGCATGACCCGCTGAGCCAATTGCGAACGCGAGCCCAAGAAGTGAAACTTTAAACAAAATGGATGAATTTTTCATGGCCTTTCTCCAAATGAATGTTGCGCCCACAACCTGTGCATAGCAAAGGACGCAGGAGTAAGCATTTTAGTTCCAGGCACGGACCGATTGACTGCGGTCGGAAGAGTTCGCCCCGTGGTTACTTGGTGACGAACTCCTGAGTAGATTTAGGGACGGTCATACACGGAGAAGTTTCACCGAACAGCCTGTCGCCCGCTTCCGGCGCTCACCTACGCCTCGCTTTTGCGCCGCTGAAGGAAATCCAGGGCCACGCCGGCGGTGAGCAGGCCAAACGCGATCAGTTCAAGGCCGACCTTGTAATCGACGAACTGCACATACACGAGCGCTACGCTACCCGCCAGGGCAAACCCGAGTGGGGTATAGGAGCCGTGCTTGTGCACGCCAGCGGCGACCGCAGCCGTTGCAAGCGCGCCTAGGGTAACGATCGTTCCGGCCCAGAGCGCAGGGTTGATCGCGAGCGTGATGCCGGCCAGCGATAGGAGCAGCGTCGCCGCAAGGGCTCCGTAACAGGCGAGCACTGACAGCGCGAGCGCCAGCGATCCCACCAGTCCTCGCCGCGCCAGAGCGCGCAGCGCCCTGCGTGGATCGGCTCGCCGCGCGAACTGCGTGAGCCTCGACGGGGCAGTGGCTGGGCGCCGCATGGCGATCTCCAGCGCATGGGCGCCGAAGCGGCGCGCGATGTCGCGCGTCGCGGGGCTAGGGCTCAACGCGAAGTAATCGTAGTCGCGAAGCACCGTAACGTTTTCAAAGCCCGCATCGCGGAACATCGCGAGGTAATCATCATCAATGGTGGCACCGACCACGCATTCAGCCCAAAGCTTCGGATCGGTGGCGCAGTCTCGCGTCACCGGTCGACGGATCACGATGTCGGCGATCTGCACGTGCCCGCCGGGCTGCAGCACGCGGAAGATCTCCGCAACCGCTTTCCGCTTGTCGGGGACGAGGTTGAGCATGCCGTTGCTCGTCACCACTTGGGCGCTCGCGGCGGGCAGCGGAAGTGCCTCGACGTTGCCCTCGATCACTTCCACATTGCCAATCCCGCACCGCGTCACCAGCCCGCGAAGTCTTCGGCCCATTGCGGGGGTGATATCGAGCGCAAAGACTTTTCCCTGCGGTCCAACGAGGCGCGAGGCGATCAGCGTATCGGTCCCCGCGCCGGCCCCGATGTCGAGCACGGTATCGCCCGCACGGATCACGTCGGCACGGAACGGACAAGCCACGCCGGCGAACGATTGCAGCGCCTCCTCGGGGAGAGCCTCCAGCAACGGTGCGGGATAGCCGACCTGGAGACAGGCTTCGCGTCCCACCGGAAAATGGAACGGACGCTGCGGCGTGATCGCCACCGCAGTGTACATGTCCTGCACAGCGGCAATCACTTTCTCGCGCGTAAAGCCAAATATGGCAACCATTTCGGCTAGAACTTCTTGATCACTTCTTTGATTCTGGCGTGCAGGCGCTCCGGTGCGGTGCTACTGCCGGCTTCGCGCACGTAGGCTTTGAGCTTTCTCTCGAACTCGGCGCGGCTGAAGCAGCCGCGGCACTCGTCGAGATGCCACTTGATCTCAGCCGCTGTGTGCGCGTCCGTCTCGCGGTCGAGATAGGCGACCAGATGCTTGAACACTTCTTCGCAGGTCATCGTCGGCTTAGACATTCTGTTCCTTCGGGGGTATGTGGCGATCGAGCAGACCCGCATCCTGCGCATGTTGCCACAGCGCGCGCTGTAGCTGCGCGCGGGCGCGCGCAAGGCGCGAGCGTACCGTGCCAATCGGGACTCCGAGGAGTTCGGCCGCCTCGGCGTACGAGTACTCCTGGACGTCGACTAGCACGATCGCGATACGGAATGGGTCGGGGAGCGCGTCTAGCGCTTTCCCTATGTCTTTGCGCAGGAGCTTCGCGATTGCCTCCTCTTCGGGCGTTGCCCACCAGAGCAGGAATGGCTGATGCAGTTTCTCGAACAGCGAAAATGGCTCGCCTTCGTTGTTGCCCTCCGTTTCCGGCTCCATCGCGACTTCGGGGCTCGCGCGACGGTGACGCCACTCGCTCATGAAAGTGTTCGTGAGAATGCGTTGGATCCAAGCTTCGAAACTCTGCGGATCGCGCAACTCGCCGACTTTGGTCCACGCCTTCGCGACCGTCTCCGCAACGAGGTCTTCCGCATCCTCGCCGCTACGGGTTAACCGCAGCGCGGTGCCATAGAGGCGATCGGCTAGGCGCGCGACTTGCTCGGCGAAAAAATCGTGTAGACCCGCTTCCACTTGCCTGTCCTGTAATTGCCGATCCGCGCGCATGGCCGAGCCGGACAAGGGGCCCGCACTACCTGTGCAGAGCCAAACACTCCCCTCGCCGGAGTTCCTGGCCGTGCTCGGGGCATTCGCCGGCCTGTTCGATCTGCGCTGGTTTAGACTAGGACGCACGAGAGCCGGCTTTGGTTCCCAGTCCTAATTACGTTCGTAATTCGCCTCGCACAAAGAGCCGAGCGACGCCGCAGTACCAATGACTCAGTTGCCTATTGGAGCAAAAAGGTCGGTCAGCTTTGGTCGGTAAGAAATATAACCCTGGTCTTTAGCATACTCGACGAATTTCTCGATCACGACCTGATTCTCCGGGCTTAGCCCATGCGCCCAGGGATTCTTGCCGAACAACTCTTCCTCTTCTTCCAGAATGAGCACAGCCGAAGGAAACGCCGACCGCTTAGCGTAGTCGTAGGACTTGCGGCATAACTCTTCTGCCTCGTCAAAAGCCTTGAGCAGGCTCGAGACGATCCAGGGATGCTCGTCGAAGAGCGACTGGCGCACCACGAGCGTGTGGGTGATGGGAAAGATTTTCGTCTTTCGAAAATATTCGTTCACCGTAGCCCGCGGATCTTTGAAGACGCGGCGAATGCGCGGGTCTTTGGCGCGAAACGAGGGCACGATATTAGGGGGAATGAGCGCGTCAATTTCGCCGCGCAACAAGAGCCCTTCGCTGGGTTCGTCGACGACGGTGATTTTAACTTTCGCCGGCGGCTGATATCCGGCTCGTTCCGGCGTCGACGTAAACCATTGGCACTCCTCCGGTCGCACGCCGTGATATTCCTGGAGTATGCCTCTGGCCCAAAGACCGACGGTCAAACGGTACTCATCCATGCCAATTTTTTTCCCTTTGAGATCTTCGGGCCGCTCGATGCCCGAGGAGGCGGCGCAAAAAATATAAGGATGAATCTGCATGCGCAGCGGGAAGATCGGCAGAGCTATCACCGGCTCTTGGCGGCAGCGCGCCATCATATACCATGAGAGGGACATCTCGGCGATGTCGTACTCTTCGTAAACCGGGCGTAGGCAGGCTTCCCCGGTCGCGGCGCGGCGCGGTTGAAGTTTTATTCCTTCGGCCGTGACCATGCCGGAAAGCAGCGGCTGGGTGCGGTGATAATCGGCGAGCAACAGAGTCAAATCCAAATCCTGTGGCATGATCCCTTTCCTTCCCAGATAATTTGTCCAGAGTCCAGCGTCTAGGGCCCGAGATTGAAGAAGCGGAATATACGAGACTCTAACGCAGGACTGCCAGACACGAGACTCGAGACGGTTCTATCGCCCCTGGCCGCCGGCCTTCACCAAAAATTGCCGTGTGAAAAATTTCTCCGCGCCGCCCAGTTTCTTGGCCTCAGCTTCGATCCGCGTGGCGGCGATGAGCGATTCGATATCTTCCTTGGTGATTGAAATTGAATAAAGATCGGCGAACTGGTTGATCACTTTCCGCACCGTTGCCGGATCGCCGAAGGTATTCTTTTTAATAACGCTCTCGGCCACTTTGTCGCGGTTCTTTTTGAGAAAATCCAACCCGCGGTTGACGGCGCGCAGCAGCGAAACGATCCCGTCTGGATCGGATTCTATTTGTTGCTTACTGGAAGCGATCACGACAAAAGGAAACCCCGGTATGACCTCTCCGATGTCGAAAAGAGTCGGGAACCCTTTTTTCTCGAGCTCCAATCTTTCCAAGAAAGAAAACGGTGAGGCGTGAATTTTCCCGGTCTCCAGAGCTTGGGCCCGCGCAGGGCTGTTGCCCACGCCGTAGAGAATCTTGTAATCCCGGTCCCGCACCAATCCTTTCTTGGCCAAACCTTCGACTGACGCAAACTCCGCGACACCACCGGGCCCGGTGACCCCGACGACTTTACCCTTCAGATCGTTGACGCCGGTCATCCCCTTGGTGCCGATGAGGGTGTAGTCCATATAGGGTTGAATTCCACTGACGATGGTCATCGGCGCGTTTTGCACGATGGCCCGAACCGCGGCTACTCCCGCAACGAACGTGTAATCAACGCCACCGCCCACGAGAGCGGCCATGGCGGTGGGCCCACCTCTTATAAAGACTGTTTTTACTTCCAGCCCTTCGGCGGCGAAGAAGCCAAAGTCCTGGGCGATGACGATAGGAAGCGTTCCGCTCAACGTCGGCGTGTTGTAGGCGAAGGTTACGGTCTTGGCGGCGGCGGAACGCGCGGCTCCGAAGCCAATTGTCATTGCACCTAGGAATAGCGCAACAAGAGTTTTCCTTAGTTTGGAGTAACGGGTCGCTGGAGTGGTGGATGCAATACTCCAATACTCCGTTACTGCATCACTCCAAGCTCTCGTTCTACCAATCACTCGGTTTCTCCTTATTCCATCACTCCAAAATGCCATTCTTATCACAAATCCAGCGTGCTCCGGGCGAACAGGTCCTCGACTTTCATCTGGTTCTTGGTCAATCCCTGTTCATGGGAAAAATCTATGAGCGTCTCGAGCATTTTCCGATTGTCTTTGACGCCGTAGGGATACGGGTCGTCGCCAAACGCTGCTTGCGTCATCGCTAGATATTCGCGCCCAAAGAACAGCGCGCTAGGAATACTGTCAAGCAATTTTGCGTTGAAATGTTCCTTGGCTTTGACGAAGCCGGTGTAAAGATTGAACGAGACCCAGGGATATTTCTTATAGATGTCGCCCCGGATGATGTAGGCGTGGTTGACGGGCAGAAAGCCGTGTTTCTGGTAAAAGCGCGCGCCTTCGGCCATGCGATCGGGAAAAAGCGGTTTGATTTTACTCCAATCGCCTTTGCCTCCGATGCGGCTGGAACGATCCAGGGCATTGGCCTGCAGCACCCACGGGCTCGCCACATGGGCAACGTCCAGTTCGTTTTCCAAGAGTGTTGACGCCAGGCTCTTGTTTTGCGCGATACGATTGAAAGAGATTCCCGGCGGCGGTTTGAAGCCGGTGGCTCCGCCGTGGCTCATCTCTTCGCTGCGTTCCATGTACCAGTGAATCTTGTACTGCGAGACGCCGAAGTCATGTTCGAGAATTCCTCGAATCCAAAGCGCCGCCGTCTGTTGATACTCCGCGACACCCAGCCGTTTGCCGGCGAGGTCTTCCGGATATGCGACCCCGGAATCGGTGTTGTACGACAGCTCGGTGTGGAATAACCGCCGGCTCGGAAACACCGGCAGTGCGATCATATCGGCGCCCTGCGAACGGGCAATCAAATATGACGACATCGACATCTCCGCCACTTCGAATTCGCCGAACTTGAGTTGGCGCCAGAACGTTTCCGCGGGATGGGAGTAGGTAGGAATCAATTCGATTCCTTCCGCCTCGACGGTTCCGTTCATTAAAGGCTCGACGCGCTCGTTGAACGCGGAGATGAATCCTAAGGTGAGTTTGGGCATCGTTTACACGTCAATTGCTAATGTCGCTTGCAGTATGTGCGGAGCCCTGTCAAAGAAAGATTTCTCCCTCCGGCCGAAATGACATTAACCGGCTCATGTGTCATTTCGAGGAATCGAAGCGACCGAGAAATCTTTCTCCAGCGATCGTTATCGGTCATAACCGTCGATGGACCAAATATCATAGAGCAACTCCATGCGCCGGAAAGTATGCTTGCGGGTCTGCTCCTGCAAGTGGGGCGACTGGAGATAGCGCACGGCGATCTCTTCGGCGAGGCTGCCGTGCTCTTCGTCGGCTTCTGCATGGACGGTGAAAAAACGAACGTCGTCGGGCTTCATGTGGTAGTTTTGCATCAAGCCGTTGCCGATCGCGGCAGCCGCCGGACCGAAAGTTCCTTCGGCGCCGATCTGAATCGACATGACGACGAACCAGGGCAGCGTGTGAATGATCAGCTCGACGTAATAAAGATGTGCCGCGGTGGACGGGCGTAGCTCTGTGTTTTCGAGTTGTTTTTTCGATAGCCCGATGGATTCCGCGAAGCGAATAGCCAGTTCGTTGTGGCCGGCGCTGCCGGTGTCCATACCGCGGGTTTCTTCCTCGACGACGCCCCACAGCTTTTGAGCGATCTCCGGATCGGTGCAGGCCAGGTAACGCAGCATCGCGATGCGCGGCACGGCGGCGCGGAACTGATAATCCTGTATAGCCCAGGCGCGGATTTGATCCATGCTCGCTGTGCCGTTGCATACCGCCTTCAAGAACGGATGCTTGATGCGAATCTTGGGGAATGCCTGTATGTCCTTCTTGAGCTGATTTACGAATTCTTGGCTAGTCAATTTAATGTCCTCCTCATTAAGTTTCGCGGTTGATAGGAGTAATGGAGTGGTGGAGTGATGGGTAGCAACACTCCAATACACCAGCACTCCGTCGCTCCAGTTCTATTTTTTCAGCCGGCTAACGTAATGCTCCCAACCGCGCATGGGGAATCGCTGATCGGCGTTGTACACTTCGAGCTCCGCCGCGGTCAAGTACCTCGGTTCGCCGTGCAGCATGGCCAGGTGATTCCATTCGCCGAGCATGGCGAGCCGCGTCGTGCGCTCGATCACCTGCTCGACGCTTTCGCCGACCACTGCATCGCCGTGCGCGCGCATCAGAACCGCCGGACCGTCGCCGAGGGCCGCGGCCAACTCTGTGCCGCGCTCCACCGTGCGCACCAGGCCGACTCCTTCGTACACCGGAGGGCCTTCGGCGGAAAGAAACTTGCCGTAATGATGGATGGGCTTGAGCTTGATCTGCAGAACACTGAAGATGGTGCTCCACTTCGAGTGCGTGTGGGCGACACTGACGATTTCCGGGCGCGCTTTCAAGATGCACGAATGAATCGGCCATTCGTTGGGCGGAGTCTTGGCGCCGTCGAGATAATTGCCGTCGAGATCCTGCATGATCAAGCGGTCGCGGGTGACGCAGCCGGGGCTCACGTTAGCGATGGTAATGAACGCGTCCGCGCCGGGTACGCGCACGCTGATATGACCGTAGCCGTCGGTCACACCTTCGTGATCGAGAATATGACAAGCGGTGATCAATTTTTCCGTCAGCTCTCTTAATTCCGACGAGTCGATTTTGGGTACATTCTTTTGACCGGCACTCATGAACACTCCTTGGTGATAGCCATTAAAAACAAATCGTCCGTGTACGGGAATCTATTCGTCGAACCAAGGGCTGTCAAGGCAACAGGGAACGTCTTTTGAGGCACGCCGGATCACGAGGTTTTGAAGCTAAAGCGGTCTGGTCCGATACTCGGATAGCCGCTGCCGCCCAGGTGATTTTTCGATCGTTGACAAGGTGCCGCAAAGGCATGACAATCTCAGCCATCGATTTGGCCCGACAAAACGATTTGGCTATGCTTTGCGACTAACTTGGGCAATGACAATTACCGGGATCTATTCCCCCACGCTGATCCGCCATCCTGTAACGTACTCCCATGTGGAGTTCGATATCGAGGCGCGTGTGCGCTGGACTGATCTGCGATCGCTCTCTTTCACTTACCTACTCAAGGGAGATATCTCCAGCATCAGGATTCCACGACTGCGGACGCCCAGGAGGGCGGATCGACTATGGGAACATTCATGCTTTGAAGCTTTCATCGGCGAAGTGGGTAAACCGGAATACTATGAGTTCAATCTCTCTCCGTCGCGCGAGTGGGCGGCTTATGCGTTTCGAGGCTATCGCGAGGGCGGGCCGGTCGACGACGACGAACTCGATCCGAATATTTCTGTGCGCCTCGGCGCCGGGAGACTCGATCTCATTGCGCTCATTTCCTTGAACCGTCTGCCGATTCTGCACCCCGGTTCGAATTTACGGCTCGGGCTTTCGGCGGTGATCGAAGACATCGGCGGTCGCCTATCGTATTGGGCGCTCAAACATCCGCCGGGTAAACCCGATTTCCATCATCCGGACGCGTTCGCCCTCGAAATCACGCTTCCTCGCCAGACAACGCAAAAGCGCTTAAAATGATTGAAACATGAAATTCGGAATTGACCGACTCCTAGAAGATCCGGCATTGCGAAAGCCTTTGACCGGAAAGCGCGTTGCTCTCCTGGCGCACCCCGCGTCGATAACGGTCGATGCGGTTCATTCGCTGGACGCCCTGGCGGCGTTTAAAGACATTGAACTAACCGCCGCGTTTGGACCGCAGCATGGGCTGCGCGGGGATAAGCAAGACAACATGATCGAGTCGGCAGATTTTGTCGATCCGGTTCATAGGATTCCGGTTTTTAGCCTTTATGGCGAAGTGCGACGCCCGACCACAGAGATGATGGACAGCTTCGATGTTCTGCTCATCGATCTGCAGGACCTGGGTTGCCGCATCTACACCTTCATTACGACTGTTCGCTATGTGCTCGAAGCGGCGGCAGCCCATCGAAAAACGGTCTGGGTGCTTGACCGGCCTAATCCCGTTGGTCGTCCAATCGAAGGACTGCGATTGCGCGAGGGCTGGGAAAGTTTCGTCGGCGCGGCGCCGCTCCCCATGCGCCACGGGCTTACGCTGGCCGAGTTGGCAAAATGGTTCGTCAAAGCACTCCATCTCAATGTTGAATGCGACGTGGTGCCAATGGAAGGCTGGGATCCCGCAAAAGCGCCGGGCTACGGCTGGCCGTTGGGCGGGCGAACATGGGTCAATCCCAGCCCTAACGCGCCTAATCTATGGATGGCGCGCTGCTACGCCGGGACGGTCATGCTCGAAGGAACGACGCTCTCCGAGGGGCGAGGGACGACGCGGCCGCTGGAGCTGTTCGGTGCGCCCAATATCGAACCGCGAGCGCTGCTCGCCAAAATGGAGTCGCTCGCGCCCGAGTGGCTGAGCGGCTGCCGCTTACGCGAGTGCTGGTTCGAGCCGACCTTTCACAAACATGCGGGTAAGCTCTGCGCGGGCGTGCAGATCCATGTTGACGATGCGATTTACAGCCACGAGAATTTCAAGCCGTGGCGCCTGATGGCTCTCGCATTGAAGTCATTGCGAGCACTGCGACCCGACTATGATATGTGGCGTGACTTTGCTTACGAGTATGAATACGATCGCCTCGCCATTGATCTCATCAACGGCAGCGCGCTGTTGCGCCAATGGGTCGATGATAGCGAAGCCGCGCCCGCCGATCTTGAAACCATCGCCGTGGCCGATGAGGTTTCTTGGTTCCAGGAGCGCGAGTCTTGCCTGGTGTATCGGTAATTGATAGACCGTCGCAAGCCCCAGACTCTTACAAAGCTTGCTACAGTTAAACTCCTCCACAGCCTTTTTAATTCTCATTCGTGAGAACGAGGCTATGCCTTTCTCCAGGATTTGAGAAAATCCTCCCGTTCAAGTGAGTCTTTTTCTCGCTAGTTCTTGTTTTAGCGCTGGCATTCCTCTTGCTGAGTTATCCTAATGACTAGTTGTTGGCTGTTGGGGCTGGAGGCGGAATGTCGAAAGCAAATTCAGGGACTAGGAATTAAGGAGGGGGGAATGTTTACAGATAAGATTGAATTGAAAGACATCGACAAGATGGATCCGGAGTACAAGGAACTGCTCGGCCATGTCTTGACGATCCAGGCCGACTGTGAGATCGGCGGACCGCATCTTTATGTCGCTAAAATGCTGCCGGCGGCGCCGACGAAGTTAGACCAGTTGATTGTCGCGCGCACGGCGGCGGAGGAGATCGATCATTTCCGCAAAGTGGCGCGGATCGCCGGCGACATCGGCGTGGATGTGGCCTTTCTGCTCAGCCAGCCAAATGAAAAACGCTTCGTCGAAACTTTTCGCGGGCTGATCACGACCTGGGAAGACAACGCGGTATTCGGCTTTCTCATCGACCGGGTGGGACGGTATCAGCTCGAAGAGTTCTACGATTGCAGCTATCTGCCGCTGCAAAGGATACTCCCCGACATCGTGACCGAAGAACTCGGACATATCGAGTACGGTTACAATAAGACTCTCGAATTGATCCAGTCCGGCGACGAAGGCAAAGCGAGGGCCCAGAAGGCGGTGGACTACTGGTATGTTAGGGCGCTGGACATGTTTGGCCGGAGCGTTTCCAAGCGTTCAGAGCGCTATCGCTACTGGAATCTCAAACGCCGCTCCAACGAACAGGCTCGGCAGGATTATATGAACGAGGTAGGTCCAATCCTGACCCAAATGGGCTTGAAGATTCCCGATCCGAACAAGGGTCGCCACTACATGTAAGATAGCCAGGAGGATTTATGCCGCAGGCAGTACCGAACACAGAGAAACTTGACGAGCATTTGCTGGAGGTCGTCCGAGCTCTGCACGGCGCCGTGAAGCAGGGCATATCGCACAAGGACGATTCCAAAGTGATGGATACGTCCATCCATGACTGCAAGGAGATTCTCGACGTGATCATGGAGGGAAAGGTCGACGAGTGGTTGCACTGATGATGACCAGCGAGCCTTTCGCAGAAACAGGAGGTGACACGTTCAAGGATCTCTCGTAGATGTACCGTGCCCTTTCTTGACAAGGTGCAGCGCCCCGTATAACAAATCCAAAGTCTGCCGTCCGCCGCGTAGCGGACGGCCGCAACAATCTGTCATCACGAAGAGGGGGGAATTGCAGAATGGCTGATCACGAGAGCAACGAAAAATGGTACGAGGGGAAAAGTTCGCTATTCAAATCGCGGGCCGAGCGGGTTAAAGCTGACATTGCGCGGCGCAAGGCCGGGCGTAAGGCGATCAAGGGCGAGGACGTCAAGGTCGAATGGGAGGCGCAGAATGGGGTATGGATGGGACCGCTGGTGTCTCAGGAACTCGGATTCGAAAACCGAATTATCGAGGTCGACTGTCACATCTATCCGCCCCACTCGCACTCGGTTACGCACAAGCACAACGAGGCGATCATCATCGTGTTGCGCGGCCAGGGTTACAGCATCCTCGACGACGAGCGCATCGATTGGAAGCCGGGAGACACTCTTTACATCGGCCAGGGTGTTTGGCATCAGCACCACATCCCGGGTGACGAGCCGGCGATGGTCTTCGCCATCAAGCCGCTGCCGATTCAAGAATACATGGGCGAGCTCAACATCATTTACAAAGGCGACCAGCCGAAGATCAATGCCAATTTTAAGGCGGGAACTTTCCTAGAAGAGTTCGCCAAGATCGGCAAGAAATAAATACGAATATAACCACAAAGAGCCTAGCGCGGCGAGGCCGCAACCAAAAGAAACGGAGATTTAACCACGAAGGACACGAAGATCACGAAGTTTAAGACTATAAATATCAGGAACCCTTCGTGCACTTCGTGGTGAGTCCCATTACATTACCGCAATGCATTCACATGTATTGGGGAGCGCCGTGCAGCGCGAGGGTGAGAATGCGTTGAATCAAGCGCGGGTAAGTAACATTCGCCTTCAGCGCCGACTGGGCAAACTCATCGTCGCGATCGAGATTGGGGTTGGGGTTCGCCTCCAGGATCACGATTTCACCGCTAGGTGTCACGCGTAGATCGATGCGGCCGTAGCCGCGCATGCGCAGCGCGCGGTACGCCGCTTTGCACATCTTGGTTATCTGCTGCGTCATGCCGTCCGGCAGCGGCTCGACGGAAACGTTTTTTATGCCCCAGCGCTTGCGGTACGCGCTGTCCCATTTGGCTTTGTACGTGGAAAATTTTGGCTGGCCCTCGGGCACTTCGGTGAATATCACTTCCCTGAACGGGAAAACCCGCAGCCGGTCGTTGCCCAGAATGCTCACGTATAGTTCTCGGCCATCGATGTATTCTTCTGCCAACGCCTCTTGATTCAGACGTTCATGGATGAAGCGCACGCGCTCGTCGAAGGCTTCGTCGCTTTCCACAAAGGAGTCTAAGGAAATCCCCACAGAGCCTTCTTCTTTAAGAGGTTTGATGAAGAGCGGGAACTTGAGCTGTCGAGGCCGCTTGATCGACGAACCGGGCGGAAAGATCGCAAAATTAGGGACGCGAATGTTATGATAGGTGAGAAGCTCTTTGGCCATGCCCTTGTTTTTGCACAGCGTGAGGCCCGTGGGGCTTGATCCGGTGTGCGGCACGCCCATCATTTCCAATAGCCCGGCAACGTTTCGGTCGTAGGCCGATACTTCATTGAAATGCTCGGTGAGATTGAACACGACATCCGGCGGGTTCGCCTTGATTTCATCGATGATCATCGAAGGTTCGTCCCAAACGCCGAGGGTGCGCACTTCATGGCGCAGCTTTTTGAGCGCGGCGATCACATGGGCTTCGGCGGCCCAGTCGTCGGTTTTCAGCTCCTTGGTGAAATCCTGGTCGGCCGGCGGCGTGCCGGCGGTGTCGAACAGCACGAGAACTTTGTAGCGTTTGCGCGGGCGCGTCATGTCAGTCTCCCTTGAATCTCCCCGTCAAACGATAGTGCGACGCGAGGGTCGCCAGATAGGCGCTGATCTCGACGCCCGCCGATTCCGTTTTAAGCCGGAGATCGAGTTCCGCGCAGCGCTCCGTCAGCTCGCGCAGAACCCGGGCGAGAGTGAATTTGGGCTCGCCCGTCCATGTGGAAACGGCGTTCAAGATCATCTTGCTCGAGTGCTTGAGAAACGCCGCTGCGCGCTCGTTGTCGGGCGCGGCGGCCGGTTCGGCGAATAGTTTTTTCAAATCCGCGTCAAAAAAATCAGGGAAGTCCTGAGCGAAAGCGCGCCGGCGCCGCTTATAATACGCCGAGAGGCGGGAACGAAGCCGGGACGCCTCGCCCATCTTGGACTTCGAGAACACCAGCGGCGGTATGCCGCGCAGTTTGCTCATAAGCTCATCCACGTATTCGAGTTTCTCAAGCGCCTTCCAGCCGCGGTATTGATTTTTCCAATCCAATCCCGGCGTGAGCCAAATGGCAAAAGTCTCGGCAAAATCTTCTTCGGGATGGCTCTGCGCGTACCAGCCGTCGAGGTGGCGGACGAAGCGCTTGCTGTACGGACGCGCGCGATAGCTCTCAGAATATTCCAGCGAGGGCGAGCCAAACAGCTTGCGCCACTTTTTGTCTTTCTCCAGAAGATACGCGTGATTAATCACGTGACCCATTTCGTGGCGCAACAATCGCAGGCACCATGACTCCGTGCCGCCTTCCACTTCCATCATCATTTTTTCTTCGAGTTTCTTGAGCCGCGGGTGGGCAAGATAAAACGGAATCGCGATGGAGGCGCAGCCCTCCGGACAAAACCATTCCTCGCCAAGATAACAAAGCGGTTTGATGGCAATGCCTTTAGTCGCCAGCTCCCCGTAGAAAATTTCAATTCGCGATTCCAGCTCGGTGCCGGGAATCCTTAGCTTTAGATCGCAAATGCGCATGCGAAGGAGCTCGTCGTCGCTCATGCCGGCAAGTTCCGGCGCAGCTGAGACGGTCGCCGAGGGGTCTCTTTTGACGAGGGCGTCCACTCGTCATATTTTAACAGACGGTGCAAAAACCGGCCAGTGGATCGTAACGTCTGGCCGGCATTTCTCACTCCGTTCGCACCTCGACCTTGGGCAATACGAAGAGTATGCGAAAACGCCATTCGTGACGAGGCCGGTCGAGCCGCGAATTGGCGTTTTCAAATAATCAGACGAAGCAGATGGGTTTCTTTCCAGCGCTATTACATCGTCAACATGACTTTACCAAAGTGCTCGCGGCTTTCGAGATAGCGCTGCGCGGCGCGGGTTTCGGCTAAAGGAAAGCTCTTGCCGATGCACGGGTCAAATTTCTTTTCTTGGACTAGCTCTAAGATCAAGTCCAGCTGCTTGAAATCGTCGGGGTTCGCTTTCAAGTAAGTGGTGATCGAAAAACGAGTCGCTTTGCGTCCTTCGCTTAGCGGCGGCGGTGGATCAGGGATCGCTCCGAACGCTCCGCCGATGGAAAATAGGCGGCCGGCCGGGGCCAAGACTTGTATGCTCTTCTGGTAAACCGCGCCGCCGATCATCTCCAGGACCACATCAACGCCGCGATTGTCGGTGACGCGCATCACTTCGGGCACAAAGTCGTTTTCGGAAACATCGATGGTTACGTCCGCGCTCAATTTGCGGAGCCTTCGACACTTCTCTTCACTGCCCGATGTCGCGATGACTTTCGCGCCGAGATTCTTGGCGAGCTGGATTGCCGCGACGCCTACGCCGCTGCTGCCGCCTTGAACGAGCAGCCACTCGCCGGCTTTGAGTTTCCCATCTATCAATAAGCCAAACCATGCTGTCAGAGCAGTCGTCGGCAGCGCTGCGGCCTGCGCAGAGGTGACACCGTCCGGCATTGGGCGGACTTCGGAAGTTTTTGCGACGGCGTATTCGGCATAACCGCCCAGGCTCGGGTAGGCAACGGCCCGTTGGCCGATCGTGAATTCAGAAACGCCGGGGCCCAGCTTTGTAATCATCCCGGCAAACTCGCGACCGGGAATCACAGGTAGCGCGTCCGGCGAAATGCGGTAGGTGCCTTTACGCAGGCCGATGTCGGCGCGGTTGAGCGATGCGGCTTCCACTTTGATCAGGACTTCGCCGGCTTTGGGTTCGGGCACCGGGACTTCTTCGTATTGCAGCACATCGTCAGTCGGACCGAATTTATGAATGCGGATCGCTTTCATGCATTGCCCTCCTCTTTTTCTCTCTCAGCACCTGCTGGTCAATTTTTTGTCGGAGATCATCGAGGAGGTCACTCACGCTCATTTTCCGGCTCCAAGATTCCTTTCTCGCCCAGAGCAACAGCCGCCACATGGTGAAGAGTCCCATTCCATGGCTGCTGATGGTCAGTGTCGTTCCGCACCGGCAGTTTGCGTAAGATAGAGTGCCCAAGGGTTCGTGGGGTTGCCAATCCCCTTTTTCAGCGTCGTAACTCACCGGTTTGCCGAGGTGCGTGGTGTATTCCAGATAATCTTTCAATGTTAAAAACCGGTGTTCGCACATGGAACACTTCATAGGGAATTGACGTTCAATGTGGTCGCGAACTATTGTGATAACCGAAGACTCGGTCAAGAACAATCTCCTTTTTTAGGTCTGCAATCCGGCCGTTGGATACCTCGCGGGGTAGATGCAACTTCCTCATTGCATAACCGGCGGCATCATACAAGCGATTGCCGGGCGTAACAAAGGAATACTCAGTTGCGACAGACACGGGGCGCGCGTAAGATGCGCCGGTTATCATGGGCCCTGGGCAATGCCAAACCCCTCGGTATCACCGCATACCTGGATTCAGTCCGCCGGCGGAGCTGAGGGCGCCGGATCGCTGTTGAATTGAAAGGTTTGCCGCAGGATTTCTCAAGTTGACCGAGCCTATTGCCGGGTAGTACAAACAAAGGAGACTGCCGAATGATGACGCTCAGGCGCGGCTCGATCGTGACAGGCGACTTCCATAGAAGCGGGGTTTTCCCCTCGGCGACTTTCACGGGCGCGTCTATTGATCGCCCGCGCCTGGAATGCTAGATCGCCGTTCGCTGTTCTGCGTTCAACCTCAACGGCGAGTGCTGCTTTATTCGCCGTATCTTGAACTTTGAACCTTACGGGGTCTTTGAGGCCATCGGAGGACGCTATGCGGATATTGATTACGGGTGCGGGTCTCATTGGCACCCACACAGCGCGGGAGTTGGTTGAGCGAGGCGACGAAGTGACGTTTTTCGACGTCGCGCCGAGGCCGGATTATATCCGGCATGTGACGGGAAGGGATTTGCCCGTGATTCGCGGTGACATCCGCGATCTGGCGGCGCTTGTGGACGCGTTTCAGCACGTCCGTCCTGAATGTGTGATTCACTTGGCGGCTTCCGTGGGCGAAGCCAACATCCATAACGTTTACACCGGCTTTCAGGTAAATTTGGTCGCCACCATCAACGTTGCGGAGGCGGTGCGCCTCGCCGGTGTGCGCAAGCTAGTCCATGCCAGCACACAAGCGGTGTATGCCGGTGAAGATCCGCAGCAACTGCTGCGCGAAGATTCGCCCATCGATTGCCGGGAGCGCGTCTATAATGCTTCGAAAATCGGATGCGAACACGTGCTCAGAACGTACGCTGCGAAACAAAAATTCGAGCTGGCGTTGCTGCGCTTCGCCGGCGTGTACGGTTACCACTCCGTCGCCGGCGGCCCGGGCGTCGCGGTGCAACAAGCTGTTTGGGATGCGATGGCGGGCAAGCCCGTGGCGCTAAATGTCTACGAGACCGTAGACTTTATTTATGTCAAGGATCTTGCCAACGGCATTGCGTTGGCCGTACATACTTCGCCTCTGGCGCATCAGGTCTACAATCTCGGCAGTGGCGCTCTCACGACCGTCGAAGACGTCGAACAAGCGCTTGGAAAAATATTTCCAGGGATCGCCATGAGCCGCGGCAATCTGACCCCGGCGCGGCCCAGAATGGACATCACCCGGGCGCGCACAGAGTTAGGATTTACTCCGGAATACAAATTGGAAGCAGGCTTGCGCGATTATGTAGCGGAGTTGAAGAAGTTGAGAGATTAACGACAAAGGGCGCATAGACTGCTGCGCACAACCGGTTCAAGTAGTTCAAGTCGTTCAAATCGTTCAAGCCGTCCGAGCGCAATGGGTTGCGTTGAACAACTTGAACGTATTGAACGACTTGAACGTTTGGAACATAGCCGAGCCTAAGGCGTGATCTTGGTTGGTGAAGAGGTAGTTGGTTATGAATGACCTCGGACTCAAGGATAAGGTCGTGGTTGTTACCGGCGGTGGCGGCGCGTTGGGCGGCGCGTTCGCCCGCGGATTTGCCGCCGCCGGGTCATCGCTTGCGATATTGGATTTCAATCTCGACAAGGCGAAAGCGACGGCGGCGAGCTTCCCTGCCGAGAAAGTCAAAGCCCTCGCGGTTGCCGCGGATGTGTCTAAAGACGAGCAGGTGGCTGCGGCCATCGCTGACGTTGTCAAGCGATTGGGCACCGTTGACGTTCTCGTCAACGCGGCTGGAGTGCAAATCTACCCGCCCAAAAGCATCGTTGATCTCGAGCCCGGCGAGTGGGATCTCGTCGTCGATATTTGCTTGAAAGGGATGTATATCTGCGCGCGCCATGTGGTGCCGATATTGAAAGCCAAGGGCGGCGGAAAGATCGTCAATATCGCATCCATTGCCGGTCATCGCGGAAGCCCCGGCGGTTCTGCTTATAGCGCCGCCAAAGGCGGTGTCGTCATGCTTACAAGGCAGATGGCGGTGGAGCTGGCGCCGTACAAAATCAATGTAAACTCCGTCAGTCCCGGTTTCACGCCCACCCGGCTCACAACAATCTACGAATATCAGGAAGGCGCACGAAACGAGGGTGCTTACGGCGCCGCCGCTCCGGGAAGCCATTTCACTGCGGCGCCACTCGGCAGCCGGGGAGAGCTCGACGATTACGTCGGACCGGTTCTGTTTCTGTCCTCTCAATGGGCCAATTTCATTACCGGCGTCGATCTGCCCGTGGAGGGCGGACGCATGGCGGCGAGATGATATAAACGTCTTTACAAAATCGGGCGCTGGCGGCGCCGTGTAAATGTTAAACAGGCTGTTGAAAAACTACGTTGTTGACAGAAGCGTTGGGTGATCTTGGTCGTACGGATGAAGCATCCACCGGATGAGAAAATAAAAAAGGCTTGCCGGAATTGTTACTGGCGGTAGGGCTTTGGATTCCGCTTCTGTTTTCGGTCCCATCCTGGACAATAGCCTCGCCATCCTTTTGATATTTTGCGCCGTCGCAGTAAGGAGCACCTGCTCTCGGACAAACAGTGTACCCCGAAACTTCATGCGACGAAGCCCCATGCACTCTTTGGCTTTCCCGAAAAGCTCCTCCACTCTTGCCTCATCCTCTTAGGATTTAACCCTATTTCCTCAGGCTCGATTTCTTCAGGTCACGGAGTTGTCCACGGCGAGTCACGCCGTGAGGCGAGCGAAGGAAAGGCTGAAAAAGGTTTCGGGCTTTCGTCGTCAAGCCGACCAGGTTTTGAAAAGGCTTGATTCATCCGTGCAAGCCTGACCCTATTCCTCCTATTATGATTTGCCTTCGCTCCATTGGTGCCATCATTCGCGCGGGCTGACGACACGAGCACCATGGCGCTGGCGGGGCGGGAAGTGCTTGAGATTTCCGGTGACGAGAAAATCCGCCGATCCGTCAATCGCAACTTCAAGAAACTTTCCGTCATAGGGGTCTGGCAACCCCACCGAAGTATTTTTCGTATAGACTCGTTCGCCAGACTGCAGAAAAAAATCCAACAGATTATCGACCGGCTCCGGTGCAAAGCCGAACTCGGGGCGCAGGAGCACGTCGTGATATTCCGCATAGATGCGGTGGTCCAAGACTATTTTCACTTGGCCGGTGAGAATAACATCGAGAATGCGAGCAGGTATGCCTTCGGCCCGGATCAAAGCGGACACCAATACGTTGGTGTCCACGACGATCTTCAACGCTTGCCTCCAGCAGCAATTTTACGTTTCGCTTGGCGTCCTTTTCGAATGACGTCTTGAATGTCCTTGTCGGACCACTTGTTTAGACCGCGCACCACCGCGGCCCGGCGGAGGGTGAGCGCGGCACGTTGCGCCCTCCCAGCGCGGAGCGACTCCAGAACATCTTCCAAACTGTCTTCGTTGGCGAGGGTCAATACGCCGATCGGGCGGCCGTTGGAGGTGATGACCAGATCCTTTTCGTGATCCAGTTTCTTCCATACGGTCCCTGGACTAATGCGCGGCTCGCGGCTAGAAACAAACTTCATGGCGACCTCCTGTTGTAGCCCGATTTGTCTACGATGAGTCTACAGTCGTGCTAATCAGACTGCAAGATTGACCACCAACGCACGGATTGACGTTGGAGATTGGGGACTTTTCATTGGCATCGTACCGCGCTAAAAACTTACATGGTCATCGACGCCCACCTCCACCTAGACAAATACGGCGACTTACTCGACGAAGCTCTGAAGCAAATTGAAACCGAGCGCATCTTCACCGTCGCCACCGCGAAGCGGGGTGCGGGTAGGCAGGCCCAAATGGTAAAATAGGTACGTTTTTGTCCAAGTGGAACGGTCTTCCTCCAGATGCTGAGAACGGATCCGCGCACTTGGAGTTATTCCTGCTGGTCAACAACGTCCGATCATTGCCCCTCGGATGACGAACACTATCCACGATCACGATACACGAACACGCGCCACGAAATCAGCGCCGACGCATTCTACTTGGGGGTGCGCAGAAAGTATGTCTGTCCCGTGATAAACTTTGCCGCATCGCTGAGCAAATAACGAACCAGACCGACGATTTCGAATTTCTGGGTGAGGCCGTCCATCAGCGGCGCGATAGCTTCGCGCTTTTTGAATTCTTCCGGGGTATAGCCGATCCTCGACATGGCCGTGTCGGTGGCGCCAGGGCAGACGCAATTGACCGTAATGTTATGCTCCGCCAGTTCGACGGCCAATGACTTGGTAAAAGCGATGACGCCTGCTTTAGAAGCCGCGTAGTGCGCCGACCGCGCCTGTCCCGCGACGCCGCGGCCTGACGCGATACTCAATATCCGTCCTTCTTTTCTCGGAATCATGTGTTTTGCCGCAGCCTGGGCGCAGAGAAATACGCCCTTGAGGTTAATTCGCATCAGCCGGTCCCACATTTCCTCCGACATCTCAATGATGGGAACCCGGTCCATGACACCGGCGCCACAAAACATGTTATCGACCTGACCGTACTTGGCGATGGCTTGCTCCATCATCGCGGCCACGCTTTTGGGATCGCCGACGTCGACTTTGACTGCGATGGCGTCGCCTTTGGCGCCGCGAATTTCTGCGGCGACCTTTTCCGCGGCCTCTTTATTGAAGTCCGCGACGACGACTTGCAAGCCATCGGCTGCCAGCCCCTGGCAAATTTCCGAACCGATACCGCCCGCGCCGCCGGTAACGACAATGCTCGTGCTCATGATGCTTTCTCCTCCTCACTTATTTTGAGCCGACGCTATCACCGGGAGTGGGACCGGTCAAACATTCAACTCTGCTTCATCCATGACTTATCCACGAAGCGATAAAGATTGGTCGCCAAGCGCCATAACATCAGCCCGCTGATGCCAGTCAGAATGCCCGTTAGTCCCCAGCCGTAGCGAAGGGACAGCCATGAGATGGGCACGAAAATCCCCAACCCGCCGATGAGCATGGCCCACATGAGATAGCGCGTGTCGCGCGCGCCGATGAGGAATCCGTCGAGGACGAAGACGACCCCGTTCAGCGGTTGCAGTAACGCCACCAGTAAGAATAGGCCGCCGCTCAAGGCGACCACGACCTCGGGACTCGTCGTGAAAAGGGCGACGATGGCTGCGCCCCCGCCAACCAGCGTCAAAGTGAATAACAGGCCCGCCACGATGCCCGAAAGAATGAGAATCTTGCCCATCCCATACGCGGCGGTTTTTTGGTTCGACCCGAGGTATTTGGCGGCCAGCGCTTGTCCAGCCACCGCCAGACCGTCGATGATGTCGGAACAAAGCATAAACAGCTGAAAAGCGATCTCATACGCAGATAAAGTTGCAGCGCCCATACGAGCGGCGCTGCCGGTGGCAAAGATAAGCGATCCGCGCAGCGCGCCGGTGCGAATAGCAAGATCCTGGCCGATGCGAAATAGTGGGCGCAGATCAGCAACGGAAAACCGCCACGAGACGGCTCGAAAGGGCGCGGTCTTCCGCGAGACAAAAAAAATCACAAGATATGCGAACGCGCCCGAGAATTGCGCCGCCAAAGCCGCCAGCCCCGCGCCGGTGAGGCCGAGAGGAGGCGCGCCCAAGTGCCCGTAGATGAGGCCGTAATCGAAAGCCAGTTGCAAGCCGCCGGTAAAAAATGCCACCAGCATCGGTGTGCGGGTGTCTTGAACGCCGCGGAAAAATCCCACCGCGGCGAGGGACACTAATGTGAGCGGCGCGCTCGCGATAACCAGCCTGAAATAGGGAATTCCCTGGCGCGCGACCGCCGGCCCCGCGCCCATTAACAGGAAGAGATCCACGGCGAAAAGGATGCAAAGCGATGCAATGAAAATTCCGCCGAGCACGGCGAGGCAAACGGCGTGCGAGAATATCGTGCCGCAAGCTTCGAACTCTTTCGCCCCATAGTGACGGCCGATCAAAGTTGTCGAGCCGAAAGTCAAAAAAGCGAATACCCAGTAGATGGTGCCGGTGAGCGCGGCGCCGATGGCGCGCGCCGCCAGGGGTTCGGCCCCCAGTTTGCCGATCATCGCGGTCTCACCAATGTTCAAAAGCGGTTGGCTGGCCAGTGCCAACATCGCCGGAACGGCAAGCCGGAGAATGTCTCGGAGATGATGGGCGGCGGATAAGGTGTCCGTCCGCTCAAAAACTGTGTGGGTCGCCACGGCGATAATTTAATCGGACGTTGCCGGAAGCGACCACGCGGTCGAATCGGCGCCGCAGCCAACGTTTGAAATGCATCCGCGTGTAGGGAAACAGCAATATGAGGGCGCAAAGATCGGTGAGCAGGCCGGGGATAAGCAGCAGAACGCCGCCGGCAAAGATCAGCACGCCGTCGATCAGCTCTTCCGCGGGTATTTGACCTTGCGACAGGCTCCACTGAATTTGCCTTAGCGTGCGCAGACCTTCCACGCGCGCAAGCATGGCGCCGAGCAATGCGGTCAAGATGACCAGGAGTATGGTGTTGAGCGCGCCGATGTGGCCGCCGATTTTGATCAAGATGAAAAGCTCCACCAGCGGCACGATGGTGAAAAATAGAAAAATGCGGGCGAGCATGTTTAGTGAATAACTCTTTTTGCGTCGACGGGCGATGGTTCGCTTGAGAATTGACCGGGATGAAGGATGCGGGTGAGAATTTCCAGGCCATCGACCAGACGCGGCCCGGGGCGGCTGAAGTAGGCATTGCCGTTGAGGGCAAAGACGTTTGCCGTCTTAACCGCGGGCAGTTCGTTCCATCCTTCAAGCCGGCGCAAAGGCGTTGCTTCCCGCATGGCCCGGCGCACATCGAAGCCGCAGGGCATCAGCAATAGCACATCCGGTTGCGCAGCAACGACATGCCGCCAAGCAATCTTAGCGGAAGGCTCGCCGGCGCGGCCCAAAACGTCGTCACCGCCAGCAAGCTCGACCACTTCGGGCACCCAGTGGCCGGCCGTGTAAAGCGGCTCGAACCATTCGAGACAAACGACCCGGGGGCGACGGAGGGGCTCGCGGCGGCCCACCGTTTGAATGCGCGCTCCAAAATCGCGGACGAGGTTGGCGGCGGCGTCATTGCGCTTTGTGGCGGCGCCGATACGCAGGATATCATCGAGCAGTTCGGCCAAGCTATGCGGATTCAGCGATAAAATGACCGGCGGGCGCGGCAGGAGCGCCGCGGCGCGGGTGACGGCGTTATAATCCAACGCGCAAACGTCGCACAGGCCTTGGGTTAAGATCAGATCCGGCGCGGCGTCGATGAACGCGGGTTCGTCGATGCGGTAAAGGGCGCTGCCACCGGCGAGAATTTCTCCGACCTTATGATCAATTTCTCCGCTGGTAAGCCGGTGGGAATCGATGGTGCTGCGCACGACCACCGGTCTTTGTTTCGCCTCGGGCGGATAATCGCACTCATGCGTCACGCCGACGATCTGGTCTCCCAGACCGAGGCGATAGAGAATCTCCGTCGCGCCCGGAAGCAATGAGCAGATACGCATCAATCAAAGGATTAGCGCAAGGACAGAGCTTTTGCGAACGAAAAATTGAACGGGTTGGCGCGCGGGTCAAGCAATGCCCTTGCCCAATTCGGTGGTGCACGGGCACTGGTCGGGGAACCGCGCACATTCGATCTCCGGTTCTCTCGCGGTTTGCGGCTTGGCGGCGTCCTGCTTGACTTGAATGCGCAGCTTTTGCGTGATCAGCAGCCAGACAACAACGACGACGAGCGTGGCCCATGCCATCCAGCTCGTATCCAAGGGCGTGACGGTCATGCCGCCGGGGGCAACCTGGCGCAACCAGAAAAAAATCGCCGCCGCGCCGATGCCTTCGGCGACCCTCGCCGCGACGCCGTCCGCCGCGATTTTCGCCACCGAGCGTTCGCCTGATTCGACCGGGATAAACGCCTGTTCCCAAACCGAGCGGTGAATGGACGAGCGCAGCCCACCTTCGGTGACTCGCAGCACCGAGCGGCTGAGCGCCGTGGCTGCCGCGGTGACGAAGGTGGCGCCGCCGATGAGCGCAATGGGCAGGATCATCAGCCCGCCGCGCAGCCCGATTTTGTCTTGAATCTTCGGCGC
>DATBLC010000168.1:0-5419 GCA_036555515.1 Binatia bacterium
AGAGCTCTATTGCGCCGATGTGCGCGAGTGGGCCCAAAGCATCTTGGCTGATTCGGAACAGCTTGTTTCTGCGGCGAAGCATTCGGCTGAATGACCTCTGCATGACCTGCCGGGCGCCAACCTTTCCGGCGGAAATGTGATGAGTTCCAACCGCCGGAGCAGCCAAAGTTTAACACGTCGCAGAATCCAGACGAGGACCAGCAACGCGAGGGTTGCGACGGCCACATGCATCAGACTCGTTACCACGTCCCACCTCGCTCTCGCGCCAGCTTGTGCGCGCAATATTTTGGCATGTTTCCTCTCCGCCCGCTATTTATATATAAACTTTCCGGTCGCCCGTCCATCATAAGTGCCATCCGCAAACCAGATCGGCGTTCCAGGTTCAAGGTTCAACCCCGATTCCGCAGCTAAACTGAGGGCCCCGCAAGCGAGGTGGAAACCTGGAGTAGCGAAGGCGCCCGACTGTGAAATTTCAAAGTCATTTTGAGCTTTCCCAATTCGTTGTTATGTGCTTTAGCGTACCGCTGGAGCACCGCTGATCGATGCCTGCGTTCGATACGTTTCAATGGTTTAACATCAAACGCGCCGTACACGGCGAACGGACATCACTGTAACATCTTGGTCTATTTTCATCCCGAGATCTTTGGTAGAAAGGAATCGACGAGTAAAAATATTTTTTTAAAACATCGATTTCGGTATTCAGTTTGCGGCCATCGCCAAAGCGATTCATGCCGAAGCCATGGAGAAGGGGTGTCGAATTTATTTTTTCCCAAGCGACGGCTACGAATGCAAAAGCCAAAGGACAAAGCCTCCGGGAGCCGGCGGTTGTTAGATCCAAGGGTCTTCGATGACATCAACAAGAGCGCCTAAATCGACAAATTCAAAAATAAGGAGAACTTAAAATGGCTGGTGTTGTCGATGCCGATACTCACATCGCCGAATCGGAAGCGATGTGGAGCCATATCAATAACGAGATGTACCCGCGCAGACCGATCTTGGCGAAGGTCCCGGACGACACCTGGTACAAAGAGCGCAACGCCTTCTGGCTAATCGACGGCGAGATTTTTCCCAAACCGGCGGGGAAGGCGAGCTTCAGTCTCATCACCCCTTCGGCGCAGAAGAAGGAATCCGTCAGGGGAGACATTCAACTCGCGGTCCGCGAACTGACCGATCCCGGCGCGCGGCTCAGAGACATGGACAAGATTGGCGTCGAGATCCAGGTCATTTACCCGACGCTTTTTCTTGTCTACCTCACCGACGATCCGCAGTTAGAGATAGCGTTGTGCCGCGCCTACAATCGTTTTGTCGCCGCCGGCTGCGCGCGGGCGCGAGACCGGCTCAAGTGGGTTGCCATCTTGCCGTTGCGGTCCGTGGAAGCTTCGCTTCAGGAAATAAGATGGGCAAAAGAGCAGGGCGCGGTGGGCGTGTTTTTTCGCGGCATGGAAGGCAACCTGACGCTGGATAACCCATACTTTTTTCCGGTCTATGCCGAAGCCGAGAAGCTCGATCTGGCCATTTGCATACACACTGGGTCAGGCAGTCGGTACCTTATGCAGCTCTTCGATGTCGAACGGAACCATACCTTTGCGCATAACCGGGTACTGCCGGTCGTGGCTTTTCGCGATCTTGTCGCTAATCGCATTCCCGAACAGTTTCCAAAATTGCGTTTCGGCTTCATTGAAGCGGCTGCCAGTTGGATTCCTTACATCATCCACGTGCTGCGGCGATCGGTGCGCGGCGATTTGAAAAACCGGAACCCGCAGGATCTGTTCCGCGACTATCGCTTTTGGGTGGCCTGCGAAGCCGACGAAGAGCTGCCCCATCTCATTCGCTTCATCGGCGAAGACAAACTGATCATCGGCTCGGACTACGGGCACAACGATCCCTCCAAGGAGCCGGAGTTCGTTAAAAACATGCGGGCACGAGACGACGTTGCGCCGGCGGTGGTGGAAAAGATTCTGTGTGATAATCCGCGCGGACTTTACGGCTTATCCTGATTGGCTGCCAAGCCCTGCACAATACCGTATCGGCGCAGAGGAGGGACGAAGCGGCAAACTTTCTCTGCCGCGCCGGAGCTTTCATGCCCGGTTTCGCGTCTTATGCGCGGGCGGCCCGCCGAAGATTAAATCCTCTGCCAAAATAGATTCAGGAACTCGACTTCATCCAAGTCAGTCAGGCGATAATGGATGAGGATGTTGCCGGCACGGTAGAGATAGCTCGGCGCGGCGGGATTGTAGAAGCTTGGGATTCGGCGCGGTAGTTTGGATTTTGAACGATGGCGGCCATCGCCTGGTCAAGATTTGCGATGTCACGGACGCTGACTGATTTCTCGAATGCAGATAGCTCCTCAAGAAACTGTTTCGAGAGGAGATAATCAGCCACGCAAGAGACCTTTTTTACGGGCAGCGGCTAAAATTTTCTGGGTTGTCGGCGCCCCCGAGAGTCTGAGCGCCTTTCCAGTTTTTACGTCTTCCAAGGATCTGCGCATGGCCCGCAATGCTTCCGGGTCTTGCCACAGGCGCGCGACTGCCTTCAACGTTTGTAGTTCTTCGAAATTGACGATGACGGCCTTGGGCTTGCCTTGTTTCGTGATGATGACTTGATCGCCGTCCTCAACTTCCTCCACCAGGCTAAGAAACTTCTGCCGGGCCTCACTCGTATTGATATATCGGTCCATGTCCACCTCTGTATCAAAAAAGTGTACAAAACTATGTGACTAAAGACAAGAAATAGGTTTCCTCGACGAGAGGAGCCGAGTTTTAAGAAAAAAGCTCGCTAAAGCGGCGCAAATCTAGCCGGAGTCATTCGGAAAACAAAGGTTGGCGAAGAGGCATGTCAACTGTTGAGGAAAAAATAGTCTTAAGCAGGCCGGAACGGCGCCACGCCGATCTCCTCACTCGCTTCCGTCGTTAGATTCGGTTTAACTCAAACGGGCTTGAACTTCGGCATCCAGACGTCCTTCGAGGCTTGTTCGAAGACCACCGACACTTTCATGCCGAGGTTTACGTCCTCTACCGGGCAGCCGACGATATTGGTGATCAGGCGCGGCCCTTCGTCGAGGTCCACCCAGGCGACGACGTAAGGGATATCTTTTTGAAATGCCTGCGAGGCGCCGCGGCCGACGATCTGGCGGATGACGGTGAATGAGTACACTTCGCCCTTGCCGCTCATGTCGGTCCATTCGAGATTCTCGCTGCCGCATTCGACGCATGATGGCCGCGGCGTCCACACCCAGGCGTTGCAGTTTCTGCAGCGCTGGATCTTGAGCTTCTGTTGGGCGGCGGCGTCCCAGAAGGGCTTGGCCTCGGGAGTGATTGCCGGGACCGGTTTTTTAATATCGACTTCAGCCATAGCTTGTTATGCCTCATTTCCTAAAACTGCGACGGCGCAGCAGCCGAGGTTTTTACCATAAGGAAGCACGCCCAAGCCGCTACACAAACCGATTTTCGCATTGGCCACCTGGCGCGCGCCGCCTTCGCCGCGCAGCTGGCGCACCGATTCGATGACGTGCAGCGTGCCCCCTGCGGTTGATGGCTGGCCGCAGTTGATCATGCCGCCGCTGGTTTGGATGGGTAGTTGGCCCTTAAAGGTAAAGTCGGTACGCTCGAAAAAGCCGAGATCGCCCTTTTCGCAGAAGCCCAAGTCTTCGATCTGCAGGTACACGACCACGACGTAGTCGTCGTAGAGCTGCAAAAAATTGATATCGCTATGCTTCACGCCGGCCATTTCCATGGCGACCCTGCCGGCGTCTTTGACGCCCATGATAAGCGCGTCGGAACCCGCTCTCGGCCCGTAGGACGGATTGCTGCGCTCACCAAAGCCTTTCAAATAAATGGGTTTCTTTCTGAGCGATTTGGCTCGCTCCGGCGATGCCAGGATAAAGGCCCTGCCGCCGTTGGCGGGCATGACACAATCGAACAAACGCACGGGGTCGGCGACCAGGCGGGAATTCTTGTAATCGTCGACGGTCATAGGCTCGCGCAGATACGCCAGCGGATTTAGGGTCGCGTGATAGCGCCCCGCCACGGCGATTTTGCCGAGATGATCGAGGGTAGTGCCGTACTCGTGCATGTGACGGCGCATGACCATGGCGATTTTGCTATTGGGACCCATGGTGCCGTAGGGGATTTCCCAATCGCGCATGTCCCCCGGTTGAATGCCACCGCCCCAGTGTTCGGAGAAAGGCGCCGCCGCGCCGATAACCAAGGCCAGGTCGATCAAACCAGAATTGATAGCCGCGGCCATGGCGCCCAGAAGCGATACGGCGCCCGCGCCGCCCGTAGCGCCGCCGAGGAGAAAGCCGGGAGTGATGCCAAGGATCTCAGCGACTTCTTCGGGCCAGAAAGGTTGCGGATAGGCGGTGGGAATCGTCGCACCTAGTCCCTGGCCTTGAAAGTCCTTGAGGCCAAGTCCCGCATCCTCTAGGGCCAAGTGCATCGCCCAGGACAAATACTCGGCGCTCGATTTACGCGGCTCGCCGGGTTTCGAGCCGAGACGATCCGTGGGCGTTTCGCCGATACCGACAACGACGGCTTTATTGCGTATGCTCATATGAGGTCCGGTTATAGTTGATTCGGCGGACTATTTGCAACTGGATTCCCTCGATGACACGTTCAGGACGGGACATTTGGACAAGTGTCACGCTGGCGATTCCACGTGCGACTTTTGCCTCCTTGAGACCCCTTTAAACTTTGTAAACTTCTTGGCTACTAAAACCGCATCGGGATCGAACGGAAACGGGCTGGAGCGGAAAGGTTTGGCAATGTCTGAGAAACCGGCTTGGCGCAGCCATCGGAGAATTTCGTCGAGAGTATAACAGCGTCCCTGGGGTGTGTGCAGAAGCAACAAGACGGAAAAAAGCGCTCCCCACTCGGGCTCGGTCCGATCGCGGTTCATGAATATATCGCGCAAGATCAATTGCCCGTTTGGGTTGAGACAACCATGGAGCCGGCGCAGCAGGGAACGGTTTTCATCAACCCCGTGGGCGTGTAGCACATTGGAGACAAATACGGCATCGAATCCTCGTGGCAGAGTCCCCCGCGAAAAATCCATGCCGATGACCCGTACTCTTTTCGCCAGCCCTGCATCGCGCACAGCTCGACGGGCCAGAGGAGAAATAGCAGGATGCTCGACCAGGGTTGCCTGCAGGCGAGGGTAGCAACGACAAAAAGCAATGGCATAAGTTCCGAGCCCCCCGCCCACGTCCAGTAACTTTCGACAGTGGCTTAGCGACAGGTTCCTGATCAAGTTGGGAGCAATCTCCTGCGCATGGAGATCCAGACCGCGCAGCAATCGCTCTGCTTTCCGGCGATCGGAGAAAAAGGGTTTCTGCGTCCTGGGTCGCCTTCCCCCGGCCAGGGCAGCAGCGAGCCCGCCCCAAACGGCCCAAGCATCGTAGCCGGGGAGAAGAAATGTCTTG
>DATBLC010000169.1:0-3564 GCA_036555515.1 Binatia bacterium
CCGCATGAAACAGTAAAGCAGAAGACACTCTCGGCTCCCATGTCTTATAGTCGAGAAGATTTTGGTTGAGCACAAAATCCAGCGGATCTGTTTTCGGCGAATAGTCAGCAAGAAATGACTGAAGCTCTCTCGACTCTACTATTTGCTCTGGCGGAAATTTTAGAAGTAATTGGTCCTCGAATGAACTCGCCCCTTTTGCAAAAGAAAGTTCAGTAATTTTCTCGGGATCTTTAAGAGGTAAAGATTGTGCGCCATATCTCACGTAGACCGTCTGATCCCCTGTCTTGTGAACTTGCGAGCTTTTCTCGATAATTACCCGCAACACGTAGCCCCCATGTCCATGGCATTTTAAAAATTCATACCTTAGATCCAAATTCGGCTGGATATCGAACAATGACTGCAGGTGCGAATTCAAAGCTTCAATGTTTGCCGCTCCTTGCCAACGTTTTTCGACGGCTGCCACATCCTTTTCGTCTGCTACACCTATGAGAAATTCACCGCCATCAGCATTCGCAAGGGCAACAGCTATCTTTTGGACTTGCTTCCCTGAAACCCCGACCGCCTTCTTATCAAAGAAATGCGACTCTTCTCGCTCAACCAGGGCTAGCGCCTCTTCCGGTGATACTTCTCGCGTAATCAAGAGTAATAATTCCTGTTAACGCAGCGGCTCTTTGTGTTTAGTAAACTGGCTTGGGGGTATACTTCGTCTTTCCATAGTCGCCTCGGTCGGAATTTGCAGGCGGGCGCGGAATTCTCGTTGATCTCCGATAATCTGACGTTGCCTAACCGTCACTCACGTTGCTAGGTCACACGACAAATGTGAATCGATTCATCCTTCGTCCCGCAGTGCTTTTCATTTTACCCTTCTTCCGTTTGTCGGAGATAACCGCTAAACGTGTTTTCCCGTTCTCTTCTGGAATTTCACAGACACCCTCGATATTACAATACAGCGCGGGTCCTTCCTTCGCGGGGAATCCGTAGATAAGATAGTGCCCTTATTCTCGAACACCCAATCCCGCTCTTTGAGAGTCCCAATCCAGAGACTTGACGACTCCTGCGACGTGACAAAAACTCGATTGCGGCTTTACCCCAGTCCCGTATAGTCCTCAAAGTCGACATTGCCTGGGATGGCTAGAACTGTTACGTGCTCCCAGCTCTGATTTGTCTTTTCAAATATGTGAATTCGGCCATTTCCCGGCTTCTTGCCCTCTTTGCCCCCGGCGCAGTTATTTCCCTCGCAAAGCGCCAGCAAATACTCATTGCCACCAGGGTTTACCCATGATAGCCCCCTCGACTATTCTCGTCTGTATAGGAACTTTAAACCACCTTTTTTTCTGGCCCGAGCAATATCGCCGGACCGGTGGGATGTCAATCGTCTTTCTGTTTGATGAAAATCCCGATGTTGCTTCGGCCGGCTCGGGCAGCGCAGCGGTCGGAGGCGCGCGAAGTGTGCCGGATCACGCCGCTCGCTCGAACTCAGAGCGAGCGGCGCCGTCGGCTCGCGTTGGCAAGCGGTTTTCGACTCGTCAGGTCGTTTGGAATAGATCGAATCGCTGCGCCGGCGCGCGCGGCGGGGCGCGGGTGGGCAGGCCCAGATGAGTAAGCATTTTGACAATCAGCGGTGGATCTTCGATGGCGGCGATGATCTTCAAGGCACCGCCGCCGTTGGGGCAGTCGGAATTGTGTATTGAACGCCCCCTCGAGATAGCGGTTGTGTAGTCCGTGCTGGTTGTTTCTACCATATAGATATGGCATTATCATCTGTATGAAAAAGACCCTGCACATCGATGAGAAGCTTCTGAGTGAGGCGAAGCTCGCGTCTGGCGCAGCCACAGACACGGACACCGTCCGCCGCGGCCTCGAGGCTCTGGTCCGTCATGCTGCGTATGAGCGCCTACGTGCCCTGAGGGGCTCGGAGCCGAAGGCCAAGGACATTCCGAGACGCCGTGAACCCGCCGCCCGCAAGCGCCGCGCCGCCTGATGGTTCTTGTCGACACGTCGGTGTGGATTCGCTTCCTCACGGGTCGTGAACCCTACGCCACCGAACTCGATTCTCTGCTGGAGAGGGACGAAGTAGCTGGCCACGAACTTGTTTTTGGCGAACTACTTGTCGGTGACAAAGGCGGTCGTAGAAAGCTGCTCGATGCTTACGCGCAGATGCACCAGGCAACTCCGGTTCCGCATGGAGATGTCGTCGCCTTCGTACGTGAGCGCCGTCTGCATGGTCAAGGGGCCGGATGGATTGATGTCCACTTGCTGGCCTCGGCTATCGTCGGTCGATACCGCCTCTGGACCGCGGATCCTCGACTTGCGGCTCTCGCCGAGAAGTTCGACCTCTTGTACACGCTCACGGCAACCCACTAAGCCGCCGAACACCATCGCTCAAATTTTCGGAAAACTCACCACCGAGGGCACGGAGAACGCAGAGGAAAGACAAAGAAAATTTCGATGGATAGGATTTTTAAACGACCTTTTCTATGGCCGGAGCTATAGCGCAGGCCCGGGAGAGTTATCAATCCCATTTCTGCTTGACGAAAAACCCACTGTTGTACCGGTCGGCTCGGCCGGAGAGCGGTCGGAGGCGCGCGAAGTGTGCCGGATCACGCCGCTCGCTCGAACTCAGAGCGAGCGGCGCCGTCGGCTCGCGTTGGCAACCGGTTTTCGGCTCCTCAGATTGTCTGGCAACCGGCCCTCCATCGCGTCAAAACCCGCAACGGCTGACTTCTTGATAGTAGGCTTCGCGAGATACTCGGTCGGGTAAGTGAGGAACTCCATCGGGATACGCTGGCGCCGGCCGCCCGGAAAACCGTGTTACCGCCAAGTCGGGAGCGCCTCAGAAATAGTGCACCAGGCTGCGGGAGAACATCAGCAATGAATAAAGTGGGATCGTGGAAAGTTAATTCGGCATCAATCTTTTGCTTGCCTTCCCGAGCTTGCTGATCGTTTTCTCATGAACGTCGAAATGATGTCCGGAAGCAAAAGGAAACCAAATGCCACTGTAGTAAGGACAGAACGTCACCACGTACGTGAATAAATTGAAAACCCGGATCTTTGCAACCAACCGAATACCTTGCCATTCCGCAATAATGATATGTCCTTCTGTTATCGGCACTCCCGAACGATTTTCTTCGTATAGGATCGGCCTCGGATCCGTCGAGAAATAGTGTCTACTATCCCCGTTGTCGTAACGGATGTAATTTCTGATACCGTTGAAATCGTCGCGCAGCACGAACTCCCTTCCGAGCACAGCAGCCAGATAGTTAAACCCAATCTTACAAATGGCTCGAAAAATAGGTCTGTCAATTCTCAGGTCTCCCAAAATTGCGACCTGGGAGCTCCTCTTTACGGAATCAGGCCATTCTAAATAACCTTTTACCTCCGTCCTTAATCCTTTCTTTTCGAGTGTCTCAAGCAGTATTGGCAAGTCTTCAGCTTTGGGCGAAAGCATCTGAAATTCGCTTATATCAAGACCCATTTCGATTAGACTGTTTTTCTCTGGTATTTCATTCACTTTGAAATAAACGTATCTGCCCGTTTCCTTATTTAAGAACCCGACTTGTGCGA
>DATBLC010000170.1:0-59340 GCA_036555515.1 Binatia bacterium
CCTGCCGGCGGGCATTTCCACCTATGGAGAGGACGGGGTGGTGGCCGGCAAGGCAGAGAACCATTGACCGCGATCGGAAGGGCTCGCCTCTCGGTCGCACACTAGCGACATAGTCTCTAAATAACGAACTCATTAGTAAGCGAATCCCGCAAGCGAAACTTCGTTGACACCGTTTCATCGCGAGCGTATTATTAAATTCCGTAATGCGCTATCCTGCAGAGCCATTGCGGTTTTTTTGTTTTTGCCGTCAAGGTCGCGAGCGTGATCCCTTAGCTCGTTGCCCGCGCAGCCGTCGCGCAGTGGGTCCATGAGCGTTGTGGCGATCATTCCGGCGCGCTATGGTTCAACCCGTCTGCCGGGCAAGCCGTTAGTCATGATCGGCGATAAGCCGATGATTCAGCATGTATATGAAAACGCCGCTAGGGCGCGGATACTGGATCGCGTCATCGTGGCGACCGATGATCGGCGTGTCGAAGGCGCGGTACGTCAATTCGGCGGCGAAGTCGTGATGACGTCGAGACGGCACAGAAGCGGGACGGACCGGTTGGCGGAAGTGGCGCGGAAACTCAAAGCGGATTGGCTGGTGAACGTGCAGGGGGATTTACCGTTCATCAAGTCCGAGACGATTTCGCGGGCCGTACGACCGCTCAGCCGCGCCCGCTCGATACCGATGGGCACAGTGTGCGCGCCGATTTACGACGACAAAGAGTGGCGCAATCCGAACATCGTCAAGGTCATCAAGGACGCCTATAGCTTTGCCATTTATTTTTCGCGGGCGCCGATTCCCCATCCCAGAAACGTCGATGCGCATGCTTCGGCGCGCGCGGGCGCCGACAAGGTCTGGGGGTTTCGTCACCTTGGTCTATACGTTTACCGCCGGGATTTTCTTTTGAAGTTTGCGCGTCTTCGTCCTACCGTCTTGGAGCAAACGGAAAGTTTGGAACAGCTGCGCGCGCTTTACTATGGCTATCGGATCTTCGTCGCGGACGTCGATGATAACTCGGTGGAGGTTGACACACCGGCGGATTTAAACCACGCGCAAAGGTATCTCAAGGCGCTGAAGGGAAGCCATGGCAGGGGTAAAAACTAAATATATTTTTGTGACCGGCGGCGTGGTGTCGTCTTTGGGCAAAGGGTTGGCGGCAGCCTCCATCGGGGCGCTTCTGGAAAGCCGGGGCCTCAAGGTCACGATGCTGAAAATGGACCCGTATATTAACGTTGATCCCGGCACCATGAGCCCGTTCCAGCATGGTGAAGTGTTTGTCACCGACGACGGCGCCGAGACCGATCTCGACCTGGGCCATTACGAGCGTTACATCTCGACGGCGATGGGGCGCAAGAACAACTGCACCACCGGGCAAGTTTACGAGACGGTCATCTCCAAAGAGCGGCGGGGCGATTATCTAGGCGGAACGGTGCAGGTCATTCCTCACATTACGGATGAGATCAAACGGCGAATTTTTGCGGCCGCGGAAGGTTATGACATCGCCATCGGCGAAGTTGGCGGCACAGTCGGCGACATCGAAGGGTTGCCGTTTTTGGAAGCGGTGCGCCAGGTCGCTTGGGATTTAGGCCGGGAGAATGTGCTCTATATCCATTTAACGCTCGTTCCTTATATCACCGGCGGCGGCGAACTGAAGACCAAACCGACTCAGCATAGCGTCAAGGAACTCACCGGTTTAGGCATTCAACCTGATATTCTTCTATGCCGCACGGATCGCTTGCTCGACAAGAAAATCAAGACGAAAATTGCTCATTTCTGCAACGTCGCGGAAAATGCGGTCATCACGGCCAAAGACGTCGAGTGGATATATGAAGTGCCGCTGATCTTTCATGAAGAAGGCCTCGATGAGCGGATCGTCGAAAAACTCAATATCTGGACCGGGGCGCCACACCTGGAAAAATGGCAAAAGGTCGTCGATGTTCTCAAGAACCCGAAGGATTCAGTCCGCATCGCCGTCGTCGGCAAATACATGAGTCTGAAGGAATCCTACAAAAGTCTCTTGGAAGCGCTGGTCCACGGCGGCATCGCCAACGACGCCAAAGTCGAGCTCGACTGCATCGAAGCCGAGCAGTTAGAACAAGAGGCCGCCGATAGCGTCCTCAAAAACGTCGATGGGATTCTCATCCCCGGCGGTTTCGGCGACCGCGGCAGCGAGGGAAAAATCGCGGCGATCCGTTATGCGCGCGAAAAAGGCATTCCGTTTTTCGGCATCTGTCTCGGCATGCAAATGGCGGTGGTTGAGTTCGCGCGGAATGTCTGCGGCCTGGAACGCGCCAACTCAACCGAGTTCGATCTGCAGACGCCGCATCCCGTGATCCATCTCATGGAGGAGCAAAAAGCGATCGAGAGCAAGGGCGGCACGATGCGCTTGGGCGCTTATCCTTGCGTGCTCCAAAACGAGACGCTGGCGGCGAAGTTGTACGGCCGGGAAAAAATTTCCGAACGCCATCGTCATCGCTACGAGTTCAACAATAGTTATCGCGCTGAGTTTGGCGTGAAGGGAATGGTCTTGAGCGGTCTTTCGCCCGATAGTAATTTGGTCGAGATCATCGAGCTCAAGGGCCACCCGTGGTTCCTCGGCTGCCAGTTCCATCCTGAATTCAAATCGCGGCCGATGGACAGCCATCCACTTTTCCGCGGCTTTATCGAAGCCGCGTCGCAGTACCGCAAGGCGGTTCGCGAAGTGCCACGGATGAAAGTTGTGCGCACTTGATGCGCGATCGGTTTGCTCCCCAATGCTGACTAAATTGATCAAGGTCGGGGACGTCGAAGTCGGCGCCGGCCGGCCCCTCGCCGTCATCGCCGGCCCCTGTGTGATTGAAAGCAAAGACTCGGCACTGGAGCATGCGGCGCGCCTCAAAGAAGCAGCCGACCGGGCGGGCGTGCCGTTTATTTTCAAATCGTCCTACGATAAGGCCAACCGTTCCTCCGTGACGTCTTACCGGGGCCCGGGCTTGGAAAAAGGATTGGCAATCCTCGCCGAGGTCAAGCGAAAAGTCGGCGTTGCCGTCTTGACCGATGTTCATGAGAAGGAACAGGTGCGGCAGGCTAAAGAGGTTATCGACATTCTGCAGATCCCCGCGTTTTTGTGCCGCCAGACCGATTTCGTCATCGCCGTGGCTGAATCCGGTAAAGTGGTTAACGTCAAAAAAGGCCAGTTTCTGGCGCCCTGGGACATGGCGAATGTCGCGCAAAAAATACTTTCCACCGGCAACGATCAAATTTTGCTGACCGAGCGCGGCGTGTCATTCGGATACAATAACCTGGTCTCTGATATGCGTTCTTTGGTTGTCATGCGCGAGCTTGGTTATCCAGTTGTGTTTGACGCAACCCATAGTCTGCAATTACCGGGGGGACTGGGCCACGCCTCCGGCGGCGAGCGCAAGTTCATTCCTCATCTGGCCCGGGCGGGCGTCGCTGCAGGGGTCGATGCGCTCTTCCTGGAAGTGCACGAAGATCCGGACCGTGCGTTGAGCGATGGGCCAAATTCACTGCCACTGGAGGCCTTTGAAGGCCTGATCCGCGTCGTGAAGGAAATTGACGGCATTGCGAAAAAACAAATCGTCTCGTGACTAGACTAGATATACTCCGCCGTGCCAAAGAGGTGTTGAAGATCGAGGCCAAGGGTATCAGTGCGCTCGGCGAGCGCCTCGATGACAGTTTTTTGCGCGCGGTCGAGCTGCTCTACGACTGCCAGGGCAAGGTTGTCGTGACCGGAATGGGAAAGTCCGGTATCGTCTGCCGCAAGATCGCCGCGACACTGGCGAGCACCGGCACTCCGTCGTTCTTTTTGCATGCCGGCGAGGGAATCCACGGAGACCTCGGTATGGTCATGAGGGGTGACGTGATTGTCGCGGTCTCCAATAGCGGTGAGACCGAAGAGATTCTGAAACTCCTGCCCCATTTCAAGCTCAACGGCCTGAAGCTGATTGTCATGACGGGCAAGCTCGATTCCTCCTTGGCCAAAGCGGGTGACGTGGTGCTGGATGTGGGCGTCAGCGAGGAAGCTTGCCCTCTGGGATTGGCGCCGACGGCAAGCACCACGGCGGCGCTGGCGATGGGCGACGCTCTTGCGGTGGTACTGCTGGAAAGAAAAGAGTTCAAGGAACAGGATTTCGCCCTGCGTCATCCGGGCGGCATCCTGGGCCGTAAGCTTTTACTCAAAGTCAAAGATTTGATGAAGAAGGGCGACGAGATTCCTCTGGTACGGGAAGAAGCGCCGATGAAAGAGGCGCTGTTTGAGATCACCTCCAAGCGCCTGGGCCTTACCGGCGTGGTGGACGGCGAAGGGCGGCTCAAGGGCGCTATCACCGACGGTGATCTCAGACGGGGCTTGGAAAAAAAAGGCGACATCTTTGGCCTTAAAGCGGCCGAATTAATGACCCGCGCTCCCAAGGTCATTGCCGCAGAGACTCTCGCCGCCGAAGCGGTGGCGGTTATGGAACAGTACCCGATCACGGCGCTCTTTATTGTCGACCAGCAAAGTAAGAAACCCATTGGCGTGATTCATCTCCACGACATTATAAAAGCTGGTGTGGTTTAAGCACGGTGAAACGCGTTCCGCTCTCCGTTCAAGGCAAGGCGAGAAAGATCAAACTGCTCTTGCTCGACGTCGATGGAGTGCTCACCGACGGCGGCATCTACCTTGACGACCGCGGCGTTGAGATCAAGCGTTTCGACGTGCGCGACGGCCAAGGCATCGTGCTATTGCAGCGCGCCGGAGTCCGGGTCGGGATTATTACTGGCCGCTCCTCCAACGTCGTGCGCTACCGGGCGCGCGAACTTGGGGTGAAGATTGTCTATCAAGGCGCGGCTAACAAGGGTGATATCTATGAAGAGATCAAACGGAAAACCGCACTTGAAGACAGCCAAATTGCTTATATGGGAGATGATGTCAGCGATCTACCGGTGTTAAGGCGCGCCGGCCTCGCGATCACTGTCAGGGACTCGTGGGTGATGCTCAAACCCCATGTGCATTACGTGACCCAGGCCGATGGCGGTCGCGGCGCCGTCCGCGAAGTCGTTGAAATGCTGCTACGGGCCAGCGGGGCTTGGCCAAAAGTCACCGCGGAACATTTCCGTCGCTAGATTTTGTAAGTTGCTCTGGCGAATTCCTGCATTACAGCACGCATGCTGCAATTTTCGTGCCCTTTGCTTTACAGCATTTCTTAAGCGTGTTAGGCTTGCAATCGACTGACGAGTTTGAGTATGCGTAAAACCAGAAGGCTAGTCCTACTGTTGGTCGTGTTTGTCTCCCTGGGGGGCATAGCGTACAAGGTCGTTGAGACGGTCTCCAGTGGGCAGCGTGAAATCCGGAAAAATCCACTTAAGGCGTTGAATTATCTGCCGGAATCGGCTCTCCACGTCAAAGATTTTCGACGCTCCAAGGTTGAGAATGGCCGCAAGGTCTGGGAGGTTATGGGTGAGGAGGCGGATTATTACAAAGACCAGAAGGAGGCGGTGATCAAGCGGCCGCGCTTCATCTATTATGACCGCAACGGCGTGGCTGTGGAAACCGCAGGTGAAGTCGCCAGGATGTTTCTGGGCGACAAGGAGCTGGAGAAGCTGCAAATTGAAGGCGGTATTAAGGTGCAGTATCAAGACTACGTCCTGAAATCCGACCAAGCCATCTATCTGCCAGCGCAGCAGCGAATTTTATTGCCGAAGCGAACCACGGTCGTAGGCGGGGGTTTTGAAGTGGAAGGAGCGAGCATGGAGGTGGAGTTGGAGAGTAGGATCATACGCTTGCTTCAGCGCGTCAAAAGCAAAATCGAACCCGAAAAAATGAAAAATGAGAAAAAGGAATCCGGGGCAAAGCAGTGAGCGGGGAATAAATGGCGCGCACGTGGATTAGATTAGGATTATATATCGGCCTGATGGCTCTGATCGCCGCAACTCTACCGGCGTATGCGGCGGCGCAGGGCAACGAGGAAACGAAAAAAAAATCCGGTACCGGCGGCTTCGAACTCAACAAGAAAGATCCCATTTATATCACATCCGATTGGATGGAGGTCGATCAGAAGAAAAATACCATCACCTACAAGGGGCGGGTAGTCATGGTGCAGGCCGACATGACGATGCGCAGCGAAAGTTTGATTGCCCATTACGATCCCGAGCTGAAGCGCATGGGTCAGATTATCGCCGAAGGGAAGGTCAATACGACCCAGGGCGACCGGGTGGCGACCGGTGAGAAAGCGGTATTCGACGATAAGGCGAAAACCGTGACGCTGACGGGCAGCCCAGTCATGCGACAGGGCAACAACCAGGTGAGCGGTACGCGCGTAATTTACTTCATGGAACAGGATCGCGCCGTTGCCGAAGGGGATGGGAGGATCAGGGTTCAAGCGACGATTTTTCCAGAGGAGCTGCAAAAGCAGGATAAAGGAGATTCCGCCGCGAGCAAGCAAAAATGAGCATTCTTCAGGCGGTCGGGGTCGCGAAATCATACAGCGGCCGTCGCGTCGTCGACGGCATTGATTTAGAAGTCCGAGGCGGTGAGGTTGTTGGTTTATTGGGTCCCAACGGTGCAGGCAAAACTACCACGTTTCACATGATGGTAGGTTTGGTGCAGCCGGACAAGGGAAAGGTGTTGCTTAACGAGGAAGATTTAACGGAGATGCCGATTTATCAGCGGGCTCGCTCGGGCATCAGTTATTTGCCGCAGGAGTCCTCGGTATTCCGGCGCCTGACCGTGCAGGATAATCTTTACGCAATCCTGCAAACGTTGGATTTGACCATGGAGGAACGGCGCGAGCGTGCCGGCGCGCTCATGAAAATGCTCGGCGTGGGCCACCTTGCCAACCATAAGGCACACACTCTTTCCGGCGGCGAACGACGGCGTGTGGAGATCGCCCGGGCCTTGGTATTGTCGCCGTTTTTCGTATTGCTCGACGAGCCCTTTACCGGTATCGATCCAATTGCCGTCGCCGAGATCCAAAAGATCGTGCGCCGGTTGATTACCAGCGGTATCGGTATCCTAATAACCGATCACAACGTGCGCGAGACCCTGGGAATTTGCGATCGCGCCTACATTGTCAACGAGGGCGCGATCCTTGAGGAGGGTACCCCGGAAAAAATCGCCGCGAGTCCCGAAGCGAGGAAATTTTACTTGGGAGAAGGTTTTAAGTTTTAACTATGGCTCTCGAAATTCGTCAGGTCCAGAAGCTTGCCCAACAATTGGTGATGACGCCGCAGTTGCAGCAGGCGATCAAATTGTTGCAGCTTTCGCGAATCGAATTGCAAGAGATGGTTACGACGGAATTAGAGGAGAACCCGGCGCTCGAAGAAGTTCCGTCGAGCGAAATTGAACCGGCCGAGCAAACGCGCCAGGAGCAGCAGCCAGGTAGCCCCGAGCAGGTTGAGGAGCCGGTTTTGAACCGGGAACCTTCCGGGGTGGACAAAATCGGCACGCTCGACTGGCAGGAATATCTCGATTCCCACTCAAACTCAATTCACGGTTCGTTGACTGCTGAAGCCGGTTCGGATGATGGCGATGGGCCGCCGTCGTGGGAAAATAGCCTGACCAAGAAGACCTCCCTGGAAGATCATTTGATCTGGCAACTCAGGCTATCCAAGATCACTGAAAAGGAAGAGACCGTCGGCCTCTATATCATCGGCAACCTCAGCGAGAACGGTTATCTGGCAATGCCTGTGGAAGACGTGTGCCGGGCCACCGGCGCTACCCCGGAAGAAGTCGAAGCCGTACTGAAAAGGATTCTTTTCTTCGATCCCGTCGGAGTTGCCGCCCGGGATTTGCGCGAATGTCTATTGGCCCAACTGGAAAGCTTGGGATTAGCTGGTAGCTTGGCGGCCCGAATCGTCGCGAATTATTTGGGCCATCTGGAAACCAAGCGCTACGAAAAATTGGCGCGCGAGCTGAACGTTGGTATCGATGAGATAGCCGACGCCGCTCATGTCATTGCATCCCTGGAGCCCAAGCCCTCCCGGGGATTTGAACAGGACGAAGTTCGCACCGTCCTGCCGGATGTTTTCGTCGAGAAAGTCGGCGATGATTATGTAATTTATCTGAACGACGAAGGCGTGCCGCGGCTGCGGGTCAGCTCGCTCTATCGGCGCATGGCGGGGCAGGAAGGCGAGGCTGAGGAACAGGCCCGGCAATATCTCCAAGAAAAGGTCCGCGCCGCGACCTGGCTCATCAAGAGCATTCAACAACGCCAGCAAACTCTGTTCCGCGTCACCCAGAGCATTTTCAAGTTCCAGCGGGAATTTCTCGATCATGGAGTGAGCCAGTTAAGACCGATGGTGCTGCGCGACATCGCCGAGGATATTCACATGCATGAGTCCACGGTGAGCCGTGCCACGGCCAATAAATACGTGTACACGCCCCAGGGGCTCTTCGAGCTCAAGTTCTTTTTTCAAAGCGGCATCAGGGGTGGCAATGGCGAAGATGTCGCCAGCGAAACCGTCAAAGAGAAAATCCGCGGCATTATCACCGCGGAAGACCCGCAAAAGCCCTACAGCGACCAGCATATCGCGGCGATGTTGTCGGACAATTCCATCGAGATCGCTCGGCGCACCGTGGCGAAGTACCGCGAGGCCATGGGCATCCTCCCCTCCTCCCAGCGGCGCCAACCCTACCTTCGCAAATAATCCTTTGACCGAGAGAAGCATTAATCGAAGAAGGGCCGAGAGTGAAGATCACCGATTTTTTGACCGCCGACGGCATCATTCCCGATCTCGCGGCAAGCGACAAACGAGCCGTGCTGCGCGAGCTGGCGGAAAAATTCGCGGCGGTGCACGGCGCGCCGGCGGGCGATCGAGTGCTGCAAGTTCTGCTGGAGCGGGAGAAAATCAGCAGCACCGCCATCGGCGAGGGCGTGGCGATTCCCCACGGCAAGCTTGCCGACGTTGAAGGGGTTCGCGCGGTTTTCGCGCGCAGCACGGCGGGCGTTGATTTCGCCTCTCTCGACGGCGCGCCTACTCACTTGTTTTTTGCCTTGATTGCCCCCGAGGACGGCGCCGCGGATCATCTCAAGGCGATGGCGCGTATCTCCCGCCTCTTACAGGATGCGGCTTTCCGCGATCGGCTGCTGAAAGGAAAATCCGGCAAAGAGCTATATGACATAATCACTACGGAGGACCAGAAGTTTTAACTGTCTATGGCGGAATCTCTGGATATCGTCATCGTCACAGGGCTTTCCGGCGCGGGGAAAAGTTTTGCCATCCGCGCTTTCGAAGATAACGGTTTTTTCTGCGTCGACAACCTGCCGGCGCTCTTGATCCCGAAATTCATAGACCTCTGCCAGGACCACCGCGAAGGAGTCGCCCGCATCGCGCTAGGGGTCGATTTGCGCGGCGAGCAGTTTCTCCAACCTTGGCCGAACTTATTGGCGCAAATGCGTAACGCCGGCCACCGTGTTCAGGTGTTGTTTTTCGACGCTTCCGATGACGTTCTGCTCAGGCGCTTCAGTGAAACGCGGCGGCCTCATCCGCTGGCGGGAAATGAATCGATTCAAGTAGGTATTTCCCGGGAACGCAAAGCTCTGGAAGCGATGCGCGCTCTGGCCGACAAAATCATCGACACCAGCGAGTTCACGGTGCATCAGTTGAAGCGGGAAATCGAGCAACAGTTTTGCCAGGTGCCGTTCTCACGGCGCATGGCGGTGTTTTTGACATCCTTCGGCTATAAGTTCGGAATACCGCACGACACGGATATTATCCTGGACGTTCGCTTTCTGCCCAATCCCTACTTTGTCAATGAGCTGCGCGAGAAAACCGGTCTGGACTCAGAGGTTATGGAGTTCGTTCTGCACAATGACGATACCCGCACTTTTCTCGACCGTCTTTATGCGTTACTGGAGTTTACCCTGCCTCTCTACGAGAAGGAAGGCAAAAGCAGCCTCACGCTGGCGCTCGGGTGCACCGGCGGAAGGCATCGTTCCGTGGTGTTGGTGGAAAATCTCCGGCAGCGCCTGAGCATGGGGCAGTTCCGAATACACGTCAAACACCGCGACATTGACAAGTAACCGCATGGCCAAGGTCACAAAAAAACTGGAGATCAAGAACAAGCTTGGTCTGCACGCCAGGGCCGCGGCTCTGTTTGTGCAGACGGTCCATAAATTTTCCTCACAGGTGACCGTCACCACTGACGGTCGGACCGCGGATGGTCGAAGCATCATGGGCATGCTCACCCTCGGCGCGACGCAGGGCAGCAAAATCCAGATCGAAGTCACTGGCGAGGACGCCGACAAGGCCGTGCGCGCCATCGAAAAGCTAGTCGACAGCCGGTTCAACGAGAACGAGTAAGGTTGATTCACCTACTCTTATCCGATATACAAAACGGGTTATTTTTCCGTGGAATATGACCCTGGAGGTAGCCTCAATGGCAGGGAAAGATTTTTTATTTACGTCCGAATCCGTTTCTGAAGGTCATCCGGACAAACTCTGCGATCAAGTCTCCGACGCGATCCTGGACGCTCATCTCGCGGGGGACGCCAATAGCCGCGTCGCGTGCGAGAGCCTGGCCAAGACCGGTATGGTCGTCGTCGCCGGGGAAATCACTAGCAATGCGAAGGTCAGCTATGTCGATATCGTGCGCGACGTAGTGCGCGAGATCGGCTATACCGATTCGGCGATGGGGTTCGACGGCAACACCTGTGCAATCTTGACCGCCATCGAGCAGCAGTCGCCGGATATTTCACAGGGCGTCACCGAAGGCGAAGGCCTGCACAAGGAACAGGGCGCCGGCGACCAGGGCATGATGTTCGGTTACGCCTGCGACGAAACCCCCGAGCTCATGCCGTTTCCGATCCAGATGGCGCACAGCCTGGTGCGGTATTTGGCCAAGATTCGCAAAGGCGGCGAGGCGTATTTTCTCAGGCCCGATAGCAAGTCCCAGGTCACGGTCGAATACCGAGACGGGAAACCGATTAAGGTTAGAAACGTCGTGATCTCCACGCAGCACAGCCCCGAAGTGGAATATCGGAAATTGAAAGAAACCATTATCGACGGCGTGATCAAAGCCGTTATCCCAGCCGAGTATCTCGACAACGATACCATTTATCATGTCAATCCGACCGGCCGCTTCGTCGTCGGCGGGCCTCAAGGCGACTGCGGTCTTACGGGACGAAAAATAATTGTCGACACATATGGTGGCATGGGACGACATGGCGGCGGCGCTTTCTCGGGGAAGGACCCGTCGAAGGTTGACAGGAGCGCGGCTTACATGGCGCGCTACGTGGCGAAAAATATCGTCGCAGCGGAATTGGCACAGCGCTGCGAGGTGCAGCTTGCCTATGTCATCGGTGTCGCGCAACCGGTCTCCGTTCTTGTCGAAACTTTTGGTACCGCGGCGATTCCCGAACGGGAAATCGCCAAGATCGTCCAAGACAGTTTCGATCTAAGCCCCAAGGGAATCATTCAGACTCTCGATCTCAAGCGTCCCATCTATCGCGCTACTGCGGCGTACGGCCATTTTGGCCGCACGCCGGAGGAAGGGCAGTTTACCTGGGAAAGGACCGATCGCGCGGCGGAACTTAAAAAAGCCGCAGACAAAGTCTGACTGACCGCTAAAAAGCGCTGCGTGTCGCTCGGTGGTCCGTGAGGGGAAGGTTTCAGAATGGCAAGAAATTACGACGTCAAAGATTTTAAACTGGCTCAATCCGGCCGCAAGCGCATTCTTTGGGCCGCACAGGACATGCCTGTGCTGCAACGGGTGCGCGAGCGATTTCGCAAGGAAAAACCATTACAGGGAATGCGCTTCTCGGCTTGTCTCCACGTGACCGCGGAAACCGCCAATCTGGTGCAGACGCTTAAAGCCGGCGGGGCCAACGTCGTGCTCTGCGCCTCCAATCCGCTATCGACACAGGACGATGTTGCGGCTTCGTTAGTGCGGCACGACCGGATTCCTACCTACGCGATCAAGGGCGAGGACAACAAGACGTATTACAAGCACCTGCGCGCGGCCCTCGATCACAAGCCGGTGATTACGATGGATGACGGCGCCGACCTGGTGTCGATGTTGCACACCGACTACACGCAGCTCATCGCCAACTTGATCGCGAGCATGGAGGAAACGACCACGGGTGTCATTCGCCTGCGCGCCTTGGAAAAAGACGGAGCGCTCAAGATTCCGGTGATCGCCGTCAACGACGCGGCGACCAAACATCTATTCGATAACCGCTACGGCACCGGCCAATCAACCATCGACGGAGTCATCCGAGCCACCGATATGTTGATCGCCGGCAAGCATATCGTCCTCGCCGGCTACGGCTGGTGCGGCAAAGGGGTGGCGGCGCGGGCGCGCGGCATGGGCGGCAAGGTGATCGTCACCGAGGTCGATCCGGTGCGGGCCCTCGAAGCGGCCATGGACGGCTTTGAAGTGATGACCATGAAGGAGGCCGCCAAAATCGGCGATCTGTTTATCACGCTCACCGGCGACATGCATGTCATCGCCGCCGAGCATTTGAAAATCATGAAGAACGGCGCGGTGATCTGCAACTCCGGCCACTTCGACATTGAAATCGATCTCAAAGCGCTCAGCAAACTCGCCAGGAAAGTCGAAAAGAACGTGCGCAACTTTGTCGACGCGTATCATCTGCCCGGCGGCAGAACGATTTATCTGATCGGCGAAGGCCGGCTCGTCAATCTCGCGGCGGCGGAAGGGCATCCGGCGTCGGTTATGGATATGAGTTTCGCGACCCAGGCGCTGGCGTCGGAATGGGCGGTAAAAAACCGGAAAAAACTGACGCCACAGGTTTACGAGGTGCCGGGCGCCGTCGAGAATTGGGTGGCCAGGCTGAAGCTCACCGCCATGGGCATTCGCATCGACACTCTTACCCAAGAGCAGCAGAAGTATCTGACTTCCTGGTCCCACGGCACCTGATACGAACGTCCAGGTTCAAGGGTTCAAAGTTCAAGGTTCAACGTAGCGCCTTCGGCGCGGTTCGACGTTTCGCGTTCAAGGGTTGAAGGTTGGGTGGGGGCACGTTGAACGTTAAATTTTGAACGTTGAACAGGCGAAGCCGTTGAACTTTGAACCGCGCGCGCAGCGCGCACTTGACGCAGCCTGCCGCTGGGATTAGATAAAGGCGGGTACTCGATCTCAATTCCCTATGCAGGAGGTTGTTTATGAGCAATCAGACCGCCGTTCAGAAGTTTATCGCCTCGGCGCGCAAGCTTCATGCCGAGGAAAAAGACGCGGCGAAGCGCTGGGAGAAAATGACGCCGCTACTTCAAGAATTATTGGCTGATCCATCGGTGCAGGCGCAGTCGAGGAATTGGCCGGATTGTTCCCAGGGGAGCGAACGGGCGGAAAATCTATTGTTCTACGAGGATCCGGATTATAGATTTGTTATAAACGGACTGATCAAAGCCCCTCATACACGCACGCAAATTCATGATCACGCCCACAACTGGACACTCTACGGGGTGCTTGATGGCGCGGAGACTATCGAGCGGTATGAACGGCTCGATGACCGGTCGAAACCCGACTATGCCGAGGTTCGCAAGACGGTTAACGTCAAGGTCGGCGCCGGAAAGATCGATCTGGTGCCGCCCTATGAAATTCACGCCGAACAGAGCGGCGACGAGCGCACCGTGGCGATTATCGTGCGCGCGGAAAAAGCGGGCGGATTCTTGCAGGGCCGCTACGATCCCGCGACCAACAAGTACTGGCAAGGCTACGGGCCTAAGCAAATCCCCTACGATCTGAAATAATTGTTTTTGACTTTGAATATCGTCCGGTTTCCCAGTTCGCGCGACGAGGGCCGCGGCCTATCGCGCCGCCGACGATAAAATAATCCTCGCTCTTGGAGATTTTCGTGGCAAACGCGGTAACTCACAGTAAACCACGCATTGCGGTCTTCTCCGGCCCCACAGCCACTATTCAAAACAGCGAACCGCTGGTTACCAGCAACAAAGCGCGCGAGAAGTACGGTTTGCCTTTGCGCACGAATGCAAACGGCACGCCGATGCGTTTCGACGTGTTGCGGCCGCAGCGACTGGCCGCGCCGGTGACCGTCTATGTCGAACAATTTAGCGCGCATCCTCTTGAGCGCGACGCTGCCGAGCTTTATGCGCCGCCCGACGGGTACCTGGATGCCGCCGGTATGTTTCACAAGGAGCGCACCAGCGCAAATGATAAACCCGTTTACGAAATGACGCTCAACCCGGACGACGGGCTCTATCCACTGCCCTATATGGGACGGCAAGCCAACGGCCAGGCGTGGGAAGAAGACGGCAGTGAAAAAGGCGCGCCGGTAGAGCGCACCCGCGTGCCGTTTTTTCCCGACGGCTCGCGCCTGTTCGAAGAAATCGACCGGTTGGGAATTTCCGACAGCGGCGTGGGCTGTTCGTTGTCTTCAAAAGCTGATTTTGACTTCTATCGGGCTGCGCCGTCCGGCGGATACGTAAAGGGTCTCGCGGCGGCGCTGCGCACGGACGCGGGGCGAGGCGACATCGCTCCGGAAGTTCACGGCAGGGATTTTTTTCCTTACCGGCCCAATCATCTGCGCAAGGAGCCGCCGATGGCGACGCTGGCGAAATTGACCAACGTCGTGCAGCAAGCTCTACGTAGCGGCCAATACGCTGGGGCGATCTGGCTCGAGGGCAGCCCGTTTGTCGAGGAAACCAGCTATTGGCTCAACTTGCTCATCGATACGACCGTGCCCATTGTCGGCAATTCATCGCAACGACCCCATGGCGCCGTCGGCAACGATGGCGACCGGAATATCGTGGATTCCGTGGATTACATTACCTCGCGGATCTGGGCCGATGAAAACGGCCGGGACTCGATCGGCGCGGTGGCGATCCTCGACGAACAGATTTTTACCGCCCGCGACGTGCAAAAAGCCGACGCGCGGCCCGGTGGTTATGTCGCCACCGGCGGGCACGGCGGCATCATCGGACGCATCGGTCATCCCGGCCCACCGCAATTCACGTTCAAGACCATCAAGCGGCACACCTACAATTCAGCGGTAAACCTCACGCGGCTGCCTAACGAAGTTCAAGGTTCAAGGATTCAAGGTACACGGATCGGAACCGTGGTGGTGCCGATCAAGGATGCTGACGGTAATTTGCTTCCGGCTGCGATTCCCAAAGTTACCATCGTCAAGCATGCGCGTTATCTGCCCGAGGACCACGCCGGCGACGCGGCGGCGGAAGTCGATATCCTCGCGCGCATTGAAAACAATCTGCGCGAAGCACCGCTCGCCGGTTTCGTCGCGGAGGGGTCCGCGCCCTTCGGCGCCATGAGCAATTCCGTCGACGCCGCGCTGAAGCGCGCGACGTTTTGCGGCATGCCGTTCGTAAAAGTCGGCAGGGGCAATGCCGCCGGGTTCGTGGAACAGGCGCGAAATCCGCTGTCCATCGCCGGGAACAATCTCACTTCGACGAAAGCGCGGTTGCTGCTCATGGCCTGCTTAATGAAGTTCGGCGCGCTGCCGCCCGCGACGGATCCCGCAAACCCGACGCCGGATGAGGTCAAGGCCGTCGAAGCCAAGCTCGATCAATATCGCGAAGTTTTTAACACGCACTGATGCGCGGCTCGGGGCGGGGTTTTTTGGAGGTTACATGTCGGGAAACCACAAGCACAAACCGTTTGAAGGGCACATGCATGACTTCGAATCTCACATTCGAGCGGTCGAAGAAGATTTGGAGTATTACCGGGCCAAGCGATTCGAACCGCGGATTATCTATCTAGTGCGGCGCGGCGTTGTAACCTTTTATGATCTGCTCAAGGCCCGAGTGGCGCTCAAGAAGAAAGACCGGTTTTTCAAGACCAGGAAACCCCAGGGAAAGAATATCGAAGCCCGGGTGCGTTACCTGGAAGAGTGGCTCGATGAATACGTGAAAGGCATCGCCCTGGTCTCGGCGCGTGCCGTTGAATCCATGGACATGGTGACGGAAGACAATCGCAAAGAGCGCGGTGACTACGATGACTTTTTCAAGATCAAGAAGAAGGAACACCACGGCACCCTTCAAGAACGCATGGTGAACCTTGAGCAGGACTTGAAAGACTACCAGGAGCTGCTCGAGGTGTTTGTCCAGGCCCTGATCAAACGCGGTTGGTCGACTCGCGCGGAGTTGGAGCAGCGTTGGCAGCAGTTACATGAAGAGCGCGCCTGGGCCGGCGGTGTGATCGTCGCCAAGGCGTGGACTGATCCTGAATTCAAACAAGCCTTGTTGGCGACGGGCCGGGAGGCGCTCAGGGAGATGGGCGTGCACCAGGGGAAAGTGGGCAAGTTAGTCGTCGTGGAGAATACCGACAAGGTTCATAACGTCGTCGTTTGCACCTTGTGCTCCTGTTATCCCTACGACATTCTCGGTGACACGCCGTGGTGGTACAAGCACGAGAGCTACCGGACCAAGATCGTCCAGAATCCCCGGGCAACCCTGGAAGAGATGTTCGACTTGAAAGTTCCCATGAACAAAGAGGTCCAGGTTTACGACAGCACCTCCGACGTGCGCTACTTCGTGTTACCGCAACGTCCCGCGGGTACGGAAGGAATGCCGGATGAAGAATTGGCCAAGCTCGTCACCGTCGATAGTTTGATCGGCGCCGGCTACGCGCTGGAACCCGAGCAGTTGAATGAAGCGGCAAAGTCAGGAGCGACGCCGGAGCTTCCCAGACTGCGGCCGGATTGAGTAAAGTCATGGAATCAGCTGCCAGTAAATTCAAAATCGGCGACCCCGTCGTTGTTGCATCCGAAAACCCCAAAGGCAACCCGCGTACGCCCAAGTATATCCGCGGCAAACGCGGCGTAATCGGCCTCGTACACGGTGTTCTTGAAAACATAAGAGACCATCGCGGCGTCCATAATCCGCTTTACACCGTCAGGTTCGATCTAAGCGAGGTTTCGACTTGTCACGACACGGATTCCATCTGGGTGGACGTGCATGAAGAATGGTTGAGCGCGCTCGAGCCCGCAGCGAGAAATTGATTAAACTAGCAGGCTGCTGAAAATTTTTGCATTCACCCTTCGAGAATCTCAGGGCGAACGGGGGAAGGGTTGAAGTCATTGGATATTTCCGTTCGTGCTGAGACTCTCGAAGCACGAGAACACTTTTCTTAGCAGCCTGCTAGAAATCCGGTCACTTAGCGCCCCCCACGCGTAGATGCGAAGTTTTGCGGTTGCCGCGGTTGCTATTGGCGTTTTCCCACCATGGTGAGAAGGACGGCGAGAGCGGCAAGCGGCAGAAGTAAAGAGAAGGCGAATTGCTGGTCGTAGGCGAAACCCGCGGCATCGGCGCCAATCCGACTTTTCTTAGCGACCTCAACCAGCGCTACCGCAACCGTTGTGCCCAACACGCCAGAACCTGTGCCGAACGCCATCAGCATGGCGGAAAGCATACCGTAATCTCCGCTCGAAACCGTAGAAAATGCGGCCTTTTCATTGGCGGGGAGAAAGAGACCGATGCCGGCGCCAAGTATACAGAGAACGAAAACGATCCAAACGAGAGTGGCTTCCTCGCCGAGTCTGGCGTACCAGAACACGCCCAAAACAATGACGCACAAGCCGAGTGTGGCCACCCACCTGGGATTTCGCCGGTCCGCAAGACGGCCGCTTAGAGGCGAGATCAGCGTGGTACAGAAGGGAAGGGTGGCCATGGCGAAGCCCACCGAAATCGGGGAAATGCCAATGGCGTTGAGCAGGTATAGCGGGCCGAAGATAGAAATCGGGTAGAACGCCAGAGTCGCAAGAACCAGAGACAGCATCGCCCTCAGGAGCGCAATGTTCCTGAAATAGCGAAGGTTCATCAAAGGCGCTCGCGCATGCAACTCTCTCCATACGAAGCTCGACATGCCTACCGCCGCCAAGCCAAGCCAGGGCATGATCCCCGAGGTATCCCAGCCGAAGCGTGCGCCGAGAGTCAGGGCTATTAGAAGCGAAGGAAAACCGATCAACAATGAAACGACGCCCAAGAAATCGAACGAAACGTTTCGGCGTTCTTCCTTTCCTTTGAGAATTAAAAACAAGGGCAAGCAGGTGGCCATGCCAAAAATGCCATTGGCCAGGAAAACCGCGCGCCATCCCCACAACTGAAGAATGAGCCCGCCGATAGTCGGTCCGGTGGTCCGGCCCAACGCAACGGAGGCGGCGAGCCAACCGAGAGCGCGTCCTCTGTTCTCATGTTCATGGATCGAGGCTATTATGGCCGCAGCCATGGGCGCTGACATGGCCAAGCCGAGCGCCATGAAGCAGCGGAACGCGAGCAGTTGCGGAAACGATGCCGAGAACGCCGCCAGACCCGAGCCCGCGGCGTACAGTGCGAGCCCTATTCTAAAAATTTTCCTGCGGCCGAAGCGGTCACCCGCTCGAGCGGCGCAAAGCGATAAGCTCGACAGCATGATCGCTCCCATCAGGCCGATCCACTGGACGGCCGCCAAACTCGCGTCGAATTCTTTCTGAATGGCCGCCAGCGCTACGCTGATGCTGCCCACGCTCTGAATGTGGAAAAAGGTTCCCAGGCAGACGACCAGTTGAACGCGTGAGTCTTCCCTGCGCAAGATTGAGCCTGCTGAAATAAAATGAAGCGCAGCAGGAGATTATACGAGATCGGGGAAAATGCAAAGAAAATCCGGAACCGGAGCGGGACTTCATCCGGATTCGCCAATCGCGAGCAGAGAGATCCAGCGGCTTAGATAGCCTGTCCGGGCGGTTCCATCCCTGTGAAGTTGCGGTGAAACGTCAGAGTCCTTATAATCCCGGCAAAAAGTTTCAACCAGTCACTATACGAATTCAATCTGGTTGGACGCGCATGAAGAGTGACCGAACGCCCTCAAAACGCAGAGAGAAATTAGGCACCGGGTCTCTCTGCACCCGAGCTTGTTCCACTGCAGCGGCGGCCCTTCGCCCAGAAACATTGCAGGAGGTGTCATGTGAATACCGCAAAGGGAAGTCTCTTGTCGGCCCTGTTGATTAACGTAATTGTTGCCGCCTCCGCCTACGGCGATTGGAAGCAGGACTGGGAAAAGACCGTGGCCGCTGCGGAAAAGGAAGGCGAGGTTGCGATCTATGGGCAATCACGCGCCGGCGTCGGCAAAGCGATTCTTGCTTTCAAGGATGCTTATCCCGGGATCAAGATTAATTTTGTCGGCGGATCGGGAAGCGATCTGGCCAAGAAGATCATGGCGGAGAAAAGGGCGGGCAAGCATCTTGTCGATCTTTCCATCGGCGGCGGCGGGACCATGGTGCTTGTCTATCACAAGGCCGGACTCTTAGCGCCCCTTCCGCCGCTGTTGATTCTGGCCGAAGTGACCGATCAGACGAAATGGTGGTCCAAGAAGCACCTTTACGCCGATCCCGAAGGGCAGTATGTTTTCATGGCGCAGGGAGACGCGGGGTCGGGCATCGCGGCGATCAACACGAACCTCATCAAGCCTGGGGAGATTCAGTCATGGTGGGATCTGCTTGCCTCCAAGTATAAAAGCAAATTCGTCATGACCGACCCTCACAGCGCCGGCAATATTGGCAACTGGAGATTTCTCTACTATAACCCTGACCTCGGTCCGAAGTTTATCACGCGGCTTCTCACCGAGACGCAAGTCACGTTTGGCGGCAACGAACACCAAATGATGGACTGGGTCGGATCGGGAAAATATCATATGCACGTTCTGGCGAAATTTGAGAACACGGCAAACGCGCGCCAGCAGGGCTTGCCAGTGATGCAGATTTTCAGCGAAAAGGAAGGCGACACGATTGCCTCGGGCTCCGGGCACATCATTGCGTTTAAAAACGCTCCGCATCCAAACGCGACCAATGTCTACCTTAACTGGTTTCTGTCGCGCGAGGGGCAGTTGACGTGGCAGAAGTTAACCGGCAGAAACTCTTTTCGCACGGATATTTCAAAGGACATGATCCCTAATAAGGAGGAACAGATCCCCAAGGAGGGAGGCAAGTACCTCCTGTCCAGCCTGCCCCAATACGAAGACGTAGAGCCGTTGCGAAAACTGGTCGACGAAGTTTTGGCGCAGGGTAAACAGAAATAGAAAGACAGAAGGAAGCAGCGTCACCGAGGCTTTTGCATGGAGCATCCGAGGTGTTTAATCGATACGGTCTGGCCCCGAGTATGGAGTAACGCCTTATAAATGTCCTCTCTGGGGGGCTCATGCCTACGGAGCGGACCTCGCGGACAGCTACCGGCGCGTTGCATACTACGTGGATAAAATTCTGAAGGGAACCAAGCCCGCCGATCTGCCGGTGTAGCAGCCGACGAAGTTTGAGCTGGTGATAAATCTCAAGACAACGAAGCAGATCGGCCTGACCATTCCGCAATCTATACTGTATAGAGCGGATAAAGTGATCAAGTGAACGTCGCGAGTACGACCGAAAGCCCCAGGATTGAACTGATTTCTCCTACGACTGAATCTCAGCCAAGATTTACATCGCAGCCTTCAATCGAATCGTGAGGTGATTTGCTTATACTTGAGACCACCAAACTCCTCTTGGATCGATTGTTAACTCTATAGAACGAAGGGGGTCAGGAGTTAGCTGGGTCAGTCTGAGGCCTCGCCTTCCGAGGCCTCCTTTTTCTTTTTTCTTATCCTGGGAGATTTGCTCGAGGGGTCGTTTCAAAACAGTCTTTCGGCAGAGCAAATTGAAGTGCCGGTTCCAGAAAATTTCCTTCCTTTATACGCGCCTGTTCTTTAAGTGTCCGTCGGTCTGCGAGAGCGGAACGGTAGTTACATCACACGTTACTGGTTGTGAGAAATTATTCCCAGGTTTATATGCCGTTAACAGATTGCCCCATGCCGCTCCTTTTACAAAAAACTAGTCACAGGAGGATTCGCGCATGACAAAAATTCAGAAGTCGTCGACTAAATGTGCAAAACAGGGGAGATTAATGATTTTGCTGGTACTTTTCACGTGGTTACTTTTTCCTGTCTCTGCCATTTCCTCCGATACGGGCTTGGTATGCGCGATCGATATGGGGAGCAGTAACTTCAAGCTCATGCTCGGTGAGATGAAGGGGGGCAAATACGTTCAACACCACTATATAAAAAACAACCTGGGTGTGGGCGATGATATCTCAAAGACAGGTGTGATTACCCCACCCAAGCTAAAGGAAATCCGGCAGATATTAGAAAAATATTTGGCTGTTTGTGATTCGAAGGGAGTTCTGACGCGCTCGGCTGTGGCTACCGCTGCGTTTCGTGAGACTAAGAACCAGCACGATGTGGAACAGATCGCAAAGTCGCTCAATTTGCCTTTGGAAATTGCCTCTGAAGAACGCGAATCACAGTTGGCCTATTTGGTGGGCACGCTTGGAAAGCGGAACTTTGCGGTCATCGATAACGGAAGTCGTAGCATTGAATTAGTGACCTACGCGGCAAGTGGTTATCAATGGAGCGTCTTTAATCTAGGCTATTGGATTGCGTTTCAGCAGTTTTTTCAACCGGCAAGAACTTTTGCCGAGGCGAGCGACAGGTATCGTCAGGTATTGGCGCCCTACCTAATTTCCGCCAATTTTATGAAGAACCGCGACGGATATGTGGGAGTTGATATGGAACATGTGGTTCGGGACCTTCTATCCTTGGATCGGGCTGACGGGGTTTTGATTTCACTGGACACGGTGTCGCGAAAAATAGCGGGACTAAGAGCCATGCGTGAGATTGAGTTCAGGAAGTTAAAGAATGTGAAGAATATTGACGGAATTCTCCCGCGACTAGTTGTCTTGGAACAGACTTTGATCGCATTTGGTTATCGTGAAATGCAGGTGTTTGAGCGCGAGCTTGGAGTGAGTCTCATCGTGGAAAAGGGCATCCAACGAAAGTAGAGAAAGAGCTGCCAGGAACACTTTTTGGGCCATCCCTACAGAAACTCGTCGACTCGTCATCTTGGTTCTGTGACGGCGACTAATGAGGAACAACTGTTATGACTAGGCGAAGACTTGTAGACTGCAAGACCAATATGCCGAGAATCAAGCAACGGAACTCAATCGCGGCCGCGCCGCTTTAGCCGCCGTTTTTCAACGCCTCCACGCGCCGTAAGGCGCTACTGTTTGTCCCACTTGCCCCGAATTTGCACGGGGCTTGGTTCACGGAATAGAATTCGCAAGACTGCGGATGTGTCGACGTAAACAATCATCAGCGCCGACGGTTATCCAAAAGTGTCTTGATCCCTGACACTGAGCGCCTAAGCTTGACGCCTTTTATTTTGTGCAGATCCTTAACGGGACCTGTAGGTTTGGTGATTTCAACAGACTGAGAAGAAGCCGGCAAAATTTGCGCAATTCGATGCCGATGAGATGTTACGACTACTTCTTGGCCTTGCTTGACCAAACTAAGGTAATGGCTCAGCTTCTCTTTCAGATTAGCCACATTGACAATATTCACGATCTAAACATGGCTAGAGAGTAGGCATATTGCCAGAAGCCAAAAGCAGGAGACGAACGCAAAACAGTTTAACCCTCGACGGTTCACAACAAGTGCCGGGATGAATTTTGAGACCAGCGTTATTTCCACACCTGCGCCGCCACCTCCACCAACCGGTCAAATTTCCGCCACATTTCGTCTTCACTGATCACTTTGGAATCGATGCCGCCGAAGCCGCACTGGGGGCTGATGGCGAGCTGTTCCAGAGGTATGTGACGCGATGCCTGATCGATGCGGCGTTTGAGGTCGTCAGCGGTTTCTATGTCTGAACTCTTCGTGGTCACAAGTCCCAACACGATGACTTTGTCCTTGGGGACGAATCGCAATGGCTCGAAGCCGCCGGCGCGTTCGCTGTCGTACTCGAGCAGAATACGATCATGCCTGAGGCTGCGGAAGAGCTGTTCAGCGATGGGATCGTAGTAGCCTTCGCGGTGCCACTGCGGCACGAGCTTGCCGGTTTTGGGATCGATGGTGCGGGCGTTGCCGCGGCAGATGTGAATACCGAAGGTCACCCCGGAAAAGCCTTGGATGAGCGCGTTATCCGCGTCGATGGATCGTTCGAAATTTCTTTTCGGGTCTTCGCCGCGGGAACGCATACGATCGAGAGAAACCTGGTCCACGTAGGCGGTGTAACCCGGCGCGTCGATCTGGATGTATTTGCAGCCGGCTTCAATCAGTTCGGCGATCATTTGCCGCTGGATTGCGACGACATGGTCGACAAAGTCGTCGAGGCTGTTGTAAACCGACTGCGAGGTTTCCCAGCGAAAACGCTGCGCCACCCGATCGGGGCCGATGAGCGTGATTTTAACGGGCGTCTTAGCCACCCTTTGGGAGTAAAGAAACTCCTCCAAAGGTACGTTTCTAACCAATTTCAATCTTTCGGCGGCGCCGCGCCGGGTGATGATGGCGGGTCCGGTTTCATCGAAGTTTTGTTCGGCGCGTTCCAGCGGGTTAAGGTTGACCTGTCTCGTTTGATAATAGCGAGAGGTGTCTTGCGGCACGTCGAAGCCGGCGACCGCTTCTGAAAAACTCTCTTGAAAGTTGTGGCGGCGAAATTCGCCATCGGTGACGATCTGAAGGCCGTGGGCTTCCTGGCTGGCGATGACGTTTAGGATCGCTTCGTCCTGCGCCTGGCGTAATTCTTCGGGACCAGCTTCTTTACGATCGAAGCGAGCAAATACTTCTCTCAGCTTCGCCGGACGAACCAGGCTGCCGATTTGATCGACGCGAATGGTTTTTAGATTTTCCGCGGGTGTTGACATTTTTGCTCCTACCAAGGACTTCAATAATTAATAATTATCCGAGAACCAAGGGGCAAGTCGTGGAAAGCGCGGGCGCCTGATGGCCCACCGCCGCCCTGATGCGGGAACAGATGCCGGAAGCGGCGAGGATGCGGCAAGCGGCGGCGACTTTTCCTTCGTTCTCTATTTTTGTTGTTATCGGACCCTCCGTGATGAATTGACTGATAGACCTTTTACCTATCACACTTTACGTCGGCGGGCTTAGCGCTTCGAATTTTCATCGGCCCGCTAACGAACGCCACCACCACGCCGCCGGCGGCGCGAACGTACTTTGACAACCAGGAATGCTTAGACTACGGTGATGCTTCGTTGTAATGGCGGCGACGTAATTGGCGCACGAAGTCTCTGAGGACAAGGTGATTTGGCTCAATACGGATGTGTTGGTCATCGGCGGCGGCATTGCCGGGGCTTTTGCGGCTTACAAAGCGCGCCAATCAGGAGCGCGGGTACTTTTGGTGGACCGCTCTTATTTTGGCCGCAGCGGCTGCAGCGCGCTGGCCTCCGGAGTTTACCCATCCTATATGCCGGGCGACGATACCCATGCGTGGGTCAAGGGATTGGGTGCGGGCCCGCTCGTCAATCAAGCGCTTTTCATAAAAGCGCTGCCGGTGATGTACGAGCACCTTATGATGATGGAGCGCTGGGGCGTCAAGTGGCTCAAAGAAGGAAACGAAATCCTGCGTTTCGGGGCGCCGGGCCGCTCGTTCAAAAACGGCGTATGGATGGCGGAGGGCGGGCCCCAGATGATGATGGCGGTGCGTTCGGGTGTGCTGGAAAGCGGCGTCGAAGTTGCCAATCGAGTGGCCGTGACCGAATTGCTGACCTCCGACGGCGCATTGCCTACGGCCGGCAAGGTTGTCGGTGCCGCCGGTTTTCACGTCCGCAGCGGCGAGGCTTACGCGATTCAGGCGAAGGCGACGGTCATGTGCACCGGGCCGTACAAGTTTCCTTATCCGTGGCCCGGGAGCAAGTTAGGTTATATGCCGATCGACCTTTCCGGTGACGGCATCGCCATGATGTTGCGCGCCGGCGCTCAATTGTCTCGCCTCGAGCTGGGCGGCATCAATCTGAACCCCAATCATATGCTTTGTGCGCCCGGCCTGGAGTCGCTGATGCCTTCGGGTGCGCTGTTCGTGGACAAAACCGGCCGGCGTTTCCTAGAAGACTACGATTCCGCGCGCATGGAAATGACCAGCCGGGCGCTGCTTTACTTCGCCATTGCGCATCAAAAAGAAATGGGAAATGTCCCGTCGATGGATCTACGCAACATCGCAAAGGATCGTATCGAGTTGCTCAAACACGCCATCCCCATCGTGATCGCAAACTACAAAGGATCGGGATACGGATTTACCGGGGATCCCGTCCCCTATAGCTATCAAGTGGCAGGCACGGCGGGCATCTTTGGGGCCGGCGCGCGCATTAGCGGGCGCGGCGAGACGACGGTTCCTGGTTTATTCGCCGCGGGAACTTGTTCCGACATTAATTATCTGCCCGGGGGACACTTACCCTTCTGCTCCGTGACCGGTGACTGGGCCGGGGAGACGGCGGGAAAATACGTGGACAACACGGAGATGAGCCCGCTCATGACGAAGCAATTGGACGCCGCCGTCGAAGCGATCCAAGCGCCGCTCAATCGTCGGGACGGCTTGACTTATGACCAGGTTCATCGCCAATTGGGCGAATTGCTTATGCAGAAGGTCGGCTTAGTGCTCAACGCGGAACGATTGGAATATGCTCTTCAAAAGGTCTTAGAGATTCGGGAAACCGAGGTCCCGCGGTTGCGCGCCCGCGATCCCCATGAACTGGCAAAGGTCCTGGGGCTCATGCAGTATACCCAGGTGTTGGAAGCTACCTTGCGCGCTTATCTCTACCGCAAGGAAAGTCGGGTTGCGTTTATTCGTGAAGATTATCCGCTCATCGACAATGTGAACTGGGTCAAAATGGTCGTCGTGCAGCGCGGGAAAAACGGGCTCAAGTTATGGGACGAGCCTCTGCCCGATTCTTTTCACGTCGACCCTGTGCGTCCCACCCAGCATCTTCACTTGGTTTTTCGTTCCAAGGAAGGCGCTCATGCCCCGCGTTGAAGTGAACCGGGATGCCTGCACCGGCTGCGGCATTTGCGTCGAGACCTGTCCCACCGACGTGCTGCGCTTGGATCAATCGGAGAAAGCCTATATGGCTTATGCCGAAGATTGTCAGGGTTGTTTCGTTTGTGAATGGGATTGCGCGTACGAGGCGATTCGGGTCAAGATGCGCTAAAACTTCGTTGCTTCCCGCAAACTTCGCCGGTCCACTTTGTGGCCTGCGGCGACTTTCGGCAATGACTCCATTAGCTGCAGCGCTTCGGGCCATTTGAAGCGTGCCGCTCCTTTCTGCGCGAGAAACGTTCGGACCTCTTCAAGGCTAAGGGATTTTTCGCTCCGGCAAACCACAAACGCCCAAACGCGCTCGCCCATCTCCTCGTCCGGCGCGCCGACGACGGCGACTTCCAAAACACTCGGATGCTCGCTCAGGATGGCCTCCACATCCGCCGGATAAATATTTTGGCCCCCGCGAATGATCAGTTCCTGTTCCCTTCCGGCTAGGATAATGTTGCCGTCGGCATCAAGTTGAGCGATTTCTTGTAAGTCGAAATGACCTTCGGCCCGGCGTGCTTGGTTCAAAGCTGGATTTGCGAAGAATCGCGCATCCGTGTGCAGCCCGCGGACAAGCAGTCGTCCTCTTTCCCCCTGCGAGACCCCTTGTCCTGCTGCATCGACGATTTTAATCTCATTGCCGTTTAGCGGTTTTCCCACGGTGCCGAGACGAACCTCTTGGCTGTCCGTCCAGTTGGTGGCGCTGATGCCACCGCAATCAACGCTGCCGAAGGCCTGAACAACGCGACAACCGAGCGCCTTTTCGAAGTCTTCTCCTTGCTTTTCGGGAAGCGGCGCACCGTGGCTGACTACAACCCGGAGGCTTCGCAGGTCGTAGCGCTCGAGATTCGAAAGGCTCGTGATCCGCACCATCATGGTCGGCACCAGCGGTACAACGTTAACCCCCTCCGCCTCGAGCACAGCGCAGGCGTCTTTCGCCGCAAAGTGGTCGAGCAGGACGATGCGCGCACCGGTGGCACAGCCGCCGTTGTAGACCAGCGCGTCCGCAGTGCCGGTGATGATCGGTGTCGCCGCCGCCAGGGTGTCCCCGGGAGCTACGCCGAATCGCTTAACGTGAATCCAGCCCGTGAGCAGTCTTGTATAGAGCGGCACCTCGACGCATTTGGGAATGCCGGTGGAGCCGCTGGTGGTCGCGATCTGGCAGACATCGACAATTGAATAGCGAGACTGTTGGAGGTCCTGCAATTCCTTCGGTCGAGTTTGTTGCGAGAAAATTTCGTCCAGAGAGAGGGTTCCCGCGGGGACGTCATCGCCTACCACCAAAATACGGCGCAGAGTTTCGCCGCCAATTTGCTCCATCAGGTCGAAATGATCGAAACCGCGATAGCGCCGAGATATGATGGCCGCCTGGGGCCGGGTCAGGCGAACGATCGGCTCCAATTCGGCGCGCCGGAAAGCCGGTGCGGCCGTGATGAGTCGCAATCCGGCCTTTTCGCAGGCCAGCCGGGTGATGAAAAGCTCGGCCTGGTTGGGCAGCTGAACGAGCACATGCGCGTCCCGTTCCAATCCCGACCGTTTAAGACCTGCGGCCAACCGGTCGGAGAGGATTTTGACCTGAGACCAGGAATACCGATGCCGGCCATCGACCAGCGCTTCCTGGTCTGCTTTTTCCCGAGCGTTGCGGTCGCAAAAATCGGCCGCCGTCATGAGCGGCATGATGCGGGCGATCGCCGCGCGCAGCGTTTTTGAAGAAGTGGCCGGCATGGTTTGGAGTCGGGGGTCTCAAACGAATCGGACGAAGATCGAATTCGCGACCATCATCCCTTTGCGGGTCAGGCGTAGGAAACCGCCTGTTTCCTCCATGAGCCCGGCTTCAAGCCAGTCCGCAATTTGCGGATAGTACTCCATCGGGTTCTGGCCAAAGCCGGCGCGAAACGCACCGACAGGAATTCCTTCCGTCATTCTTAAGCCAAGAAACATCAACTCGCCGGCGGCTTTTGCCTGATCCATTTCTTCTCGGTCAGCGATGGCTTGGCTGGTTTCGTCGACGAGCGCCATGTACCGGCCCGGATTTTTCTCATTGCTCCATCTTCGTCCCCAGACGCTGTCGATGGTCGTTCTTTTGTAGCTGTGCGCGCCCGCGCCGAGGCCGAGATAATCGCCGCCGCACCAGTAATTTACATTGTGGCGGGAGTGCCGGCCTGGTTTCGCATAATTTGAGATCTCGTAACGCTTTAACCCGGTATTGCTTAGTTTGTTTTCAATGAGCTCGGCCATGGCAATTTCTTCGTCCTCACTCAACGAGCGGAGATTGCCGGAGCGATACTCATGGTGGAACGGTGTGCCCTCTTCAAAAGTCAGGTTATACGCCGATAAGTGCGGCGATTGAAACTCGAGCGCCGCGTCAAGATCAGCTTCCAGTTCAGCCAGGGTCTGGCCGGGATTGGCGTAGATTAAATCGAAGCTGAAATTCTCAAAGCCGGCGTTTTTGACCACCTCAAGCGCCGTCCGGGCGTCGTTCGCCGAGTGGACACGCCCGAGAAATTTGAGCAAGCGCGGCTCAAACGATTGAACGCCGACGCTAATCCGATTGACCCCCGCCTCGCGGTAACCAAAAAAGTTCTTTCGGTCAATGGTGCCAGGATTGGCTTCTAATGTGATTTCGCAGCTCGGATCCACGGGGAATGATTCTGCGATTCGGTCGAGAATTCTCTCGATACTTCCGGGCATAAATGTCGACGGCGTCCCGCCGCCGAAAAAAATGCTCTGGACCGGCCGTCCTTGCCAATCGCTGAGCTGGCCGTAGTGATCCAACTCGCAAAGCAAGGCATCGGTGTATCGCCTTTCTGGGATATTCGGCACGACATGCGAGTTAAAATCGCAGTAGGGGCATTTGCTAATGCAATAAGGTATGTGGATGTAAAGAGAAAAGGGATCGTTGGCGGTGGACATGCATCAGTTATCTTATGCGCCCCATGGGCGAGCCGCAACAGGGAAGGCACTGGTCTATCGTTCAACGTTCAAGGTTCAAGGTCCAACGTGGCGCCTTTGGCGCGTTCAAGGTTCAAAAGTTGGCAAGACGGACTTTGAACATACATTGAACTTTGAACCGCACACGCAGTGTGCCCCCCTCGATTAAGCAGGTTTGAATTCGTCGCGGGCCGTTGTTATAGCAATGTAAAGAGGTTCTCTATGTCGGTCCACGAGCATAAAGCAAAGGCCAAAAAAAGTATTCGTTGTTTTGTCGTAACCGTCAGCGACACGCGGGATGAGACCACGGATACGAGCGGCCAGGCGGTTAAGAAGTACTTGAGTGATGAAGGTCATCAGATGGCCGGTTACCGCATCGTCAAAGACGAACCGAGCCAGATAGAAGCCGTGCTCAATGAAGCTCTTGGCGGCGGCGATGTCGAGGCGGTGATCGTCAACGGCGGTACAGGTATCGCTCCACGGGACGGCACCTATGAAGTCGTGAGCCGGTTCTTGGAAAAGAAGCTCGACGGCTTCGGTGAGATTTTTCGTTATCTGAGCTACCAGGATATCGGTTCAGCGGCGATTATGAGCCGCGCAGCGGCGGGAACGGCGCGCGGCAAAGTATTAATCTCACTGCCAGGGTCGAAGGGAGCTGTCGCGCTAGCCATGGAGAAACTCATCCTGCCGGAAATCCGCCATATGGTTTCGCAGCTCCAGGGACAATGAAAGTTCGAGTCAAGTTCTTCGCCATCCTCCGGGAACGGGCGGGAACGGCGGAAGCCATGAAAGAACTCGCGGCCGGCAGCACCGTATCCGACCTCTGGCAGGCGCTGCGAAAAGATTACCCAAAACTGGATGTTCCGGGAATTCGTCTCCTGTACGCTGTGAATCAGAACTACGTGACTCTGGAGCACAAACTTGCCGACCAGGACGAAGTGGTTTTCATTCCACCCGTGAGTGGGGGTAAAGGGACAACTTTTTTCACCGGCGTACTGGTGTAAGCGGCGGCGCATCGAAACAAAAAAGTAGCCTGTCCCCATAAGTGAGTTTGAGATGTTTCGTGTAACCGAGCAACCGCTCAATCTCCAGGAACTTGTCGATTTTGTCACCGATCCGAGCGCCGGCGCCATTGCGACGTTTATCGGCACGACGAGAAACAATAATGAAGGCCGCAAGGTCATGGCGCTTGACTACGACGCTTACCCTGAGATGGCTGAGAAGGAGCTCAAGCGAATCGGCGCCGACGCGAGCAAGAAATGGCAGATTTGCCGCATGGCGATCGTGCATCGAATCGGTCCGGTACAAATTACCCAGGCGAGCGTCATGATCGCCGTATCGTCGGCGCACCGCGAGGCGGCCTTCGCAGCCTGCCGTTTCGCCATCGAAGAGATCAAAAAAACCGTGCCGATCTGGAAAAAAGAGCTTTATGAAGGCGGCGAGCTGTGGATCGGCACGCAGAGCGGACAGCCTTTGTCCGGGCGCTAAGCGCCCGGGTTCAACATTCAAGCTTCAATGTTCAATGTGGCGCCTTCGGCGCGGTTCGAAGTTGCGCGTTCAAGGTTTTTTGAACCGTGACCTGAGAGTCACTGGTTCTGATCTAATATTTTCCCGCGGACGCGTGAGCGCAGCCAGATGATCGCGGCGAGAATTCCGATGATGAGCAAACCGGAGATGATGGATTCCGCTTTGTCAATCCCTTTGGCGATGCCCTGATAGGTTTCGCCGAGTCCCCAGCCGAGATAACCGAGAAAAAGGCAGCGCGGAATCGTTCCGTAAAACGTCCAAAGGCTGAATTGTTTGATCGGCAGCCGGAGCAGTCCCGCCGCGGCTGAAATAACGGAAAGCGGAAAGATCGGAAGGGCGCGCAGGAAAAATATCGAAGCTTTGACCCCGTTGTCCTTAAACCGTCGTTCCATAGCCTCGACGTCGTTCCAGCTAAAGCCCAGAAAGGTTTTCCAGCGGTCGATCATGGGCTTCCCGCCATAATAGCCAATGCCGTAGCCAATATAGGCGCCAACGGTTGAAGCGATGGAGCCGGGCAGGACGATCTTGAGAACGATTGGCGCCAGGGCTTCCATAAATTTCAAATCCGCGCTGATGAGCACGAAACCAGCACCCATGATGATCAGCGGCGAGGGGATCGGCACGATCACCGATTCGATAATAACGCCGACAAATACGCTCCACGGCCCGTAGGCGCGGATGGAGTCCATAATCCAATTGAGAATTTCCGACAAGGGCGCTTCTCCCAGCGAAATTTTCCCTAAGGATAGCAGTATAGTCGAGAGAAGTTAACTCACGGTTCGCTGAAAAGAGGTACTTCATGCTTCGCGAGCCTCAGCATGAAGGGAATTTTCTCGATCAAAGCTCCCTCTGTTCGTCCTGAGCGTGTCGAAGGACTCCGAGGGAGTTTTTCAGCAGCTTGCTAGTGCTACTGTGTCACAACCTGCCGTCCAGTCTCAGGGAGAACGGCTAAGGGTCCGAATTTCGAGGTGTTGTCGTCCGTTCGTGGTGCGCCCGTCGAACCATGAACAGACTTCTGACACAGTAGTACTCGAACCTTGGTCTCAGATGATCTGGAGAATCGTCAAAAAGTAAAGGGCGGCAAGCACAAGGTAGACGAGGGAGGAAATGACTAGGAACACGAGGTTCAGCTTGCCGGGCCGCGCCAGCGCGGGCAAATGACGCGGCAGGTAAATGTGATTGAGAAAGATCAAAGCGATCGTGAACAGTACCGTGCCGACGAAGCCGATAACGGCGGATAGAAGTATCAGCGGCCCGGGCTCGGCGAAGCCCATTGTCAGACCGGTGATGCCCGTCAGGAGAAAAAGAAAGACGAGGTACCAGACGCGAATCGAAATCGACTGCGAGCGAGGAAAGAAAGTATAGATGCAGTCTGTATGGATGCGGCTTACCGCGTCCACGGTCGCTACCCAGGTATCGGATAAAAAGGCCGCGGCGATGATTAAGAAAACAATTTTCCCCGCCACACCCCAACTCGCTTCGAAGAAGCGGCTTTGGACCACCGCTAGCTCCCAGCCTTGGGGAATGAGTCCTTTGGGGAAGAGCAACGCGTACGCCAGCAGGCAGGTCATGAGGGTGGTTAAAAGATTGCCGCCGATGCCAATGCTGACGTCACAGACGAGATAGCGATACCATCGGCGCACATGCGCCAGCCCTTCATCGTTGCCAGGCGTAGCGCCTGACGCCGGTATGGTCTCTGGCTTGCCCGTAATCGGTCCGGTGAGCCTGCCCATGTAATGCGCCATGCCGGCGCCTTTATCGCGCACCCAATAGGAATAAAAAAGCGACCAGAAGCCGCCCAACCCCGCGAAGGTGATGGCGGTGAGAAGCTTCGTCGCATCAGCCGGATCCCAGGCACGCGGCATCGTGGACGGCGGAACGATTAAACCGTTGAGAAAGACCGGCAGTACTTGGAGCGCTGCCGGGTTGGCGCTCGCCCACAAAAGTCCAACGAGAGTTAGCAGGGCAACGCCCCACATAAAAATTTCCACGAAGCGGTAGATCACCTTGCTTAACAGGATCGCCGCGAGAAAAAACGCCATGGAACAGTAGCCCCAGAAAAGCGTTTGGCCCCTTGGCGTCCAGCCCGAGGGAAAATTTGTCAGTGCCGCCAAAGAGGTTCCGCCGGCAGCGGCAAAGGCGCCGAACCAGAGAAAGGATAGCGTCATCAGAATCCACAGCGCCAGGGCAAAGAAGCGATTTAACCGGATAAAGCCTTGGAAAATACTTTCGCCGGTAAGCACGGTGTAGCGGCCGATCTCGTAGATGACTGGAAACTGCAGCAGACAGGCCGGCAGGAGAAGGAACAGAAACGTGAGACCGTATTTTGCGATAATATAGGGCCACCAGATGAGCTCGCCGCTGCCTTGAGCGAGGGCCATAAAGATGACACCTGGCCCAAGGGCCCCGAGCATGTTGGTAAGCGGAGGCAGCGGCGCCCTTTTGAAGGGCGGCAGTCGACCCCACGGGCTGTCGACATGATTATTCAATGCGGTGAACGGCGCCGTCGGGCAGGGAAGCAAGAAGACTCTGTAAGGCGCTATCGAGGTAAGCGGGGTCTTTTGATTCGAGCGTCACTTTAACTTTGTATTCGGGGAGATCGAGGACCGGATATGAACCCAGCAGAAGGTCGGGAAACTTGGCCAACACTTCGTTGAGCATCGCGGCGATCACTCCCTCGCCGTATTTGAGATAAACATTCTTGAGAAAATAAGGCGCTTCGCGAAATCGTTCTTTGATAGCGTGGAAGCGTTCCTGAAGAATCTTCGGGATGCCGGGGAAAATATAGACGTTGCGGTAATTCACCACGGGAGCGAAGAGCGCCTCGGTAGCCAAAAGAGTTGCGCCCTCCGGGACATTCGCCATTCTCAGCCGGGCATCGTTGACGTCGTTACCGAGGCGCTGGTACATGCGTCGCTCGATATCCGGGTGGCGCACCACTTTCACGCCAAAACCGTAGGCGATGCCGTCAATGGTCACGTCGTCGTGCGTCGGCCCGACGCCGCCGGAAGTAAAAACGAAGTCGAAGCGTTTGGAGAAATCCGCTACTTCCCGGCCGATCGTCGCGATCTCGTCTTGAATGGTAGAAATTCTTTGCACTTCGACACCGAGCTTGCGCAGTTCCGTGCAGAAGAAGTGAGAATTGGTGTCCTGGGTTTTTCCCGAAAGGACTTCGTTGCCAACAATCACGATACCTGCGGTTTTGGACATGACTTGTTTTTTACCGCAATGAAGCGGTCACTGGCAAGCGGGGACGGCGTTGTCACAGCTTAACGAGCGATGTTGCGCTTTTGGGAAACCTCGCCGGCAAAAAAGAGATGACAATCCCGTGTCAGGAGAGTCGGCATCACATGTCGAATTCGCTGCAGCTCATGAAGAAACGGCAAAGGGGATTGGAGCAGACGAAACGGCACTTGTGGTTCACCAGTTTAGAGCTGCAAAGCGGGCAAAATTCCCACCAATTGTCCTCTTTTGGGTTGGCCGCGGCATGGATTTCCTGACCGGTCTGAATTTCCTTCATTATTGATATTTGTAATTCAATCCCCGGATCCTGGCAAACGGTTTTTCTCGTCTCGGTTAGTGGTTCAGTTTGGCAAAGATCCCACGCTTGGTCAGACTGTGTGAAAACTCTTTAGGAGCCCAAAAATGAGGATAAACTCCGCGAGAAATCATTCTTGTTTTCCAAATAGGGCGGCGACTTTTGATGGAACCACTATGGCGTCACGGAACAAATTGAACTAGTCCCAACAATCGTAATATAGTTGGGGAGACCGCCAGCGACTTAACGCGCCGCATCGCGGGGATCGTAATGGGATCGAGACAACCATGGGCGCATCGAATAGCAACGGAGATCAACCTGCCCCGGAGTACGTCGAAGAGTTCAAACGGCGGCGTCGGCGCGAGCGCTGGTCCGCCTTTCTGAGGCCATTCATCACGCTGGCCTCCATCGTCGTTTCAATTGGCTTTCTGATGTTTATTCTACGGACTTGCGATCAGCGTGTCCCGCGCAGTGAGGTTTTCCAGCAGAGCGACGCGCGCCCGCCGGCGGGCATGCCTCCGGCGCGCCCGCAGCCGTAACAACGCAAGGATGACTTTACCGGAGTGAAGCTACCCCCGGCACTGCGCTATCGTGATTTCCGCGTGTTCACGGCGGGCTATCTGCCGGCGGAAACCGGCGAGTACATTCATTTCGTCGTCCAGAACTGGCTTGCCTGGGAACTGACCCACTCCGCTTTCGCCCTGGGTCTGATTGGGTTCTGTGAATTTGCCCCACGCTTCATTTTCGGCCCCATCGGCGGGGTGGTTGCCGATCGCATGAATCGCCACAGGCTGCTGGTCATCAGTCGGGCCGCCAATCTTGTGCAAACCCTGGCTTTTGCCTCGCTTGTTTACTTTGAAGTGATTCAATTCTGGCACATTGTCGTACTTGTGGTTTTCATGGCGATCGTGAGCTCCTTCAGCACGGCGGCGCAACAGGTTTTAATCGTTTCGCTCGTGCCCCAGCAAGGGGTGGTAAGCGCTCTGGCCTTGCACTCCGCGACACATAACCTGACCAAAGTCATCGGACCTTCCATCGGCGGCGTGCTGCTGACGCTCATTGGCGCCGCGCCATGTTTGCTGATCCAGGCTTCGACCATCTTGTTCATGCTCGTCGCCCTGCTCAAACTACCCGCGCCTGAGACGCGGCTCTCGGCGGCAAAGGGCGATTGGTGGAAGGATATCGCCGAAGGCGTTTCGTATTTGCGCCGAAACCGCCGTGTCTTCACAACTATTCTCACCACCTATTCCAATGGTTTCTTCGGCATCTCCTACGCCCAGTTTCTGCCGTATTTCGCCCAGGAGGTTTTGCACGTTGGACCGTCCGGGTATGGTCTTTTGGTATCCGCTCCCGGCGCGGGTGCGGTGGCGATCAGTTTTTTTCTTTCCACGCACACGCGTTTGCAAGGCATGCGCAGACTGCTCACGGGCGCTAGTCTTATCTACGCGGGGGCGATTTTTCTATTCGCGATTTCTCCGTTCATGATTTCGTCGACGATCTTGCTTGCCGTAGTGGGTTCCATGCAGATGAGCTACCGCGTGCTGGCTCGGGCGATCATTCAAGAAGAGTGTCCAGAGCATCTTCTCGGGCGCGCCATGAGCTTGTTCTTTCTCGACCGCGGTTTTGGTTCCCTAGGAGCCATCGGCATCGGTAGCGTCGCGGCAATTATTCCAGTGCCTTTTGCCGTCGCGGGCAGCGCCATGGCTTGTGGCGTCGTCTCGTGGATTTTGCCGCGCCGGGCGGTGCTGACACAATCTTCGGTTTGATTGGGTATGTACTTTGATTATAATCGATTATTCGGTGGTGTTTGGCTGAAAACATGGCGGAAATCGGTGTCATAATTTTGGCGGCAGGGCAGGGTACGCGGATGAAGTCCGAACTGCCCAAGGTGTTGCATCGGATCGGCGGCAAACCGCTTTTCTTATATGTTCTGGAAACCGCGAAGCTTCTGCAACCGCGCCGCGTGGCGATCGTCATTGGACATGGCGCGGATGCCGTGCGGCATGCCTATAGCGGCGCCGAGGTGACATGGGTGACGCAGGAGAAACAGCTTGGCACGGGACATGCAGTACTCTCCGCCAAGCAGAGCTTCACCGATTTTTCCGGCGATCTCTTAATTCTCAGCGGCGACGTGCCGCTGATCTCGGAGCGGACTCTTCGAACGATGGTTAAGAGCCATCGCGAAGAAAAGGCGGCGATGACGGTCATGACCGCCGTTTTGGCGGAGCCGGGAGGCTATGGCCGTATCCTGCGCGATGGCGAAGGCGCAGTAAGGGCAAGCGTCGAAGAGAAGGACGCAACGGCAGAGCAGCGGCGGATTCAGGAAGTGAATGCCGGAGCTTATGTTGCGCAGGGGGATTTTCTCTTCAGAACTCTGGAACAAGTCAAAAACGATAACCGGCAAGGTGAATACTATCTGCCGGATATTGTCGGCATCGGGGTCGGCGAGGGGCGAAAGATCGCGACGGTGCAGGTCGGAGACCCGAGGGAGATGCTGGGAATCAATACTCGAGAGGAGCTCGCTCGTATGGAAAAGACGTTGCGGGAACGCATCAATAAAAGATGGATGGACGCCGGTGTCACGCTTAAGGATCCGGACACGACTTACATCGAGGACGGCGTTACAATTGGCCGCGACACGATTATCGGCCCTAACACCCAGCTTTGCGGGCGCACCATTGTCGGTGAAAGGTGTCAGATCGATGGCAGCGCCTATGTCATGGACTCGGAGATCGGCAACAACGTTCATCTGCTATTTTGTGTGGTGCTGATGAGTTCTCGGGTGGAACAAGGGGCAAGGATCGGTCCGTTCGCGCACCTCCGTCCTGGCACGTCGCTGGCTGAGAATGTCCACATCGGCAACTTTGTCGAAACCAAAGAAGCAAAAATCGGCGCGGGCTCCAAAGCCAATCACCTCACCTATTTGGGCGACTGCACCATCGGCCGAGATAGCAATATTGGCGCCGGCACGATCACCTGCAATTATGACGGATTTGCCAAATACAAAACCCAGATCGGCGACCGCGTGCAAGTTGGCAGCGATACCACCCTCGTGGCGCCGGTCGCCCTCGGCGACGATGTTTACGTGGCGACGGCTTCGACGGTGCGCCACGATGTTCCAGCCGGCGCACTGGTTTATAACGAGCGCCAGGAGCAGGTGCGCGAAGGGTGGACCGAGCAAAAGCGGAACAAAATGAGGGGCACGAAAAAATAGTGTGTGGCATAGTCGGATACATCGGCAAGCAAGATGCGGCGCCGCTGATCCTCGAAAGTCTCAGGAAGCTTGAATACCGGGGCTACGATTCCGCGGGAATTGCCGTGATCGCCAACGGCCACGCGGAGGTGCGCCGCTGCGAAGGCAAGCTCAAAAACTTGGAGTCCCTGCTCCAACGCGACCCCATAAAGGGAACCATCGGCATCGGTCACACCCGTTGGGCGACCCATGGCCGCCCCTCCGAAACCAACGCGCACCCGCATCGCGCCGGCGACGTAGTGGTGGTGCACAATGGGATTATTGAAAATTACCTGGATCTCAAAGCAGAAATGATCGCGCGCGACACGAAATTTTCCTCCGAGACGGATACTGAAATCGTCGCCCATCTGGTCGGCGAAAAAGTCGCCAGGGGGATAGATTTTTTCGAAGCGGTGCGGAAAAGCCTGAAAGAGATTCGCGGCTCATATGCGCTACTGTTTCTCAACCAGAAAGATCCCACGCGGCTTGTGGTGGCGAAAAACTCGACGCCCATCGTCATCGGCTGGGGCGAAGGTGAAACTTTTATCGCCTCCGATATTCCCGCGCTGCTCGACCATACGCGCAAAGTGACTTTCCTCGAGGACGGCGAGGTCGCCGAGGTTTCCATCGATTCGTTTCGGTTGTTGGACGGCAAGGGCAAAGCGGTTCACCGGCCGATCAAAGAGATCACCTGGGACGCCGTGGCGGCGCAAAAAGGTGGCTACCGCCATTTCATGCTCAAGGAGATTCACGAGCAGCCGCGCGCCGTAGCCGATACCTTTCGCGGCCGGATTTCCCTAAAAGATGGCGATGTGGCGCTGGAGGAGCTGCAAATCACCGGCAGCGGGGCAAAAAAGATCGATCGCCTTCATCTGGTCGCCTGTGGCACCGCCTGGCACGCCTGCCTGGTTGGAAAATTCATGATCGAGGAAATCGCGGGGATTCCCGCGGAAGTGGACTATGGTTCAGAGTTTCGCTATCGCTCGCCGATGATGGATGCGCGCTCCTTGCTCTTAATGGTGAGCCAGTCCGGCGAAACTGCGGATACGCTTGCGGCGGCGGAGATTGCCCGGCTGAAGAAAGCCAAGGTTCTCTCCATCTGCAATGTCGTCGACTCCTCAATCCCGAGAAAGTCGGACGGCGTTTTGTATACCCACGCCGGGCCGGAGATTAGCGTCGCGAGCACCAAGGCCTTTACAACGCAGCTGACGGCGCTTTATCTCTTGGCAGTTGCTTTGGGGCGGCGCCGCGGAACCGTAAGCCGAGTGCAGGCGAAAAACTACCTGGCGGACCTTTTGCATCTGCCGCACTGGCTGGAGGAAGCGCTGAAGACTGAAAGCGAGGTCGAGACCTTGGCGCGGGAGTTGATCAGCGCCAGCGATTTTCTCTACCTCGGCCGCGGCATCAATTATCCTATCGCTCTGGAAGGAGCGCTCAAGCTCAAAGAGATTTCGTATATTCACGCCGAAGGTTACCCAGCCGGCGAGATGAAACATGGCCCCATCGCGCTCATTGATGAAAAAATGCCGGTAGTTGTGCTTATGCCGCGTGACCGTTATTTCCAGAAGACGCTGGGAAATCTAAAAGAAGTCGAGTCCCGCGGCGGCAAGGTCATTATCGTGACCGATCAGGAAAAGCTTCCGGCCGAAATCAAGTCCTATGGCCTGTTAAAAGTCCCCAAGGCATCGCATTTTTTGACCCCTATTGTGATGAGCATTCCGCTGCAGCTGCTGGCTTACACCATCGCGGTGCTGCGTGGCACCGACGTCGATCAGCCGCGCAATCTCGCCAAGAGCGTGACGGTGGAATGATGAGCCGGGTTCAAAACGTTCTAACTAATCGCTCAAGCCGTTCAAATCGTTCGACGCATGGTTAACTCGGTCTAGAGCGACGCCTCGCGCAGTTGCCGCGCGGCATCTTCGGGCGCGAGCGGATTCATATAGCAACCCGATCCCCACTCAAAGCCGGCGACGTGGTGCAGTTTGGGCAAGATCTCCAGGTGCCAATGGCAGTAATCATTTTCCGGCTCGCTGAGAGGGTTATTGTGGAGAAAATAATTGAGCGACGGTTCATTGAAGCACCGGCTCAGACGAACCAAAGTCTCCCGCAACGAGCGCGCCAAGGCAAGAAAATCCTCTTTCGAACCGGATTCGAAACAGGATGAATGGCGCTTGGGCAGAATCCATGTCTCACCCGCCACGCGAGACGCAAACGGACAAAAAACCATGAACCGCTCGTTTTCCAAGACGACGCGTCGGTCGATTTCGCTCTCGCGCTGCGCGATGACACAGTACACGCAGCGCCCCGCGGACGCGAAATACTTCTTCGCCGCCTCGATCTCCTCTAAGGGCTCCTTTGGCACCATCGGCAGCGCGGCGATCTGCGAATGGCTATGGGCCAGCGTCGCGCCCGCTTCGGCGCCCTGATTCTTGTAGATGAGCGCGTAACCCCAGCGCTGATCGCCGCGCCATTGCCGCAGCCGACCGCGGTACGCGTGGAGAACAAGCTCGATATTCCTTTCGCTGAGCGCCGCCATGCCGATTTCATGTTGTGCGCTTTCAATGACCACTTCATGCGCGCCGGCACCGTGCATCGAATTGAATAAGCCGTCGGTTCGTGGTGCCAGATTTTCTTGATCGACCAGCGCGGGATATTTGTTGGGCACCACGCGCACCGACCAATTCGCTTCGCCGGGAAGGGCATTGTCTTCAGCCAGCACAAGCACCGCAGGCGGAGTCATGCTCTCATTGCCCGGGCAAAACGGGCAAATGCCCGTATCCGCCATGTGAACGCGCTCCGGCTTGCCTTGCGGTCGCTTGGCGCGTTCGGCGGCGATGATCACCCAGCGCTCGACGACCGGGTCTTTTCTAAATTCAGGCATAAAAACTCCGGGAACGGGTTCAAAATTCAAGGTTCAAAGTTCAACCCGGATTCCGCAGCTGTGCTCCACAGGAAGCGCGAGGCGCAACCCTTCCGTAGCAAAGTCTCAGCCGAAGGCTGATCCGCCTGTGGCGGAGATGCCGTCTGCCTCCGAGCAGAGATCGAGCAGCGGTGCTTCGACGGAACGTAAAGCTCGTAACAACGAAGTACAAAGCGCAAAATGACTTTGAAATTTTACAGTTAGACGCCTTCGCTACTCCAGGGATCGATCTCGCTTGCCATCTCCTCAGTCTGACTGCGGATCCGGGTTTAACGTATCGGACCTTGTATGCACTGCATAGGCAAATTCCCTCACTTTGAACCTTGAATCGCACACGAAGTGTGCATCTCCTAGCGAGTGTCAATAAAGTCTTTGGCGCAGAAATAAATCTCCGACGAAGCCTGCCGCGTTGCCACGGGCCGGGTGCGCTCAACGACTCGGAAAAAGTTTTTAAGCTCGCGGGTAAACGCATGGAGATCGTTGCTCATAAAGCTCTTGATCAAAAGATTTCCGCCCGGTTTCAGAAGTCGCGCGGTAACCTGCAGCGCCGTTTGATTAAGTTCGAGGCAGCGCGCGGTGTCCGCGTCGCGGATACCGCTCAGCTTTGGCGCCAGGTCAGAAATGACGCAGTGGGCCGGCGCGCCAAGCAGTTGCGTGATCTTTCGCTGGGTCTCATCGGACGTGATATCGCCCTGGATGACGATAATATTGGGTTCGCGAAAGGCAACTATCGGCTGGCGATCGACGCCGACGACTTTCCCACTGGGGCCGACGATCTTGGCCGCGACCTGAAGCCAGCCGCCGGGGGCGGCGCCGAGATCGACGAGCAAATCGCCGGCTTTCAAGAGTCGAAAACGCTGCTGCAGCTCGATCAGTTTGTAGGCCGCCCGCGAGCGATAACCTTCTTGTTGGGCTTTTTGGTAGTAAGTGTCGCGAGGATTATACGCCATGAGCAAACAATAGCGCGACGGGACGAAAAAAAAAGGCCCGGCCTGTGAACAGGCCGGGCCCCGATTGGAAGCAGCAGTTTTCTCTATTGGGCCGCTTTGACTTGAAACTCGACCCGGCGGTTTACCGCATGCGCCCATGGGCTATTATCGCTCACTAGCGGCTTGCTCTCGCCGAAGCTCGCGGTCGACATTTTGCCGGCATCGATGCCGAGACGGGTGAGTTCCTTCATAATCGCATCGGCGCGGCGCATGCCGAGTTTTTGATTATAGTCATCCGTACCGACGTTATCGGTATGACCTTCGACGACGATAGTGACGTCGTTGTTATCCTTGTAGCGCTGGGCGGCCAGGTAGACTTGGCCTTTGCCGAGTTCGGTCAGCTCGGCTGAGTCAAATTGAAAAGCAACCCCCGGGAAAATCACGCGCTCGACTTCCACGACTTGGGGGACTTCCTGGGTGACGACTTTCTCGACGGGTACCTCGACGACCCGCACCATTTCGCCCGCCGGTATTTCGGCAACCTTTTTAGGTTGGGATTGAGCCTGCTTGAGCGGGACCCTTTTAGCCATGCCATAATCGTAAAGCGGCTGCGGTTCCGCCAGCAGCGGCGGGTGCGTCCGATGGCCAAACAAGTATTCATTTCCCTCGTTTGCGCTCACCACATAATGAAACGGCCGCAAGAACAGCCACTCCGTGATTACGGCGAATGGATGAATCAAGTAGGCGGTGATTCTTAACGGATGCGCCTGGCTTTCGTCGTATTCATCGGGGGCGGCAAATCCGGATTTTGCCGTAAGAGATAAGCAAATAACAAACGCGAGAACTGTAACCATCGAGCGCTTCATAGAGCCTCCTTTTTAATTCTAATCGCCAGTCTAGGGTCTGACTTTGCTGATGTCAAACTGATCTTATAATCGGCCGATGAGGTTGAAAGTAAAGCGGCGCCGGACTAAAAAGAGGTCCAGGGAAACGAAGGAGTAGACAGGAAGTCAGGGGCGGAACACTCTTTCAAAGTCGGGCACAAATGCCAGGAAAGCATTGAAAACATGGGCGTGCGGGTTGAAAAATCGGAGCGAGTGATTTCGATCACGCTGGATCGTCCACCGCTCAACGTCATGGATATTCCCCTGGTGCGCGAGCTCGACGCGGCTTTGGTAGCCTGTGCGCGCGCACCAGCCGTGGACGTTGTCGTGCTCCGGGGCGCAGGCGAGCGCGGTTTTTCGGCCGGCGTCGACATCAAGGATCACACCCGTGAGAGAGTACCGGAGATGCTTGAAGTCATGCATGGAGCGCTGCGCAAGCTGCTTGCGTTACCGCAAGTCACGATTGCCCAAGTCCAGGGAGTCTGTCTTGGCGGCGGTTGTGAGTTAGCGACCTGCTGCGATTTCGTTCTTGCAGCGGAAAACAGTTCTTTCGCCACGCCGGAGATTCGGGTTGGCTGTTATCCACCGGTGGCATTGGCGCGCTTTTCGCCTCTCATCGGCTACCGGCGTGCCGCCGATCTTATTCTCACGGGCAGGAGCGTTTCCGCACAGGAAGCGCTTTCGATGGGACTGATCAGCCGCGTCGCGCCGCAGGGACAGTTGGAAACTGTCCTGGCAGCACTGCTGGACGAGCTTCTTGGAAAAAGCGGTTCGGTTTTGCGCATCGCCTTGAAAGGCCTGCGGGAATTGTCCCTACTCGGTTTTGCCGACGCACTCCAAAGGTCGGAACAGATTTATTGTGGTGAGCTGCTGCTGACCGAAGATGTGGAAGAGGGGGTGCGTGCCTTTCTCGACAAACGCGAACCGCGCTGGACGCATCGATAAACGGAATGACTTACCGAAGGGTGATTTGAAGTACCTCTTCACGGTTGCGTGCAATACGCTGTAGCTTTTGGTTCAACGTTCGAGGCCTGCCCCGAGTTAATCGAACGGGTTCAAAGTTCAAAGTCTGTACGAGCTTTATTGACCGGTTGGTTTGTTGTCTCTAACCTTGAACGTTGAACTGTCCGTTGGCGGCTTGACCTTTGGTTTAGAAAACGTGTTGCAGTGTGTTAAGCTGCCTTCGTTAATGGCTCAGTTTGAAATCACTATTACCAAAGACCCCGGCGAGATCGAAGCGGCGCAACGGCTGAGGTTCCAGGTCTTCAATCTCGAGATGAAAAAGGGGCTTCGAGCTTCCTACGAACGCGGTCTCGACACGGACGCATTTGACGCTTACTGCGATCATTTGATTGTCCGCGACCTGAATTCAAAAGAGGTCGTCGGCACCTACCGGCTCATGCTTGGCACGCAAGCGCGCAAGAACATCGGCTTCTATTCGGAACAGGAATTCGATCTGGATCGCATCAAGCGGCTTGACGGCGAGCTTCTGGAGTTAGGCCGCACCTGCGCGCGCCGGGATTTTCGCGACAAAGCGCTAATTCCGTTGATGTGGGAAACCATCGTCAACTTCGCGCGGCAGCATGGCGTGCGCTACATTTTTGGCTGCGGCAGTCTCTACACCACGGAGGTCGGAGAAGTCAGCAGGTGTTTCGCCTTGCTGCGCAATAAATATTATGCTCCGGAGGCCTATCGAGTATATCCTGTGCCGGCGACGGTCTTTGCTGGGGTAGACCAGAAACTGGAATGGGAACATGATCCGGCGCTCTTTCAGCGCCTGCCTAGCTTGATCAAAGGCTATCTGCGCGCTGGCGCATGGATTTGCGGGCCGCCAGCCCTCGATAGTGAGTTTGGTACCACGGATTTTTTCCTGTTGCTCGATTTCGACAAGCTCGGCGGCGACTATATGAACCGCCTCGGTCTGGCCGGACAATAGTTGAACGATGCGTTGGCTTAAACTAACTGCCTTCCTCTCGTTGTGGGCGCTCTTTTTCGCCTTGGTGGTAGTTAGCCATCTTTGGATCGGTGTTTTGGCGCTGCCCGATCGCTGGAAAATTATCAGCCGGCTCACGCGCAGTTTTACCTTGCTCTTGCGTTCCATTCTGAATATCAAAGTGACCGTCGTCGGCGACGAAGGACAGCTCGAAAGAGGCGGCTATGTCATTATCAGCAATCACGTGAGCTACGCGGACGGCATTATTTTGGGCAGCATTTTCCCGATTATTTTCGTCGCCAAGCGCGAGGTCAAAAGCTGGCCTATCGTCGGCCAATGGAACATGCTCTGCGGAACCGTGTTCATCAACCGACAGCGGAAAGGGCTGGTGGCCGAGCTCGTCAACGAGATGACGGAGAAGCTTGGCCAGCAGACGAATATTCTGCTTTTTCCCGAGGGGACGTCGACGAACGGAGAGCAATTGTTGCCTTTCCAGACCGTGCCGCTGGCCGCGCCGCTCAGAAACCGCGCGGTCATCATACCCGTGACTCTCGTTTACACCCGCATCGAGGACGAGCCGGTGACCGCGCGCAATCGGGATCTCGTTTACTGGTACGGCGACATGGAATTTCTAACTCACTTCTGGAAGTTATTATCGCTGCGCAGCGTTGAAGCCCTGGTGACGATTCAACCAAAGATCGAGTGCTTCCGGTATGAGGACAGCTCGGCGGGCCGGAAGAAACTTGCCAGAGACTGCTATGATCGCGTTCTAGGAAGGGACATAGAGCAGGATACGGCCCAAACAAGCGATGGCGAAACTCGGCCCGATGATTCCGACGCGGCGTTACCCGGCTAACTGCTTTTTGATGTTGTCGACAAACTCCTTGAGCATCGCGTCCGCTTTTTTGCGGATGATCGGCTGGCCGAACTCGCCGATCTTGCCCAATATATTCACATCGGTTTCAACCAATAGCTCGGTCTGATTGGCGCCGAGCTCTTTGAGCGTCATGCTCGTCTTGCCATTGACCGCGCCGGCTGCCATGCGGTCTTTTGCTTCGGCGCGCAACGCCGCGCGCCAGTCGTTTTTGTTGCGCTCTTCGAGAATGATCTTTCCCTGCAAGTTCAATTTGATCGGTCCGACGCGCACCACCAATACTCCTGCGTAAGTGGTGTCGTCGATTTTGTCGACCGATTCCACCCCTGGCAGCGATTTCGCCACCTTGGGCACGTCCATGAGAAATTCCCACAGAGGCTCACGGGCAACGGGAATCTGGGCGCTCTGGGAAAATTTCATCTGCGGCTCCGTTTCTTGACTGCTTTCGTCGTGGCTTTTTTCCGGGCCTTCGGCTTGACTGCGGTCTTGGTTCTGGCCTGCTGGCGGACGTCAGCGAGAGCTTTTTCCAGTGCCCGGCGCACAAAGACCGCGGCCATTTCCTTTTTGTAACCCGCCGAGCCGCGGAAGTCGCTGATGGGATCCACGGCCTCTTTGGCTTTTTCGCCGGCTTCGGCGAAGGCTTCCGCCTTGACCGGTTGACCGCGCAGAACCGCTTCCGCCGCCGTGGCACGGATCGGCGTCGTGCCGACGCTTCCCAGGGCGATGCGCACGTCGTTGATGGTTTTCAGATTCTTATCCAGCGTCAATACCGCTGCCGCGGAAACGGTAGCGTAGTCGTCCGCCGTGCGCGGCAAGAATTTCAAGTAGGCCGCGCCCGTGTTCGGCGCAACCTTGGGGATAAAAAGCTCTGTGATAATCTCATCGGGATTAAGCACGGTTTCATAATAGTCCGTGAAAAATCCGTCCAGCGGCAGCACGCGGCTGCCGTTGGCGGACGTCGCCTTCACCGTGGCGCCGAGGGCGATCAATGTCGGCGGCGGGTCTTGATTAGGATCGGCATGGGCCAATCCGCCGCCCACGGTGGCCATGTTGCGCACGCGGATGGTGGCGACGTGATGGAAGGTCTCCGCCACCACAGGCAGGCGCCGGCGCACCAGGGACGAGCTTTCAACCGCGCGATGGGTCGCCAGGCCGCCGATGCTCAGGCCGCCGTCTTTGATTTCGATGCCGTTCAAGCCGCGCAGGCCGCGCAGGCTGACCAGGCAGCTCGGGCGCACCAAGCGTTGCTTCATCATAATCACCAGCGCCGTGCCGCCGGCGATGAGCTTCGCGTCGGGGCCGAATTCCTGCAATGTGCCGTGAACTTCCTTGAGATTTTTTGGCGTGCGGTATTCAAAAGGTATCATGATTCTATCCTTACTTTGCGAATTGATAGGCCTTCTGGATCGACTCGATGATCTTATAATAGCCGGTGCAGCGGCACAGGTTGCCCATCATCCAGTCTTTGATCTCGTCTTCATTGGGCTTTGGATTTTCTTCCAATAGCGCCGTGGCCGCCACGACCTGACCCGGCGTGCAAATGCCGCACTGAAAGCCGCCGTAATGGATGAAGCTCTTCTGTACCGGATTCAGCTCGCCGTTTTTGGCGAGGCCTTCGACGGTGGTGAGGGCGTGGCCGTCCGCCATAACCGCCAGGGTCAAGCAGGAGCTGATCATATCGCCGTCCATCAGCACTGTGCAGGCACCACAGACGCCGACGCTGCAGCCTTCCTTGGTGCCGGTGAGCCCGAGGTCGTAGCGCAAACAGTCGATCAAGAGCCGATTGGTCGGCACTTCGACCTCGGCTTTTTTACCGTTCACCCGAAAAGAAATTTTCTTGTTCATCGCCGTCCCTTTCTCGAAATGTTTCAGTTTGCTAGTTGGCGCGTGATCTGCCAAAACTCATAGGGGTTTCTTATAGAAAGAAATGCCATAAACTGCAAGCCAAATTCCACTCCGATGACGGAAAAATTCACCAACCTGTTAAGGCGCCGCGGCGAGAGAATTTGGCGCGCGATCCACGGCCACGCATTTCTAAGCGAGCTTCATGCCGGCGCTCTGGCCAAAGAACGTTTCACTTACTTCATCTTGCAAGACTATCTTTACCTGTTGGACTTCGCCCAGGTGCTCTGCCTGGGCGGCGCGAAATCACCCGATCTCGCGACGCTGGAGATTTTTGCCCGCCATGCCCTCACGGCGGTGGAAGTCGAGCGCAGTTTTCACGCGAGTTTCGGCAGGACACTGGGTTTCTCACAAGAGCAACTGGACGGCACGGACAAAGGGCCGGTGACCCGGGCCTATATCGATCATCTGCAAGCGGTGGGGCGTGGCGGGCGCCTGGGAGAGCTTGTCGCGGCGGTCCTTCCCTGCTATTGGATTTACGGCGAGGTAGGCAAACAGCTGTACAAAGGCCGGCCGCGGCGGCCGAAAATCTACCGCCAGTGGATCGAGCTCTACGCCTCGGCGGAGTTCTGGCAGCCCGTGCGCGAACAGATTTGCTTGATGGATCAGCTCGGGGCGCAGGCAAACGCCGATGAAAAGCGCCTGATGACGGCGCATTTCTTGCTCAGTAGCCGGTATGAGTATCTTTTTTGGGACCAGGCCTACCGGATGGAACTGTGGCGGGTCTAAGAATGTTGAGCAGCACAAAAAAACCCTAGGAGGGAGACATGATCAAACTAACCGACGAAATGCGTAACATGATTAATCCTGCGCTGGCCAACGGCTGCCCGTGCGTATTGGCGAGCGTGTCCGGCGACGGCGAGCCGGATATCGGCTTCAAGGGAAGCATGATGGTCTTCGACGACGAGTCCCTGGCCTACTGGGAGCGCACCCGGCGTCAGCATCTAAAGAATGTTAAGGAAAATTCCAATGTGGTAGTGCTTTTCCGCGACGCGAAGACGCGCGTCGGCCTGCGCTTTCACGGTAAGGCCGAAGTGCACGAGCAAGGCGCGCTGCGCGACCAGGTGATGGCCAAAACGGTAAAGGACGAACTCGACAAGGACCCGGAGCGCAAAGGAGCGGCTGTGATCATCCGCCTCGACCGCGTAACTAACATGGCCGGACAGGTACTCCAGTCGCGGTAGAACGGTTCAATGTTCAAGGTTCCAGGTTCAAGGTTTTAACTCCGGTTCGGACGTTGAACATTGAACTTTGAACAAGCTAAATCCGTCGACTTCATAATAACTGGTTAGAAAGTAATCACGGATCTGATGCTCTTGCCTTCATGCATCAGATCGAAGGCTTCGTTTATTCTTTCCAACGGGAGCCTGTGCGTGATCATCGGGTCGACTTTGATTTCGCCGGCCAGGTATTTCTCGACGTAGCCGGGTAGTTGGCTGCGGCCTTTGACACCGCCGAAGGCGGTGCCGCGCCAGACCCTGCCGGTAACAAGCTGAAAGGGTCGCGTGCTGATCTCTTCGCCGGCCGCGGCGACGCCAATGATCGTGGCCTCGCCCCATCCTTTGTGGCAGCACTCCAGGGCTGCGCGCATGGTTTTGACGTTGCCGATGCATTCAAAAGAATAATCGACGCCGCCATCGGTCATTTCGACGATCACTTCTTGCAGCGGGCGGTCGGCATCTTGCGGCACGACAAAATCCGTGGCGCCCAATTGTTTGGCCATTTCGAACTTATCCCGGTTGATATCGACGGCGATAATCCTTTCCGCTTTGGCCATGACCAAACCCTGAATGACGCTTAGCCCGATGCCGCCGAGGCCGATCACTGCGGCGGTGGAACCCGGTCGCACCTTCGCCGTGTTCAGGACCGCGCCGATCCCCGTGGTAATGCCGCATCCGAGCAAGCAAACTTTGTCGAGCGGAGCTGCCGGATTGATCTTCGCGACGGCGATCTCTGGCAGCACCGTGTACTCCGAAAAAGTCGACGTGCCCATATAGTGGAGAATAGTCTTACCCTTTAGCGAAAAGCGTGATGAGCCGTCGGGCATGACGCCTCTGCCCTGCGTCAGGCGAATGGCTCCGCAGAGATTGGTCCGGCCGGACTTGCAAAACTTACATTCACCGCATTCAGGAATATACAGAGGAATGACGTGATCGCCCGCATGAACGGAAACCACTCCTGCGCCAACCTCCATGACGACCGCGCCGCCTTCATGACCCATGATGGCGGGAAAGAGACCTTCGGGATCTCTTCCGGAAAGCGTATAAGCGTCGGTGTGACAGACGCCGCTGGCTTTGACTTGTAACAAGACCTCGCCCTTTTTGGGGCCCTCGACTTCGACTTGTTCGATCACTAAAGGCTTGCCCGCCTCCCAGGCAACAGCGGCACGTGCTTTCATAAGACCTCCAGCTAACCGACCGGGATAACAGAGTGGTGGAGCACCCTTACCCGCCTCTTAACAGATTGGCTCAAATTTGGGAACCGGCGTTTAACTGAAATCCCTGTTGCAATTCTTGCCGCATTTGTGGGAAAGGGTATGAATCTAAGCAAAGGAGGGCGTCTTATGTTTGTCGAAATGCGCACTTATTTACTTAAGCCGGGTGCTACGGCGGCGTTCGAGGAACGCTTCACGGAAGGTCTTTCAGCGCGGGCGAAAATTTCGCCCTTTGGAGGGTTATGGAAATCCGAGGTCGGGGGCTTGAACAGGGTCGTTCATATGTGGCCCTATGAGAGCTTTGAGGAACGAGAGCGGATTGGCGGGGAGGCCAGAAAAACCGGCAAATGGCCGCCCAAGACCCAAGAATTCATCATCGAGCAAGAGAACCGGATCATTCAGCCGGCGCCGTTTTCTCCGCCCCTGGAACCGCGGTCGATAGGGAACACCTACGAGTTCCGGATGTACACCTATCTGCCCGGCACCATGCCCACGGTGCTCGAACGATTCGGCGAAGTCATGCCCAGGCGCACGAAAGTTTCACCCCTGGTGTTCGCGGGGCATACGCTAATCGGACCGCTCAATCAGTATATTCACGTCTGGGCATACAAAGACGGCGGAGAACGCGACCGTTTGCGGGCCGAAGCATCGAAGAGCGTGCAAGGCTGGCCGCCGCAGACCCGAGAATTCGTAGTTAAGCAGGAAAACATGGTGATGGTACCCTGTGCCTGCTCGCCGCTCAAATAAGCAATCGCCGAAGAAAAAGACGCGGCTGCGGTCAGGAGATCGGCCATGAAGAAAATCGTCATTTTCAGCCTATTGCTGTTTTTCTCCGTCGTGTCGATTTCTTGGGGCGCCGATCGCATCCGCATCGGTTACAGTTCCATCAGCGGTTCCTACCTGGGCCTGTGGGTTGCCCACGATGCCGGCTTCTTCGCGCGGGAAGGGCTGGAAGACCAGATGATTCTCATCCCCAGCGGCAGCCAGCTGGCCCAGGTGGTGACCGCTGGGGAAGTTGACATTGCGGCATTAAACGGCAGCTCAGCGATGGCCGCTGCCCTGCAAGGGGCCGATCTCAAGATCGTCGGCAATACCACCAACAAGTTGATCTTTTCGATCTATGTTAGACCGGAGATCAAGACCGTTGACGGCCTTAAAGGGAAGAAAATCGGGGTAACCCGTTTCGGCTCTGCGACTGATATTTCCGCCCGCTTTGCTCTCAGAAAACACAACCTCGATCCTCAGAAAGACGTGAACATCCTGCAAATGGGAGCCATGAGCTCGATTATGGGCGGCCTGCAAGGCGGCTCCATTGACGCCGGCCTGGTATCTCCGCCCACTCTCTTTGCCGTTGATAAATTGGGCTTCAAGGAGCTCGTCAATATCACCGATATGGATCTCGCCTTTCCTAATCCGTCGTTGGTCGTGCAAGGCGGGATTATGAGAAAAAAGCCCGACCTGGTCGATCGATTCATGCGCGCCTATGCGAGAGCCATCCACCGCGCGAGAACCGACAGGGAACTGACCTTCAAGTCGGTCGCGAAGTACACCAAGATCGAGGACCCGTTTCTCCTCCAGAAGGCCTATGATCTTTACGTTGGCAAGGTCTTGGAGAAGGCTCCCTATATCAATATGGCGGGAATGAAAAACGCGCTGGACGATCTGGCAAAAACCGTCGCGGCGGCGCGGGATGCAAAGCCTGAACAATTCATCGATACGCGTTTTCTCGACAACATCGAGAAAAGCGGACTGCTGCGGGAGCTTTATCGCTGACCTCCAAGGGTCGTTCAAATCGTTGAAAAAGTTCCAACCGTTCCAGTCGTTTTGAATTGCTTGAATTTTCGTTTCGTGCCCGCTCTGTGCGCGGATTGGTGTTCGCTCTACATTCCGTCGCGCGTCGATACATGAAGCATCCGCGCTCGCTCTGCGGCGAAATTTCCGTTACATCATCTGCATGTCCGTTATCTATAAATCGCTCATCCGCCCCTGGCTCTTTCGCAAGGACCCCGAAGAGAGTCATGAGATGATTTTGACTCTGCTTTCCCGTCTGGAATTTCTCTACGGCGCCATCGAAGGAATTTACCAGGTCGAAGACGATCGCTTAGAGGTCAAGATCGATTCGTTGACATTGCCAAACCCGGTGGGGTTGGCCGGCGGCTTCGATAAAAACGCCCTGGCGCCGAAAATGATTTCCGCTTTCGGATTTGGCTTCATGGAAGTCGGCGCGATCACCGCAGAGGCGCAGCCCGGCAATCCCAAGCCGCGCCTTTACCGGCTACCGGAAGATGAAGCGCTGATCAACCGTCTGGGTTTCAATAATCAAGGCGCCGATGCGATTGCAATCAAGCTCGAGCGCCTGCGCGCTCGCGGCGCGCGGCCAAAAATTCCGCTGGGCATGAACATCGGGCGGACCAGGATCGTCGAGACCAAAGATGCCGCAAAGGACTTCCTGTCCTGTTTTACCAAACTTTTTTCGCACGGAGACTTTTTTACCCTGAATGTTAGCTCGCCGAACACGCCGAATTTGCGTGATTTGCAGGAAAAGAGCCTGCTCCGCGAGCTGCTATCGGCGGTTCAAGAAAAAAACCGCGAGCTGGCGGCGCGCGCCAAGACCGCCGCGAAACCGCTGTTCGTAAAGGTCGCTCCGGACATGGAATTTTCGCAGCTCGATGACATTATCGAAGTGGTCGACGCGGTCAAACTTAATGGTATCGTCGCGACCAATGCCACTGCCTTCATGCGCGACAAATTGAAATCGATTCACGGGTCCGAACCGGGAGGGCTAAGCGGCAGGCCGATCACCGCGATGGTGACCTCGTTTATCGCGCATATCTACAAAATCACCCGCGGACGGTTGCCGATTATCGGGGTCGGCGGCATTTTCAATGCCGAGGACGCATACGACAAGATCAAGGCGGGCGCCAATGCCGTGCAGATTTATACCGGATGGGTCTATGAAGGGCCGGGAGTCGTCAAACGAATCAATCGAGGGTTGCTCAGGTTGCTCGAGCGCGACGGGCTAAAACATATCTCGGCGGCGGTGGGGAAAGAAAACTGTCCGTGACGCGTGGTCAAGCCAGCGATTTTACCGTTTCATAATCCTCTTCATCGTCAATATCGACAAAAGCACCGGCATCATTCCAGTGGACGAGCTCAAGCTGCTCTTTATGCTCATTGATAACTGCTCTGCCGTCGTGGTCATCCCTGAGCTTGAGCAGCTCGGGAAACATTTCGCGGCGAAACAGCGCGGGGTTTCGAACTTGTCCTTGAAAACTCAGCGCGATGATCGGCGCCGAAACTCTTTTGCAACGGTCGATGATCGCATTGACAAGTTCGTTGCTGAACATTGGCTGGTCACCAGCGACGAACAACGCGGCGTCGGACTGCGGGTCAATGGCCCACAGACCGGCTATGATCGAAGAGCTTTGTCCGGCGTCGCTGCCGTAGTTCACGAGCCAAGAGACCCGGTGGTCCGCCACGGAGATATTTGCGCGCACAGCGGTCAAATCGCGGACGACGCAAATGAGCTCGCTCACTTTCGTTGCCAATACACTTTCAAGCACCCATTGAAGCACGGGCTTGCCGCGCATTGGCAAAAATAGCTTTGGCTTGCCCATTCGTTCAGCCTTCGCCGCGGCCAGCACTATGGCAGATATCATGGTGAGGCTCCCTGGTGCGGATTACTGCGAGATCACCTCTTTGACGGGGTCTTCGCTAGATAATTGGTGATGAACGCGCGCTCGAACCCCGGCGGCTGGAGCGCTGGCGCCGATGAGCGAGAGGATTTGCTCTGGTTGGCTGGCTAACGATTCGGAGAGTGTCATCGCTCCTCAGGTAGCTTGTCTCTCGTTAGATTGCAACTATTATTTACACTTTTTCATGGCTCCTTTTCGCAACGGAACCCGGATTCCGCAGTTAAACTGAGGAGCCCGGAAGCGAGGTGGAACACTGGAGTAGCAAAGGCGTCCGACTGTGAAATTTTCAAAGTCATTTTGCGTTTTCGCAATTCGTTGTTACGAGCTTTAAGGTTTCGTCGAAGCACCGCTGCTCGATGTCTGCTTAGAGGCAGACGGCATCTCCGCCACAGGCGGATCAGCCTTCGGCTGAGACTTTGCTACAGAGGGTTTCCGCCTCGCGCTTCCTGCTGAGCACAACTGCGGAATCCGGCTGAACCGTATCGATTTTCGCGAACTTGAATCATCCATGGCTTTTGGTTAACGTCCGCCTCATGCCGCGCCGCTTTAGCATCGAAGTTGCCAAGGACTATTTCAATTTCGCTTCCGCACATTTTCTGGTCTTTGCCAACGGCCAGCGAGAAGCGCTCCATGGTCATAATTATCAGGTGGCAGTCGCGTTGGAAGGGGAACTGGACAGGGCCGGAGTAGTGCTGGATTTTATTGCCTTCAAGCCGTTGGTGAAGAGCGTGTGTGACGATCTCGACCACCGGACTATGATCCAGAGCCAGTGTCCCGAATTGAAAGTCCGAAAGAAGGACGATGCGATCGAAATTTATTACAGGAAGCAGAAGATTCTCTTGCCTAAACGGGACGTAATCCTGCTTCCTCTCGCCAACACCAGTACCGAACTCCTGGCTGAATATATCGCCAAACAGATTCAACGCAGAGTTCGTCGGCAATTCCCCGCGACCAGTATTCGTTACATGGAAGTCGCAGTGGAGGAAGCGCGCGGTCAGCGCGGCATCTTTCGCGGCGAGTTTTAACGATGTAACTCGTTCCAGTCGTTCAAGCCGTTCAAATCGTTCAAACCATCAGCCGGAAGAAGACATTCCGAGTATCGCATCGATCGAAATTGAGTGCCGCCCTCCTGTTGGTCGGGGAACCAGGAACCAGAAACTGCAAACTATTAGGAAGTTCATAAGTATCTAGACAATTTTGGTTCCTCAAACCGAGGGACGAGCCCTTCCAAGCGCGGGCAATAGATCTGAGCTTTGTCGACCACCACCCGAACCGCTCCAGGGGCGGTTATTCCAACGGCTTGGGCCTGAATGCTTTCTTTAGCGTCTGGTGCCCGCGCTTTCCAGGACTCGCCCCTCGGTTTGGATGTCTAGTAACCAATGAACTGCTTAGTAGAAACTTGTGAATTAGTCCTGCTTCACCACCCAGCGCGCGACTTCGTCGTGGCGCGCGAACCAGACTTCGGGGAAACCTTTCATGTAGTTTAACAGCTCATGCAGCATCGCCGACATCAACGGCCGGCCGCCGAAGTGCGTGTGGACCGTCAAATTGAGTAATGACGGCCGCTCATGGCGGTACAGATAGTCGAAGGTGTCTTTGTACACGTGATAAAAATCTCGCGGGCTGGAGCGCAGCGTGCGGTTATCGGTGAAATCGCTGTGCGCGATGGCGACCAATTTGCCGCGGGGAGTGTCGAACGAGTAGGGGAGGTCGGTGTCGTTGTAGTCCCCATGCCAGAGGTAACCGGCTTCGGCGAGAAATTCCGCCGTGTGCGCGGTCGGAGCAGCCACAGGACTGAACCAGCCGACGGGGCGAGTGCCGACGCTGTTCTCAATGATGCCCGTGCAGCGTGCTATCACGTCTTTCTCTTCCGCCGGTGAGAGATAGGGCAGCACCAGGTCCTGAGTGTAAGAGTGGCCCGCGATCTCGTGCCCGCGACGGTTGAGTTCCTTGACGGCCTCGGGAAACTCTTCTGCGCCTTTGGCATTGAGACAGACCGTCGCTTTCACTTCAGTTTCATCCAAAATCCTCATGAAGCGCCAGATGCCGGTCCTGCCGCCATATTGAGACCAGGAAATGCCAAGCAAATCCGGCGTGCCGGGTTTGAGTGCCGTCGTCATCGGTGAGTAGGGCGGCGCTTTGCCGTCGGACCAGACTTCGAACATGATGGTGACCATAACGGCGATTTTTTCATCGTTGGGCCAGCGGGAAATTTTTTGCTCGATGATACTCATCAGAGTTCCAGCCGTTCAAACAGTTCAAATCGTTCTAAACGTTTTGAACAACTTGAACGAATTGAACGGAGGTTTGATTAGCTCGCGAATCCGCGCCGCCACAGCTCCGCAATCTTCTTGAGATCCTCTGGCGGCAATTCGACGTCGGCGCCGGACGCGTTCTCGCGCATCTGCGCGGCATTGCGCGCGCCCGGAATCGTCGTGCTGACGGCGGGATGGGCGACGCAAAAGGCGATCGCCGCCTGAACCATGTTCTGAACCGGGCCGTGAACCAGGAAGCGCAATTGTTCGGCTTTAGCCAACTCTTTTTGAAAAGCCTCGCCTTTGAAGCTCCGCGCCCGGACATCTTCGCCTTGAAATCTTTGTTCGTCGGCCGCGGTCATCTTCCCGGTTAAGATGCCGCGCTTGAGGGGGATGCGAGCGATAATGCCGATGTTTGCGGCTTGCGCGATCGGGAAGAAGGCTTCGGCGGGGTCTTGAGCCAACAAACTGTATTCCACCTGGATCGTTTCGGAGCGGCCGTCTTTCACCGCTGCAATTCCTTCCTCCATGGTATTGATGGAAACCCCATAGTGGCGGATCTTGCCTTCCCGCCTGCGCCGTTCGAGCACCTCCCAAACCTCGCCTCGCTCGATTACGTCCACGGTGGGATTGTGCAACTGATAGAGATCGATGTAGTCGGTCTGGAGCCGCTTCAAGCTTTCGTGCAGCACGCCGTCAATATAGTCCGGCGTGAAAATTCTCTTGCCGCGGTTCGGCCCGGTCATGACATTGCCGCCTTTGGTGGCGATGATGACCTTATCGCGGCGCCCTTTTAGCGCATTGCCGAGGAGCGTTTCGGAATAGCCCGCGCCATAGGCATCCGAGGTGTCGATGAAGTTCACGCCCAACTCCAATGCGGCATCGATGGCGCTGAGCGATTCTTCGTCCTTCATCGGACCGAAATGACCCGCGTGGACCATGGTGCCCAGGCCGACCGTGCTGACGTTCAAACCGGTTTTTCCCAATATTTTGTACTTCATTCGCATAACATAGGACAGCTTCCCACTGTCTCGCAAGCGTGCAGAAGTGAGCTGGCGGACAATTTTCGGGGAACTTTTCGCCAGGTAAACCAGTTGGTCATCTAAAGGCCCGGAATTGGACACCACATCCAGCCTTCGATACAATCGCGGGCCGTGAAAGTGATCAACGCAGGCGATCTTGACCGCGAGCGCTTCGCGTCAGAGATCATGACCCATCTCGATCATCTTTACCGGGTGGCCTACTATCTCGTCAAAAACGCCGCTGACGCGCAAGATTGCGTGCAAGAGACCTGCGCGCGAGCGCTTGGCTCGCAGCGCCAATTCACGCCGGGCAGCAATATGAAGGCTTGGCTGACGCGAATTCTTTACAATTTTTCCCACGACGCCTACGCGCGCAATCGGCGGATGGTTTCTGCCGAGGCTCTCAGCGAAGCTGGAGAGCACGGAAAAGATTTTTGGGAGACGCTACCGACGGCAAACCCCGGCCCGGAGACACTGGCGTTAGAGCAGGAACTGGGAGCGAAGATCGGCGACGCGCTTAAACGAATTCCCGAGGAATTTCGCGCGCCGATCGTTTTAGTGGATATGGGCGATTTGTCTTACGAACAGGCGGCACAGGTTCTTTCCTGTCCCATCGGCACGGTGCGTTCGCGTTTGTCGCGCGGCCGGAAACTGATGGAGAAGCAGTTGCAAGATTACGTGAAAATAACCGGAACGGATCGCTAAATCATGCTTTGTGATGCGGCCCAAGAATTGATTACGGCGCTGGTTGATGGCGAGCTAAGCGCCGAGGAGCGGGTTGCCATAGAGGACCACTTGAATATCTGTCGCCAGTGTCGTGAGGCTGTCGCCGCGGAAAGGCAACTGAAGCAGCAAATCCGATTGGCCGGTCGCGCCATCACGGCGCCCGCTACGTTGCGCCGGGCGGTCGAAGGGAAAATCGCCGCGAGACCGTCAGTTCGCCGAGACGGAAGCAGCGGGACCGTGGCGCGCTGGTTTAGCATGATCGGATGGCGTCCAGGCTTTGCGCTGGCGACTCTTCTCCTCGTAACAGCTGCGCTCGTTTATTCGCAGTGGTCTCGGCCGAACATCGGCCTTGCGGCATTGGAAACCCACGTTAGTATCTTCGATGGTAAAATTGTGCCCGTCCGGTCGGACAATCCCGCAGCGATGAGAGACGAACTGGCCCGCGCGGTGGGTGAACGTTTCAGGCCCGTGACTTTAGATCTATCCATGATGAAGCTTTACCCGGTGTCCGGCTTCGTTCAGAAAATCGGCCGCCGTGAAGTGCTCGTCACCGTTTATCAAGGCGAAGGTCCGGCGGTCACCTGCTTCACTTTTCTCGGCAGCGAAGCCGATGCTCCCGACGGCGCGGAAAAGTTCTACGACGCCGACATGCGGCTCAATTTTTATTCATTCTCGCGCGACGGTGTGAATGGACTCTTGCACCGCGAAGGGGGCGTAATCTGCGTGGTGGTGTCCAAAATGCCCGCCGCCGACTTGCTCGCGATGATTCGTGGCAAGTCCGCCCACGCTTAGCAAGCTGCTGAAAAAGACCCATATGCTTCGTTGCGCTCAATCGCCTCGCTGCAACGTACTGAAAGTACGCCTCCGCTCGTCGATTTTTCGCGCGCCTTGCCTCTGGATCTTTTTGAGCAGCTTGCAGGAGGGTTTGTTCAGCAGTGTGTAGGCATTCTGCAACGCGCCTATTGGCTAATGCCTGTTGCCTCGAGCAATTGACAACCCATAGCTATTTCCATACATTTCTACCAATACTTCTACCCTGTCCTGAGCGGGCGTAATTCAGTGGTAGAATGCCAGCTTCCCAAGCTGGACGTCGCCGGTTCGACCCCGGTCGCCCGCTCCAAACTTCAAAAATCAACTACTTACAATCTGGCGCCGTCCAGATTTCTAGCTGCAATGACAGTAGTTCCCAAAATCTTCCCAATTTGAAGCTAGACAATTCGGAAACCGTTAAAATGGCCAGAACTCCGCAAAAACGTTTTGAGGATAATTTTCACTCAAGTGCTCGCTCCCAAGCTGGATCTCGCTGGTTCTATTTCTGCTTCCCTATGCTTTCTTGTGTTCTGCGGGCGAGTTGCCGCAAGACGTGTTTGGTAAACAGGCCGCAGCGGAATTTAACCCTTTCGTTCATCAACTCAAGCACCGCGTTTTCGCCTTCCTGGCTGATCGCTGTTAAGTTCTTCAGGTCGATGACGAGTTCGCGGTTTTGAAGGTCCGCTCTGGCCTTTTCGCAAGCAACTCTTAGCTCGGTGACCAGCGAGCGAGGAGCTTGCCCTCCAAAATCAACGGGCGCCCACTGCGGCTCTCGATAACGAAGATTTTTTCAGCACGCGGCTCGGGTCGGTATTGCAAACCGCTACACCGCGCCGCGCATCGATTTGAGCTCGACGCGGCATGCCTCACCGAAGGACCTGAGTGGATCAGGGCCAAGCGACTGAACGAGCATGCGGATTTCTTCGATCGAAAGGTTGGGCGAGTAGTATTGTTCCGTGATCCGTTTCAACATCAGTTCCGCCTCCGCAAGAACCGCGTCGGACGAACAAAGCCGAATCCGATTGATCAGCTCATATACGGACAACAACTTTTCCGGCTTGTCCAATGTATGCTCGAACGAGTCCACGACGAGTTTGGAGCATTCACGAATGAACTCACCGTAAAGCGTTTGGCGCGTACGGATCTCCGCGCCAAGCAGTTCACGCTTACTGAGCGTCCTTTGCGTGACCCAGGCGGTTGCGACGGTGGCGGAGCCGCCCACAAGCGACCCCAATACGGCGGCCATTGCACTGACGATGGCGGGATCCATTGCTTACCCTCCGCTCGCGATATGGCTAGAAAGGCAGGTTGTACAGTTAAGAACAACATTCTGTCAAACTCATCAGGAAGAAGTCTGAATTGCGCATAAAGCTTCGGATTTATGCCAAGCTCTTTCATCAGAGAGGAGGGTCGTTCGATTACGCCCACACGGCCATGCTTTCCGTCAGTGCGCGGAAGATCTCCTTGGGGTGCTTTTTGGCATGCCCGCGATCGTACTTTCAACACTTCGCGCCGATAAAAACCTGTTCGACTTGATTCCCGCAGATGGCGGCTTTCTTACGCTTGCAAAAAGCCACAAGATCTTTTCGCAATATTGCGAAAATGATAATTCCGTGATCAGGAAATTTGCTACGAATTCTTCTTGTCCTCGCGTTTTTCTCTTTCTCCCTACTGCTTACTAACTCTTACAACGGCGATGTACCTTTTTTATCATATTCTGGTATACGGGTTGCTGAAGCGAAGACATGTAGGCCAAAGTCTGATTGCCTCTGGAAAGATACGAAATGAGTTCCGAGGATCTTGACATCGCCACCAAGGGTGAGCAGGAGCAGCGTTTAGAGGAGTTGAGGCGAAGCGAGTTCTACCTCGCCGAAGAACAGCGGCTTGCGCATATCGGGAGTTGGTCCTTCACGGCCGATGGAACGCGCGAATACTGGTCGGCGGAGTGGTTT